>NZ_MTBP01000001.1:2259370-2582138 GCF_002911665.1 Actinomadura rubteroloni
GGGAGCCGGACCGTCCCGCCGTCGATGAGCGGGACGCCCCAGCGGCGGCAGAACACCCCGAACACGGCGGTGTCGTCGGCGACGCGCAGGTCCGCCCAGAGCGCCAGCTCCAGCCCGCCCGCGACGGCGTGCCCGCTCACCGCCGCGATGACGGGCTTGGACAGCCGCATCCGCGTCGGCCCCATCGGCCCGTCGCCGTCGGGTTCGGCGCGGTTGCCGTCCGGGGTGCCGACGGCGCGCAGGTCGGCGCCCGCGCAGAAGGTGCCGCCGGTGCCGTACAGGACGGCGGCGGTCACTGCGTCGTCGGCCTCGACGTCGCGGAACGCGGCGACCAGCGCGTCGGCGGTCGGCCGGTCCACGGCGTTGCGGCGGTCGGGCCGGTCGATGCCGACGAGTGCGACGGTGTCCCGTCGTCCGACGCGGACGGTCATGGGCGGCCTCCTGTGCCGAGTCCGGTTCTAGAAACCCATTCTGCCGTCCTTTGGGGATGAATTTCCTTCATCTTCCACTCGCCTCCCGTTCTTCCCCGGAGCCGCACGAGTCGTGATACTTCGCTCGGCGGCGCAGCGACGGGAGGACGAGGCATGGGCATCGAGGAACTCACCCGGCGGGGCTTTCTCGCCGGGACGGCGGGAGCGGCGGTCGTCGCGGCGGGCGGCAGCGCGGCGGCGACGACGGCGGCGACCGCGCCGGTCGGGACGCTCCCCGACCCGCGCGACTCCGGCATCGACCACGTGGTCGTCGTGATGATGGAGAACCGGTCGTTCGACCACTACCTCGGGTGGCTGCCCGGCGCGGACGGACGCCAGGCGGGCCTGACGTTCACCGACGCGTCCGGCGCGTCCCACGCCACCCACCACCTGACCGTTCCGCACGGCTGCGGCTTCCAGGACCCCGACCACTCCTACGCGGGCGGGCGCACCGAGTACAACGACGGCGCCTGCGACGGCTGGCTGCGCGCCGGGAACAACGACGTCTTCTCCATCAGCTACTACGAGGGCGCCGACCTGGGCTTCCACGGCCACGCCGCCCGCGACTGGACGGTCTGCGACCGCTATTTCCCGGCCGTCATGTCGTCCACGTTCCCGAACCGGATCTTCCAGCACGCGGCGCAGACCGACCGGATCTCCAACACGTTCGCGATCTCCGAGCTGACGACGATCTGGGACCGGCTGGCCGCCAAGAAGATCCCGGCGCGCTACTACTTCAGCGACGTCCCCTTCACGGCCCTGTGGGGCCTGAAGCACCTCGACATCAGCAAGAACATCTGGGAGTTCTACAACGACGCCAAGAACGGCGACCTGCCCGCGCTGAGCTTCGTGGAGCCCGGCTTCCTCGGCGAACTGCTGCCGGGCCTCTCCGAGGACGAGCACCCGCTCGCCGACATCCGCTTCGGCCAGGCGTTCCTCAACAAGGTCTACACGGCCGTCGTGAACTCCCCGAACTGGGAACGCACTCTCCTCGTCATCAACTACGACGAGTGGGGCGGCTTCTTCGACCACGTCCCGCCGCCCGCCGGCCCCGACCCGCGCCCCGACCTCGGCACGGGCCTGCGCGGCTTCCGCGTCCCCTGCCTGCTGATCTCCCCCCGCGCCCGCCGCGGCGCCGTCGCCCACGAGACCTACGACCACACGTCCGTCCTGAAACTCGTCGAATGGCGCTGGGGCCTGGACCCCCTCTCGGTCCGCGACGCGGCGGCCCGCAACCTCGCCGAAGTCCTCGACTTCGAGAACCCCCCGAACCTCAAAGCCCCCCGCTACACCGTCCCCCAGCCCATGACCCTCGGCTGCCTCGACCCGAACCACGCCCACACCGGCGACGACTGGGCCGACCTGAACGCCTTCGCCCGCCGCAACGCCTTCCCCCGCCCCCGCTGACCTACGACGCGAGCCCGCCCATCGTCTGAAGCTTGATGTCGATCGTCTTGGCCTCCGGCACACCGAGCCGAGTGAACAGATCGAGCGACTGCAGCCAGTGGATGCGCGCGGCGGCCTGGCCTTGGGATTGCAGGGCGGTCCGCGCCAGGCCGTCGTGCGCCCGCGCCTCCTGGTAGGGGTCGCTGATCTGGCGGGCGATGGTCAGCGCACGGCCGAAGTGCTCCTCCGCCGCCGGATACCGTCCGGCGGCGTGATGGGCGTCGGCGATCCCGTAGAGGGCGAGGGCGCGCAGATAGGGGTCCTCGACCTCCGCGGCGAGCCGCTCGGCCTTCTCGTAATGGGCGGCCGCCTCGACCGCTCGGCCTTCCATCATGAACGTGGCACCGATGCTGTTGAGGACGTCGGCCGTGTTCCGCCGGTCGCCGAAGTTCTGGAACACCGCGATCGCCGTCCGGTAGCGCCGCAGCGCGTCCTCGTACCGTCCCTTGTACTGGTCGACGTTCCCGAGGTTGTTCTGGACGATCGCCTCGTTCAGCGGCCCGACCAGCCGGGCGAAGATGCGGCCCGACCGCCGGTAGCACTCGGCCGCGTCCCGGTGGTAGCCGCGCAGCCGGTTGATCTCTCCGAGGTTGTTCACGACCCTGCCCTCGCCGCGCTCGTCGCCGATGGCCCGGTAGTCGTTCAGCGAGCGCCGCAGGTGGTCCTCGGCGTCGTCGTAGTGGCCGAGATGCCACAGCGCGATGCCCGCGTGCGCCATCGTCTCGGTCATCCCGCGCTCGTCGCCGATGACCGCGTAGAGCGCGTGCGCGTCGCGGAAGTGGGCGAGTGCCTCCCTGTAGTGGGCGGTGGTCCACAGGACGATCCCGATCACGTCGCGCGCGTCCGCCTCGCCTGGCTTGTCGCGCAGCGTCTGGAAGCCGGCGAGGGCGTCCCGCAGGTACGGCAGGGCGCGGCCGGGGGCGCTGGTGCGGAAGTGGGTGAAGCCCGTCTCGTACAGCAACCGCGCGGCGGCGGCGAGGTCGTCGGTCTCCCGGGCCGCGCGCACGGCGGCGTCCTGCACCTCGACGCCGCGCTCGTAACGGCCGCCGATCTCCAGGCACTGCGCCAGGGCATGCACGATCAGGATCCCGTCGCGCTCCCACCCGTGCTCCAGGGCGTGGCGCGCCATGATCAGGGCGTTGTCCATCTCCTCGCGTAACCAGTCCTGGGCGGACGCCGCGTCGGTCAGACCGGGCACCGGGCTCGCTCCGCCGTGTCCGGGCAGGCGCCGCCGGTGCTCGAACAGGAGCGTGTCGGCCCGTTCGGCGTGGCGCCGGTAGTACGTGAGGAGGCGGCCCGTACGCCGCCGGTGCTCCTGCGGCGCGTCCTCGGTGAGCGCGAGACGGTAGGCGAAGTCCCGGACGAGCCCGTGCATCCGCAGCCGTCCCTGCCGGGGCGCCTCGATGAGGTGCTGGTCGCGCAGCACGTCGAACGCCGCGCGGACGGCGGTGGAGGGGCGGCCCGTGAGCGCCGCGGCGGCCTCCTCGCCGATGTCGGCGCACGGGTTCGAGCCGAGGGACCGGAAGAACCGGCGCTGCTCGTCGTTCAGCGTCCGGTACGAGCGCATGAACGCCTCCCACACGGGGGACCGGTCGGGCTCGCCGGGCGCGAGGCCGGGCAACGCCGCCCCGGCGGGCTCCCGTGTCGCGGACTTGGCCGTGAGGCACAGCGCCAGCGGGAGCCCGCCGCACTGCTCGACGATGGCGTCCACGGTCGCGGGGTCGAGGGCGTCGTCGGCGACCCGGGTCACGAGGCCGCGCGAATCGACGGCGTTCAGCGGGGCCAGCGGCAGGTGCCCGGATCCCGCCGGCGCGTCGAGCCGCCGACGGGACGTGACGAGCACGCGGCAGTCGGGAAGCCCGGTGGCCACGTCGCGGAACTGGTCGAGGTGGACGACGTCGTCCAGGACGATGACGAGGCGCCGTCCCGTCGCCTCGCGCCGCCACAGGTCGCGCTGCCGTTCCGGCTCGAAGGGGATCCTCGGCGGAGCGATCCCCAGTTGCAGCAGCAGGTCGGGGAAGACCGTGTGCAGAAACGGAGAGGACGGGCCGGCGCCGGGCCTGTCGAAGGTGACGAACAGCGCGTCGGTCCGCCCCCGTGCCAGCCGGTGCGCCGCGCGGACGGCCAGCGCGGTCTTTCCGACGCCCGGCATTCCCGTGATGACCGTGATCCGTGCATCTCCGGCGCCGAGGAGGCCGCGCAGTTCCTCTTTGCGGCCGGTGAACCGGGAGTCCACGGGCGGCAGTTCGTTGATCCGCGCGGTCCCGCCGTGGCGATGCGGGGGAGCGGCGGGGCCGCCGTCCCCGCGGAGGATGCTCTCGTGGAGGTCCCGCAGCCGGGGACCCGGCTCGGTTCCGTGCTGATCGCACAGATGGCGGCGGGCGCGCCGGTACGCGGCGAGCGCGTCGGCCTGCCGTTCGCAGCGGTGGAGCGCCGTCATGAGCAGGGCGGCGACCTGCTCGTCGGCCGGACGGCCGGCCGCGAGCCGCTGGAGTTCGCCCACGACCAGCGCGTGCCGGCCGAGGCACAGGTCGAGGTCCAGGCGCTCCAGCCGGGCGGCGTGCCGGTCCTCCTCCAGGCTGAGGCGTTCGGCCTCGACCCACGGTCCGGCCAGGCCGTGCAGCGGCTCGCCCCGCCACAGACGGTCCTCCTGGAGGAAGAGTTCGCGCGCCTGTTCCCGTTCGCCGCTGTCGGCGAGGGAACGGGCCTGCCTGCGCAGTCGCTCGGCGCGGTGGACGTCGATGAGGTCGGGGTCGGCGGCGAGCCGGTAACCGTCCGCCTCGGCCATGATCGACGCGGTTGCCCCGGCGAGGGATCGCAGGCGCCCGCGAAGCCTGGTGATGTAACTGCCGAGCGTGGTGCGGGCGTTGGCCGGCGGGGTGCCGGGCCATACCCGGTGGATGAGCGTGTTCGTGGGGACGGTCCGTCCGCAGTTCAGCGCCAGGACGGCGAGAACGTGGTTCTCCTTCGGCGTGCCCGTGGTGTGGAGCGAGCCGTCGGAAAGAAGTCCGACCGGGCCGAGAACACCGATCAGCGTCATCCGGTTCCTCCCGTGAACGGATGAGTCGACCCCCCGACCGATGAATCGCCCCCAGTCTCGCACGGACAAATCGGTCTTTCTAGGTAAAAGTAGACTATTACCGCTGGGATACGTTGAGAATCTCACCTTTGTGTCGCACGCCCGACCGAAACATGGCATCCTATGCAAGGCGGCGGTCTGCCAGGTAAGTCGCGATGTAGGCGATCTTTCCTATACCCTCACGACATGTTCGTTGAGTCCGCCCGTGCGCTCTACGTCACGGTACCGTTTGTCACGTGCGTCAATGGTGACGCATCTGGAAGGATCGCCGTGAAGAAATTCACTTTCGTGGCTGCTGCCGCCGCAGTCGTTGGTTTCAGTCTGATCACGAGCGCGGTGTCCGGGGCGTCCGAAACGCCCGGCCGTTCGGCGGGGATCGCCGCCAAGTCCGGCAGACACCACGTCGTTCAGCCGCGCGACACGGTGGGCACGTTCCAAAGCGCGATTTTCATGGTGTGATCGCCGGTTCGCGACCGTGCCCCAGCGGTCGCGAACACCGCGGGCGGACCTCCGGGTCCGCTCGTTTTCTGTTTTCCCCGTCTGTCCTGCGTTGCAGGGAAATCGTCCGGGGGAGTGCAGGTGAACCGTCCGGTCCCTGAGCCGACGATCCGACTGGCGCGCAAGCCCGCGCCGTCGGGAGTCCGGCACGGGGAGGACGCATGGAATACAGGAGGGGACCGTTCGGGATCGGCCGGTCCAAGGGGGCGACGCTCACCGCCGAGCGGACGGTGCTGGCCGTCGTCCACCACGTCACCGCGGCCACGCGGCTCGCGGACGTGCTGCCGCTCGTAGAGCGGGACCGCAGGGTGCAGGTCGTTTATACGGTCGCGCCCGCCTCGGTGCTTTCGGTCGGGGCGACGGAGTATCTCCGGGCGGCGGGCGCCGTCGAGATCCCGTTCGAGCAGGCCGCCCAGAACCGCTTCGACCTGGCCGTCTCGGCCGGGGACGGCGCGTTGCAGCACGTCAACGCCCCCGTTCTGCTGCTCCAGCACGGAATGGGGCCGAGCGTGGCCGCGCGCCGGTGGGACGGTGCCGGGCCGCCCGTGCGGCGGCCCCTCGCCGGGCTGGCCCGGCAGAACTACGTGGCGGGCGGACGGGTGATCGCGTCCGCCATCGGGCTGTCGCACCCGGCGCAGCGGCGGCAGCTCCTCGACGTGGTCCCCGAGGCCGAGCGGGTCGCGCACGTCGTCGGCGACCCGGCCTACGACCGCGTCGAGGCGAGCTTCGGGCGCCGGGACGCGTACCGGGACGCCCTCGGCGTCGGCCCCGGCCGCCGGCTGGTCTTCGTGACGTCGACCTGGGGCGGGAAGGGTCTCGTCGGCTCGTGTCCCGACATACTGCGCCGGCTCGTCACCGAGCTGCCGGCCGAGCGCTACGTCGTCGCGGCGGCCCTGCACCCGGTCATCTGGAACTGGCACGGACGCCGGCAGGTGCTCGCGTGGACGTCCGACGCGCCGGGGCTGCGGCTGCTTCCGCCGGAGGAGGGCTGGCGTGCGGCGATCGTGGCGGCGGACGTTGTGCTCGGCGACTGCGGGTCCGTCACCGCCTATTCGGCGGCTGCTGGTCGTCCGGGACTGCTCGGCGCCTTTCCCGACCGCGACGTCGCCCCTGATTCGACGGCCGAGGCCGTCGGACGGATCTTCCCGCGCCTGGACCTCGACGGCCCGCTCGTCCCACAGTTCGAGGGCTGTATCGCGAGCCACCGTCCGGACCGGGCCGCCACGCTGCGCGACCGGCTCACCGGGGAACCCGGCCGGGCCGCGCCGCGGCTGCGCGCGCTGATGTACAAGATGATGGACCTTCCCGAGCCGGAGTCTCCGGCGTCGACCGAGCCGGTGCCGCTGCCCGAGCCGATCGGGGGGCCGGTCCGATGAGCGCACGGCTCGTCCAGGCGTTCGCCGCCGACCGGACGCCGCCGGACGGCGTCCGCGTGACGGCTCAGACTTACGGCGGACGGGTCGCGCTCGTCCTCGTCGAACGTCCCGCCACCGCGTCGCCGGCGCCCGCCGGTGCCGTGGACGAGCACCTGGCGGTGACGCTCGGCGGGCCGGACGACGCCGGGTGGGCGAAGATCGCCGATGTCCTGGTCACCGGACCGGATCCGGACGTTCAGGGAAGCCCCCTGGTGCGGGCCGAGGTCCACGCCCCGGACCGGTGCGTGATCGTCGTGCGGGACGGGTTCGCGGCGGAGTTCACCGTCCACGGCGACGTGTGGACGCTGACCGCGTGGGCCGCCTCGTTCGCGCACGCCCGGCTCCTCGCGGGCGCGGACGCCGAAGGGCTCCGGCTGATCGTGGCCGGCGCGCACCGCGGTCTTCTCGTCCCGAGGGCCCGTCATTCCGGGCCGAGACGCGCCCGCACCTCGGCCAGCTCGGGAGAGCCCAGCGCGGCGAACAACTCGGCGGCCAGCTCCAGGTGACCGCGCTCGGCGCGGGCGTCGCCCCGGTCGCGGGCGACGTCCGCCCGGGCGAGCGCGATCGTGGCCTCCTGGTGCCGGGCACCCGCGCCGGACGCGAGGCCGGCCGCCTCGGCGAGCGCCGTGTCGGCGTCCGCGCGGTGCCCGGCGGCGGCGTGCGCGCGGCCGAGCGCGGTGAGCGTCCGGGCACGGTTGTAGTCGTCGTTCTTCGCGGTGAAGTAGGCGAGCGCTTCCGCCAAGGCGGGCACGGCCTCGTCGGGCCGGCCGTCCTGGAGGAGCGCGTCGCCGATGTGGCGGGCCATTAGCGCGACGCCGCGCGCCCGGCCGATTCCCTCGTGCAGTTCCCGCGCCCGCCGGTAGGCCGCCACGGCTCCGGCGGGATCGCCGAGGCCCTGCCGGGCGACGCCGAGCCGTTCCAACGCCGCCGCCTCCCCGACCACGCGCCCCGCCCGGCGCTCCAGGACGATGGCGCGCTCGGCGTACGTCTGCGCGAGGGCGAAGTTCCGCATGTTCAGGTGCGCGGACGCGACGCCCTCGGTCATCAGCGCTTCGGCGGCGGGGTCCTCGCAGGCGGCTGCGGACTCCAGCCCCGTCGTGTACGTAGCGAGCCAGTGGGCGTAGTGCTTGCGGTAGACGAAGAGGCCCCAATGGGCCTCGCAGAGCTGCCAGACCTCGCGGTGCAGGCCGTGCGCGCGGGCGGATCCGATGAGAGCGGCGTTGTCGGACAGCTCGGTCTCCAGTGCGTTGAGCGCGTCCTCGACGGACGCGAACTCGACGACGGGCGTCTCCTCGTAATGGCCGCCGAGGTGCCAGCGCGCGGGGATGACCGCGCGGTCGGCCGCGACCGCGTGCGCCAGGCGATGGTCCACCAGCCGCCGGAAAGCGGCGTCCCGGTCGTCGTGCCGCTCCACGAGTTGCGCGATCTCGCGCGAGTAGATGCGGGCCAGATCGTGAAAGCGGTAACGCCCGTCGCCGCCCTCCTCGATGAGATTGGCCTCGGTCAGCACGTCCAGCGTCGCGCGCGCGGACCGGGGGTCGGCGCCGACGATCGCCGCCACCGACTCGATCGGCAGGGACGCGCCGGGATACACGCTGAGGAGCCGGTACATCCGGGCGGCGTCCGGTGGCAGGGCCTTGTAGGCGACGTCGAACACGTTGCGGACGGAGTCGTCCTCCGCGCGCAGCGTCGTCAGTCGGCGGTGCTCGTCGGAGAGTTCGTCGACGATCCGCCGGATGGGCCAGCGGACGCGGGCGGCGAGCTGCGACGCGGAGGTGCACAGCGCGAGCGGCAGCCCGTCGCACAGGGCGGCCAGCTCGCGGGCCGCGTCCGGTTCCGCGCTGACGCGGTCCGTGCCGATCATCCGGTCCAGGAGGTCGAGGGCGTCCTCCTCGGCGAACGGGCCCAGCGTCAGGTAGGACGCGCCGTCGATCGCGAGGCCGGGCAGGCTGCTGCGCGACGTGACGACGACCAGGATCGGCCCGTGCCCGGGAAGGAGCGGCCGGACCTGCGCGGCCGACATCGCGTTGTCCAGCATGATGATCATCCGGCGTCCGGCGGTGAGGGAGCGGAACAATGCCGCCTGCTCGTCGATCCGGGGCGGGATGGCCTCGGGACCGACCCCCAGGGCCCGCAGGAATCCGGTCAGGACCGCGTCGGGCTCGACGGGCTCCGTTCCGGAGAAACCCCGCAGATCGGTGAATAGCTGACCGTCGCTGAAAAGGTCGCGGACACTTTGCAGCCAGGCCACGCTGAGCGTGGTCTTGCCAATTCCTCCGGTACCGCTGATAACGGTCAACGATGGCTCTTGGCCATTACGGACCCGGTTGCTTATTTCCCGCAGTGACGACATTTCGTTCGTGCGATTGGTGAAATGTCGCCGTACCGCCGGTAGTTGTGCCGGTGGCGGAAACGAAGTGGCGTGACCCAGCTGAACGTTTCCCTGGACGGTCCCGACCTGCACCACCGGCCCGTCGGTTCCGCCGGACAGGACATTGCGCGATCCGCCGGTGCCGCCGGGAGAGGGGGGTCCGCTGTTCTCGATCGGGCCGTCGGCTGCCACAGCGCACCTGCCTTGTTATTTTCATGCTCAAGGAACAGGCATTATAGACGAGCGGCCTTGATCTTTGATTAGTGGTATGTGTGGTAGTGCGCATGTCTTGTTAAGCCTGTGCCGCGTCTTGTGCACGAGATGAGTCTAAACTCCTTTACTTCCTTAGTTCGGCTTCTTGCCCATCGAGTTCGGCGCTGAACGATCGGCACAAGGTCGAGACTGGGCGACCGCGTCCGGATGCCTCTGGACCGGGGATCTCGCGATATCGCGGTGCACGGTGCGACTTCGCCTCGACGTCCTCCGGCGCGGCGCGGGCGGGCGATGGCCGGATGCGGTCACGGCGGTCAGCGGCGTTCGGCTATGAGGAGGAGGAAGAGAGCGGCGGGGAAGCTCTCCTTCCACCATGGGTCGTCGCGGAGTTGTTCCGGGGACGGGTGGGGTTCGCGCAGGTCGGCGAGGACGAAACCGGCGTCTCGGAGCGTTCCAGCGTAGTGTTCCAGCGGCCGCAGCCAGGACGTGATCATGGAAGGGGATTCCAGGCCGTCCACGAGGAAACGCTGGTCGATGCCGCGCGTGCCGAAGTACTCCGACGCCGGGACGCTGTTGGACGCCCCCCGCTCGGAATCGAAGACGTAGAAGCACGGGTGCAGCGTCAGGATGATCAGCCGGCCGCCGGGGCGCAGGACGCGTCCGAACTCGTTGATCGCGTGCGACGGTTCGGGTAGATGGCTGAACAGGTGGTTGCACACCACCAGGTCGAACGCGGCGTCGGGGAGCGGGAGGGCGTCCACGCTCGCGCGGAGGAAGCGGGCGGCGCCGGGGCCGTCGGCCGGGACGGCGGACGCGGCGTCCACGAGGTTCTGCGCCGCGTCCACGCCGACGACGTCCGCGCCGAGCGCCGCCAGCCGCCGCGCCAGGTAGCCCTCGCCGCAGCCCGCGTCCAGGACGCGGCAGCCGTCGGCCGGGCCGATCGCGTCCAGGACGGCCCGGTCGGTGAGGTCCGTCCGGTACCGGTCGCGGTGCTCCCGGATCACCTTGACCCAGTACGCCGCGTTGGCCTCCCACCGCTCGCGCGTCACCTCCGCGAACGTCTCACTCGTCTCGTCCACCGGCCCCCACTCTCCCTCGTGCGTCAGGTCAGCGCGGCCAGCCGCCGCAGCAGGCGGTCGCAGGTCTCGCGGATCCTCCGGTCCGGCACCGTCTCCCGCCGCCGGCGGACGGCCGCGGCCAGGTCGGCGACGCGCCCGCCGAACCTCGGGTCCCGGCGCAGCGCCAGCGGAAGATAGGTCGAGACCAGGTAATAGAAATAGGCGTCGTTGTACGCGTCGATCTCGCGCAGCACTTCGACCGCCGTGTGCCGCAGCGACAGGTCGCTCGGCAGCGTGAAATCGGACGTGACGCGCCCGTCGCGCGCGTAGGTGGGGAGCGACCATTCCTCCAGGCCCGCGTACATCGGCGTCGCCTCCAGAATGCGGCGGTACCGCTCGGCGAGGTCGATGTCGTCGGTGGCGATCAGCGTGCCCATCACGACGCCGCGCAGCATGAACGCCGACTGCCGTCCGGGGACCTCGAACGCGAGGTCCTCCGACAGTTCCCGCGTCACCTTGCTGACCTGGTGGGTGAGGATGTTGAGGGCCAGGATGGAATGGAACGAGTACGCGCGCTGGTTCAGGCGGGGGGCGATCTCGATGGCCGCGTCGAACAGCGGCCGGGGGTCGGTGAGCAGTCCGTTCTCGCCGGCGAACAGCGATTCCAGCGCGCGGTCCTGCTCACGGCCCCAGAACCGCGCCAGGTAGGACGCCACGCGCGGCGGCTTCTCGCCCCGCATGATCTGCAGGCCGGCCTCCAGGGCGTTCAGCAGGTGCTGCTGCGCCACCGTGGACGAGCGGAGGACCGTCAGATCGACGGTCAGTCCCGCCGCGTCCAGATCGGCCACCAGGGATTCGCGCCGTTTCACCACCGAATGCGTCGTGACGTATTCGGCGATGCCGGGAACGGACGAGATGAGAGTCTGCAGCGACCGGCCGCTCGCCCGTTCCAGCCAGTGCTGGTTCTCCCACAGCCGGAAGACGGTGCTCTCGTCCAGCCCGGAGAAGGCCGCGACGTCGGAAATGTTCAGCCCGACCTCGGCCGCGATCTCCGAGAGGGGTTTCGGCTCGCTGTCGGTTGCCATCCAAAGCCCTGGAATAGACCTGCGCCGGACGCCTGATTCTAACGGGGCGCGCACCGGCCGGGCCACCGCACCGGTTAACGCGGTCACGCCGCCTTTCTTCCGACGCGGCGCAACAGGGGAAGTGCGGATTCGTCGTCGCCGGGCGGTGTCGCGGGAAGCGTCTCCCAGCCGCGCAGAAGCCCGGCGATCCGTTCTTCGTCGCGCGGGACGAACGCGACGTCCGCCTCCCGGCACAGCGCGGCGGCGGCGTCGAGCGCGGGCGTCCGGACCGGGTGGCACACGACGACGTGGCTGCCCGGCGGCAGCGCGCCGAGCAGTTCCCGCATGATCGTGCACGGGTCCTCGGCGTCGGTGACGGCGGGCAGGACGTTGACGAGGAAGACGGCGGTCGGCGCGTCCGGGTCGATGACGCGCCGCACCTCGGGGTGGTGCAGGAGGCGCACCGGCTCGCGCAGGTCGGCCTGCGCGGCGGACGTCCCCGCCTCCACCGCGAGCAACGCCCGCGCGTGGCAGACGACCATCGGGTCGCGGTCGGCGTAGGCGACGCGGCTGCGCGGATCCACCCGCCGGACGATCTCGTCCAGCCGCTCGCCGGGCAGCGGCAGCCCGCACCCGACGTCGAGGAACTGGCGCAACCCCGCGCGCGCCAGCCGCCGCGCGCTCTCGCGCAGGAACGCGCGCCCGGCGCGGGCCAGCGACGGGACGACCGGCGCCAGCTCCACCACACGGTCGGCGAGGGCGCGGTCGGCGGCGTAGGTGTCCTTGCCGCCCAGATAGTGGTTGTCCATCCGCGCCGGGTTCGGCGCCGGGACGGCGCGGCGCGGTGGGCAGTCCGCCGGGGTCGGCCCCAGGCTCAGCACGGTTCCCACGGCGGGCCACCTTCCGTCCTGGCCGGCCGCGCCGCCCCGGACGGGACGGGCTGGCCGGACCTCCGCCCTGGGGAGAGGGCGGAGGATCACGGGCGCGGACCGGCGGGCCTGTCGGCGAGACCCGCACGACAGCCATCTTGACGCCTCGGCGAGCACCCGGTCACGGAGGCTTGCGCGCGTGCAACGCCCCCGTGGCACGCTGCGCCGACATGCTTTCGATCAACGATTTCCCGGCTGCGCGCGGGCGCGGAACTCGGCGACATAGCGGGCGAAGGCGGGCCGTCCGACGGACGCGGCCTGCGCCCACGCCTCGAACTCCACCACCGCGTCCAGCGGGCCCGTCTCGGCGAGCCGCACGGCGCGCTTCATGTCCCTCACCAGCGCCGGGTCGCGTTCCGCGCAGCGTTTCGCCAGCTCGACGGCCGCCGCCGCCGGGTCGTCCGCGCGGCGGGTGGCGAGGCCGAGGTCCATCGCGCGGGCGGCGTCGATCGTGTCGGCGTCCAGGACGGTCGCGAGCGCCCGGTGCCCGCCGAGCCGGGACGCCAGGAACCACGTCGCGCCGCCGCCCGGGTGCAGGCCGATGTCGGCGAAGCTGAACGCGAACGCGGCGCGCGGCCCGACGATCACCATGTCGCAGGCCAGCGCGATGTTCGCACCCGCGCCGACGGCGACGCCGTCCACGGCCGCGATCGTCGGGATCGCCAGGTCGGCGAGGCCGAGGAACGCCGCGTAGACGGCCTTGAGGTCGTCGCGGATCGCGCCGGTCGGACGGTCCAGGTCGCCGAACAGCGTCGTCACGTCGGCGCCCGCGCAGAACGCCCGGCCCTCGGCGCGGACGACGAGCGCCCGCGCGTCCGGGTCGTCGCCTACGGCGGCGATCGCGGCGGCCAGCTCGCGCAGCATCGCGGCGGTGAGCGCGTTGCGGCGGGCGGGCGCGGCGAGCACCAGGTGCCGGACGGGGCCGTCGGCCTCCAACCGCACGGATGAATCGGTCATGCCGGGGTCTCCCGTCCTCGGGGAACAGTGTCCCCGGCACCGTCCCACACCCGCCCGCCCCGGGCTGTGGGGGCGGGCGGGCGTAGGTCAGCCCGGGTGGTCGGGGCGCTGGGCGGGCGGGGTGCCGCCGCCCTGGCCGCCGCCCTTCGCGCCCTTGTCCGTCCCGTGCGGGTGGACGCGGCGGCGCGAGCCCTTCGGCTGGGTCGCCTCGGGCGGGGGCTGCGCGGTGGTCGGCGTGTGGCCCGAACGGCGCATGGACGGTTGCTGGATGTTGGTCATCGTGCGCTCCTTTCGTCGCCCGTCCGCGTACCCGGGGGTCTGCGGGCCATGCGCTCTCAGGCGAGCAGCGCGCAGGTCGGCGAGCAGGCCGTCGTAGGCGGCTTCGCGGTCCTCGGCGCGCAGCACGGCGGACAGGCGGCCGAGGCCGGCGTGCTCGGGGACGGGCGGGATCAGCCGCACGACGCGACGGCCCGCATCCGCTGGACGGTCGCGAGCGGCACCACCACCGGCCGCCGCGCCTCCCGGACGATCAACTGGCCCTTGTCCGCGCCGCCGATCTCGCCGCAGGCCCGTCCGCCCGCGTACAGCACTTCCATGAGGGACTTCTCGGGCTTCTCCAGCGGGCCGAGCCACGTCGCGCCGATGCCGACGGCCAGGCAGGCGACGGCGGCGGTCGTGAGCCACGCGGCGCTGCGGATCGCGCGGGAGGCGCGTTTGACCTCGTCCGCCGTCCACGCCTGCAACGACTCGCCGCTGAGCAGGATGTCCGCGCCGGGGCTGCCCGCCGCCGCGCGCATCGCGAGCAGCGTCGCGGTGACGAGCAGGACGAGCGCCACCCCGATCAGCACCACCACGAACCACCGGAAACCGGGCGTCAGCGCGGTCACGTTGTCGCGGCCCTTGACGATGAGGACGGCGCCGAGCAGCGCCGTCAGCCCCCCGAGCCCCGTCCGCCAGGCTTCCGCCTGCTTGCGCGCGCCGTCGAGCTGGGTGAACTTGAGCGCCTGCGCGCGCTGTGCCCACCGCTTCTTGTCGAGGCTCACGGCAGCTCGACGTCCCAGAACGCGCCGCACCCCGCGTCGATCGCGTCCGCCGGACGATCCGCGTGCACATGCCCGCACTCGCAATAGACGGTCACCGTGCGCGGCGCCGCACTCGTCCGCACCGCGCCGCGCCGGAAGAACCCCTTGGCTCCCTCCGGGCTGCCCCGGCCGAGCGTCGTCACCGTCCGCCCGCCGCACGCCGGGCACGTCCCGCTGATCGTCAGCCCGCGCTCCGACTCGGCGACGCTGAACTGCTGCGCCGGGAACTCCGTCTCGGTGTACCCGAGATCCCGATGATGCTCGGGCTCGTCAGCCACGCAAATGCTCCAACTCCAAACCGAGCAACACCGCGTACACCCCGAGCCTCCCCACGATCCACTCCTCCGACTCCTCGGCCTCCGGGATCGCGCCAGCCGGGGATGTCCGGCCCGTCGGACGGCATGGCAAACGGCTGGTCAAATTGACACTGCACACGGTGGGACGCGGGGGGAGCGGGTAGCTGCGGGGCTCAGTGGAAGCGACACGGAGGTGACGTCATGAGCCCGACCGTCCAGCAGCAGCGTCCGCCCGGCCGCGAGGGGGTCATGGACCCCCGGCCCGACAGCGGCGCGGACGACTATCGCGGCTCGGGACGGCTGACCGGCAAGGCCGCCGTGATCACCGGCGGGGACAGCGGCATCGGACGCGCCGTCGCGATCGCCTACGCGCGCGAGGGCGCCGACGTCCTCATCTCCTACCTGGAGGAGGACGACGATGCGGCCGACACCGCGCGGTTGGTGGAGGAGGCCGGGCGGAAGGCGGTGCTCGTTCCGGGCGACCTGCGCGATCCCGGGCAGTGCCGGACGGTCGTCCGCCGCGCCGTGGACGCGTTCGGACGTATCGACGTGCTCGTCAGCAACGCCGGCTACCAGATGACGCGGGACCGGCTGGAGGACGTCCCGGACGAGGAGTGGAACCGCACCATCGAGACCAACCTCAACGCGTTGTTCCACCTGTGCAAGGCGGCGCTGCCGCACATGGGGGCGGGGTCGTCCATCATCGCGTCCACGTCGGTCAACTCGGACATGCCGCCGCCGTTCCTGCTCGCCTACAACGCCACGAAGGCCGCCATCGCGAACTTCGCGGGCGGGCTGGCGCAGCAGCTCGGGCCGCGCGGGATCCGCGTCAACAGCGTCGCGCCCGGCCCGATCTGGACGCCGCTGATCCCCGCGACGATGCCGCCGGAGATGGTCGCGTCGTTCGGGGAGGACGCGCCGCTCGGCCGTCCGGGGCAGCCCGCCGAGCTGGCCCCGGTGTACGTGATGCTGGCGAGCGACGAGGCGAGCTACGTGTCCGGCGCGCGTGTCGCCGTCACCGGCGGGACGCCCATCCTGTGACGGACCCGGCGGACCCGGGGCCGCGCCCGGGTCCGCCGCCCGGTCATCCGTAGCGCTCGCGCAGCGCGGGCAGCAGCTCGGCCTCGGCGAACCGGCGGAAGTCGTCCTGCCGGTCCGCGCCGATCTGGCAGAACGACAGGTGCGTGAACCCCGCGTCCGCCCAGGTCTTCACCGCGTTGAGGTAGGTCTCGACGTCCGGCCCGCTCGGGACGGCCGACGCCACGTCGTCGGCCCGCACGTTCGCCGAGTTCGCCTCGAAGTTCTTCGGCCCCGGCAGCTCGGCCAGCACCTTCCAGCCGGGGACGGCCCACCGCCACAGCTTGTGCGCGCGGTGCAGGGCGTCGTCGGCGTCCGTCCCGTACGACACGGGGAGCTGCCCGTAGACGGGCTTGCCGCGCCCGGCGCCGGACGAGAAGTCCGCGACGACGTCCGCGACGGGCTGGTCGGAGACGAGCGCGTCCCCGAACTCGGCGGCGATACGTCCGGCGCGCTCACCGAACGCCGCCACACCGATCGGGACGCGCTCGGCCGGCAGGTCGTAGATCTTGGCGGAGTCGACGCGGAAGTGGTCGCCCCGGTAGTTGACGAACCCGCCGTCGAACAGCCGCCGGATGATCTCCAGGGACTCGCGGAACATCTCGTGCCGGACGTCCGCCGACGGCCAGCCGCGCCCGACGATGTGCTCGTTGAGGTTCTCGCCCGCGCCGACGCCGAGCGTGAACCGTCCGTCGGACAGGACGCCCATCGTCGCGGCCTTCTGCGCCACGACCGCCGGGTGGTACCGCATGGTCGGGCAGGTCACGAACGTCATGAGCCGCAGGCGCTCGGTGGCGTGGGCGAGGGCGCCGAGCACCGACCAGGCGTAGGCGGAGTGGCCGAGGTCGTCGATCCACGGGAAGTAGTGGTCGGAGATGCAGGAGTAGGCGAAGCCCGCCTCCTCCGCCCCGACCGCGTCCGAGATGAGCTGCTTGGGCGGTGTCTGCTCGCACAGGAGCGTGTATCCGAATTCCATGCCGTCCGACTACCCGGCTGAACTGGCCTTTCACGTGGGGCGCGGCGGGTAGCGGTGAAAGGTCGGCAATCTCGCACGAAGGAGGCTCGGTCATGGACTGGTATCCGCTGCGGCTGACCACCCCGGTCATGACGCACGCGTTCGGGGGCACGGCCATCGCCGACCGGCTCGGCCGTCCGTCCGAGGTGCCCGGCCCGGTCGCCGAGACCTGGGAGGTCAGCGACGTGGACGGCGCGGTCGGCGAGGTCCTGGACGGCCCGCTCGCCGGACGGACGCTGCGCGACCTCGCCGAGGAGTTCCCCGTCGAGCTGATGGGGCCCGGCCGCCAGGGCGCGCGGTTCCCGGTGCTGACCAAGTTCATCGACGCGTCCGGGCCGCTGCCCGTCCACCTGCACGCCGACGACGAGACCGCGCACCGGCTGGAGTCAGAGCCCAACGGCAAGACCGAGGCGTGGCACGTCGTGGACGCGCCGCCCGGCGCCACCGCGCTCGCCGGGACGCTGCCGGGTGTGGACGCGGAGGCTCTGCGCCGAGCGCTGCTGAACGAGGACTACGACTCGGTGCTGCGGCGGTTGCCGGTGCGTCCGGGGGAGACGCTGTACGTGCCGGGTGGAACGATCCATTCGTTCGGTCCGGACACGCTCGTCTACGAGATCGAGCAGACGTCGGACGTCCAGCAGAGCGCCGCGTGCTGGCGCCAGGAGGACGGCGCGCTCCTCGACGAGGGCATCTGGCAGGACAATCTCGACCTTGTCATCGCCGAATGGGAGCCGTGGCACCGTCCGGACTTCCAGCCGGGGCTCGCGGTGCGGCCGTCCGCCGACGTCGAGCGGACGTTCTGCGCCGCCGGCCCGCACTTCGCCCTGGAACGCTGGACGGCCGCGTCCGGCGCCGTCGCCCGGCACGAGTTCCGCTCCGCCGTCGTGTTCACCAACGTCGGCGGCCCGATCGAGGTGCGCTCGGGCGGCTGGACGGACGTCCTCGGCCCCGGCCGGACCCTCCTGCTGCCCGCCGCGCTCGGCGCCGTCGAGTTCACCGGACCGGCCGACGTCCTGCTCGGCTACAAGCCCGATCTGGACGCCGAGGTCCGCGCGCCGCTCGTCGCCGCCGGCCACTCCCCGGACGTCATCGCCACGCTCGGCGACGTGTGAGGCGCGAATAGTGCGCGTGGCGGGAAACGATGGCCGTGGATCTTGACCGTGGTTAGAGTGGGTGGCATGCCAGCCCGTGAGATGTCCCCTGAAATGGCCAAAATTGCCAAATCCCGGTGCAAGGGCAGTCCGACCGGGCGGCACCAGTTGCACAAGGTGCTGGAGGAACTCGGCGTCGTCCACTGTCTGGCCTGCGGCGAGGCCCGCTGGGACCAGGAGGTGCTGAACTTCTGGGAGTACATGGAGCCCGATCCCTGGCGAACGCGGATCCACACCTATGAGAGCGCCAAGCTCCTTCTTGAGGCGAGAAAGCGGAACCGTGGCAAGAAAGAAGATAACGTCGGTCTGCCCGAACTGTACGAAGGGTCAGACAAAGAAGGGGACGACCTGTAAGTTCTGCGACGGCAAGGGCAACATCGAAGCCTGGATCACCGTCCCCGACGAAGACACCAAGAAATAACCGACAGACTCCGGGCCTCGCCGCCCACCCGCCCGCGCCCCCGGCACCCCGCCTCGTGCTGGCGTCGAGCGCGCATCCTCCCCGCCGCCACACCCGGCCCGCCCACGCCCTGACCGCGGTGTTCTGACCCGCGGCACTGCACCGTCCAGCAGATGGCTGAGTCTCGGCGCCGGCGAACGTGCGGCGCCCCTCGCACCGCGTGCCCGTCCTCGCCGTCGCCCGGGCGGCGGCCGGAAGCGGTCACGGCGGCGCGCGGGCGTCCGTCCGCGCCGGCCTTGCGGCGTGACGGCGTGCCGTTCCCCCAGCGAGCGCGCGGCTTGCGGCGTCGCGCCCGCGCGCGTTGACGGACGAGCGCGCGCCGCCGGGGATCTCCCGGTATGGGTGATGATGATCTCGGTTGTGCGGGCGGGATCGGGGCTCATGGGAGGACGACGATGGCGAGCGACGCGGCGGACAAGCCCTCCCTGATCGTGCGGATGGCATCCCGGATGAAGGGCGAGGTCCCGTCCGGCACGCTGGAGTCGTTCCGGCGGGCCGGTGGCGTCGCGTACGGCGAGATGCACAACGCCGAACTGCTGCGCCGCGAACTCGCCGCCGCGGGCGCCGACCCGTGGGCGGCGGCGCCCGGCACGGGAAGCCAGCTTCTCTGCGCGTGGAACGCCTTCGTGCTCCAGTCCATCGGCGAGCACCTGCTGGACGCCGACTACGCGGCCGACCGGTGGACGGCGGGGCACGTCCCGGCCGTCACGCACGCCCAGGTCACGGCGTGCTTCGACCGGGTGGAGGCGTGGACGTCACGGGCGCGGCAGGCGGCGGGGAACGCCGACCTCGACGTGAACGAGATCGTCCCGCTGCCCGACCACCTGCCGGCATGGGCCGAGGCCGATCCCTGCCCGCTACCGCACCTGCGCGGGATGCTCGCCGCCACGCGCGCGATCCGGGGCCACGCGGACGTCGCGCTCGGCGTCTTCCTCCACACGGTCGGCACCGGTCACGAACGGGACGCCGACGTGCGCCGTCTCCGCCAGCTCGCCGCCGACGCTGCCACCGCCGCGGACTACGCGGAAGGCCTCCTCGAAGCCGACCCCGAGCCGGACCTGCACGAAGCGATCGAGCTGCGCCTCCAGAACGCCCTGGAGGGCTACTACCACCTGGGTCAGCTCGTCGCGATGCCCGTCCTGATCGCCGGTTACCGCAACGACCGCCTGGGCATGACGGCCGGGCGCGCCCGCGTCCGCCGCGCGTCCCGGCCGGCCCCGGCGGACGCCGGGACGTCCGACACCGAGCAGTCCTCACCCGCCATGCCGACTCCGCTCGCCATGCCGCCTTCGCGTACCGCGCGGGGCCCGCGCGGCACGCCGACTCCGCGCAGCGGGCAGGCCACGTCCGCCGTGCCCGCCGAGGGGACGCTCGTCCTTCCGGGCTCGCCCGCGTTCGATCCATGGTGCCTGACGTCGCCCCACCTGCTCCCGCGCCTGCGCGAGGACCCGCGCGCGCTCCGCGACGTCGTGGAGTTCTGGCGTGTCGATCCGGACCCGGCGAAGACGCTGCGCATCGGCGCCGAGATCGACGCGGCGCGTGCGGACGGCTCGATCGGCTACGCCGTGGACGCCCGCGACGAACCCCTCGGCGCCTTCTCCATCTGCCCGTGGAGCCCGGTGTACGCGGTCCACCGCAAGGTGACGATCGCCGGCCGCAGGCTTCGGCCGGGGCGCCGGTTCGCCTTCCGGGCCCACGTCAAGGGCGAGTTCTTGCACGACCTCGCCGTAGGAAACTTCGTGGCCGCGAAAGAGACGGGCCGCCACGACCTCGAACGCGCCGTCCAGCCGCGTGAACCCGGGGACGTCGGGAAACTGGGGGTCCTGGAGACGATGCCGTCGCGCCGATGGTCCCTCACCGCGCCGCACGTCGTCCCGAAGGTCAGCGAGGACCCGGCGAAGGCCGGCGTTCTCGACGCCCTGTGGGACGCCGACCCCGATCAGCGTTACACCTTGCGCCTCCAGGAGAGGATCGACGCCGCGTGGGAGGCGGGCCGGATCGACTACGCGCGGACGCGGGCCGGTGCGCGGCTGGACCCGTACTGGCGCTGCCCGTGGGGCGCCGTGTACGAGGTGCGACGGCCCGTCATGATCGGCGGACGCGGCCTCGACCCGCGCCAGAAGTTCGTCTTCCGGGTGGGCGAGACCGAGGGCGGAAAGTTCCTCAAGCGGATCAGCATCGGCGACTTCGCGCCCGCCGGCGCCGACGGGTACTGCGAGCTGGTCCAGCACGGGATCTGACCGGCGGGTGGCGGAACGGGGTGCCGGGACGGCGTTCGTGCAGGCGGGGGGCGTTTTCCCGTCGCGTCGGGTGGCGTTGCGCCGGCGGTATTCACAATTTCCGACTGGGTAAGTATGTTTGCGGCGTGACCAGCGAGAACTTGGCGGCGGTAGATCTCGGCGACGTCCGCCGGCGGCGGGCGGACCGGGCGCGGCAGGTCGCCGACGTGCTGCGGCGGCAGGTCGTGAACGGCGCGTTCGGTGACGGCGTGCTGCCCGCCGAGGCGTGTCTCGTGCGGGAGTTCGCCGCGTCGCGCAACACCGTCCGGGACGCGCTCGACCTGCTGCGCGGCGAAGGGCTCATCGAGCGGTGCCCGGGAGTGGGGAGCGTCGTCGTCGCCGAGAAGTACACGCACGGGTTCGAGCGGCTGCTCGGGCTCGGCGAGACGCTGAAGGGCCACGGCGAGGTGACGAACGAGGTCCGCACGACCGGGTCGTTCACCCCGCCGCAGGAGATCAGCGACCGGCTCGCGCTGCCGCCGGGGGAGCCCGTCGTCTACATCGAGCGGCTCCGCAGGATCGGCGGCGTGCCGTTCTCGCTGGACCTCACCTACATCGTCGGCGACCTCGGGGAACCGCTGCTGGAAGAGGACCTCGTCCACAACGACGTGTTCGTGCTCCTCGAACGGCTCGCCGGGCAGCCGCTCGGCACCGCCGAGATGACGATGGAGGCCGTCAACGCCGACCCGCACTCGGCGGCGGTGCTGGAGACCCCGCGCGGGACGGCGCTGCTCATGGCCGAGCGGCTCACCCGGCTCGCCGACGGACGTCCCGTCGACCTGGAGTACATCCGCTTCCGCGGCGACCGCATCACGATGAGCGGCACCCTCCGCCGCACGACCTAGCCACCCGCGCCGCGAACGCCGTGCCGGAACGGCCGTTCCGGCGTGCCCGAGAACCCGACTGGAGCCCGCGTCATGTCCCTGGCGGAGAACCGCGCCGACGTCCCCGTGACGGTGGACGAGTCCCTCTGCATCGACGGCTGCACGCTCTGCATCGACGTGTGCCCGCTCGACTCCCTCGCCCTGAACCCCGAGACCGGCAAGGCCCACATGTTCGTGGACGAGTGCTGGTACTGCGGCCCCTGCGCCGACCGCTGCCCGACGGGCGCGGTGACCGTCAACATCCCCTATCTGCTGCGCTGAGAGACCCCACGGTGAACCGATCCCTCACGATTATCGCCGCCGCGACGCTCGCGGCGGGCGGCTGCTCGGTCGCGGGCAACGCCGGAACCGGCGGCGCGACGACGGTCGTCGTCGGCTACCAGTCCAAGACCATCAACACGGTGACGGCGGGCACGCTGCTGCGCTCGCTCGGCTATTTCGAGAAGGCCCTCGGGACGAAGTACAAGGTCGTCTGGCAGGACTACGACACGGGCGCGCCGATCACCGCGCAGATGCTCGCCGGGAAGATCGACATCGGTTCGATGGGCGATTACCCGCTGCTCATCAACGGATCCCGCGCGCAGGCGCAGGGCGCGGACGCCCGCACCGAACTCGTCTCGGTGACGGGCTACAACCTGCGCGGCTCGCTGAACGGCGTCGTCGTGGACAAGAACGCCAAATACCGGACGATCGCCGACCTCAAGGGAAAGACCGTCTCGGCGAGCATCGGATCCGCGGGCCACGGGACGCTCGTCCAGGCGCTCAAGAAATACGCGGTCGGGGACGTGAAGACGGAGAACCAGCAGCCGTCCGTCGGCGCGTCGGCGCTGGAGAGCGGAAAGGCGGCGGCGCTGGCCCAGTTCGTCGCCTGGCCGGGCCTGCTGGTGAACCGGGGCCAGGCGCGATTGCTCTACGACGGCGGGGATCTGGACGTCCCGACGTTCCACGGCGTCGTCGTCCGGACGTCCTTCGCCGAGCAGCGCGGCGACGTCCTCCAGGCGTTCCTGAAAGCGCAGATCCAGGCCACCGACTACCTGCACCAACACCCGGTAGAGGCCGCCGAGAGCGTCGCGAAGAGCACCGGGCTTCCCGCCGAGACGGTCTATCTCTACAACGGCGCGGGCGGCCAGTCCACGTTCGACGTGACCGTCAAGAAGCAGCTCGGCGACGCGCTGCGCCATGACGTCCCGTTCCTCAAGTCGATCGGCGTCCTGCAGAACCCGGTGGACCTCGGCAAATTCATCGACGACCAGTACATCCGCCGCGCGTACGGCGCGAAATACGACCAGGACGCCGCCGCCACGGAGAACAAGGCCGCCATCACCGGCACCGACCAGGCGTGCAAAAAGCAGGTGGACGATCCCGCGAAGGCCGGCGAGATCTGGCTGGACGGCGAACACGCCACCCGCCCCGCAGCCGATCCGCAATGCCTGCTGAAGAACGTCAGGACGTTCCAGCAGAACGGCAAGAAGATCCGCGCCGTCTACGCCCAGGACGCCCTCACCGGCACCCGCTGGTTCGCCGACGCGATGGTCTGGCTGCACGACGGCGACCGTTATGTCCCGTTCGCCACGCGCCAGAACGCCGACCGCTACCGCGCCGCGCACCCGAACGCCACGGACGTCCCCTACGGAGAGGCGGTGCGGACGGCATGACCCTCGCCCTGGACGAACCCCGCACCGCCGCCAAGGAACGGCCCGCGCCGAAACCGAGGAGACGCGGAAGCCGCAGGCTCGTCCGCGCAGGCGCCCTCGTGGCCGCGCTCGCCGTCTGGCACCTGCTCACCGCCGCGCACGCGCGCCTCGGACTGCGCTTCGACCGCCTCCCCGGCCCGAGGGACGTCGCCCGCGAGTTCGGCCGCCAGCTCCAGACCGGCCAGTACTGGCAGGACGTCGCGCAGAGCCTCGTCCGGATCGTGTCGGGCTTCGCGCTCGCCGCCCTCCTCGGCGTGGCGCTCGGCGTCGCGGTCGCGCGGTCGCGCTGGGCGGACGACCTGCTCAGCCCGCTGCTGGAGGTCGTCCGGCCGATCCCGGCGATCGCGCTCGTGCCCGTCGCGATCCTGCTCTTCCCGCGCAACGAGCAGGGCATCGTGTTCATCACGTTCGTCGCGGCGTTCTTCCCGATCCTCGTCAGCACCCGGCACGCCGTCCGCGCGCTGCCGACGGTGTGGGCGGACGCCGTCCGGACGCTCGGCGGCGGCCGGGCCCGCGTGCTCCTGTCGGTCGTGCTGCCCGGCATCCTGCCCGGCGTGTTCGGCGGCCTGTCGGTCGGGATGGGCGTCGCGTGGATCTGCGTGGTGTCCGCCGAGATGATCTCCGGCGACTTCGGGGTCGGGTACCGGACGTGGCAGGCGTACACGATCGTCGACTACCCGGGCGTGCTGGTCGGGATGATCACGATCGGGGTGCTCGGACGCGTCACGTCCGGCGCCGTCGAGCTGGCGGGCCGGCGCGTCACGCGCTGGCTGCCGGGTGAGGAGGAGCGGTGACCCCGCTGTCCCTGCGCGCCGAGCGCGCGACCCTCGGCTACGGCGGCCACGCCGTCTGCGCCGGGCTGGACCTGGACGTGCGGGCGGGCGAGTTCCTGGTCGTCGCCGGGCCGTCGGGGTGCGGTAAGTCCACGCTGCTGCGCGCGTTCGCGGGCCTGCTGCGGCCGTCCGGCGGCGCCGTGACGGCGGGCGGGGAGACGATCACCGGCCCGTCGCCCGACCGCGCGCTCGTCTTCCAGGACGACGCGCTGCTGCCGTGGCGGTCCGCGCGCCGCAACGTCGAGCTGCCGCTGGCGATCCGGGGCGTCCCGCGCACCGCGCGCACCGCCGAGGCGGCCGAGTGGCTGGCCCGGGTGGGCCTCGCCGACGCCGTCCGCCGCCTGCCCCGCCAGCTCTCGGGCGGTATGCGCCAGCGCGTCCAGCTCGCCCGCGCGCTCGCCGGCCGTCCCCGCGCCCTGCTCATGGACGAGCCGTTCGGCGCGCTCGACGCCCAGACCCGCGCGGCCATGCAGCGGCTGCTGCTGGACGTGCTCGCCGACGCGCCCGCGACGGTCGTGTTCGTCACCCACGACGTCGACGAGGCGCTGCTGCTCGGCGACCGCGTCGTCGTCCTCGGCCGCCACGGCGTCGCACTGGACGCCGACGTCCCGCCCGCCCCGGACGCGTCGCTGCGCGGCCGGGTCCTCGCCGCGCTCTCCGGAGAGAAGGTCCACTGATGGAGATCCCGTCCCCGTCCACGCGGCGGGAGCTGCGCTGCGACGTCCTGGTCGTCGGCGGCGGCACCGCCGGGACGATGGCCGCGATCACCGCCGCCGAGCAGGGCGCGGACGTGCTGCTGCTGGAGAAGGCGCACGTCCGCCACTCGGGCGCGCTCGCGATGGGCATGGACGGCGTCAACAACGCCGTCATCCCCGGCAAGGCCACGCCCGAGGACTACGTCGCGGAGATCACCCGCGCCAACGACGGCATCGTGAACCAGCGGACCGTCCACCAGACCGCCACGCGCGGGTTCGCGATGGTGAAGCGGCTGGAGAAGTACGGCGTCAAGTTCGAGAAGGACGAGCACGGCGAGTACGCGGTGCGGCGCGTCCACCGGTCGGGGAGCTACGTGCTGCCGATGCCGGAGGGCAAGGACGTCAAGAAGGTGCTCTACCGCGTGCTGCGGCAGCGGACGATGCGCGAGCGCGTGACGATCGAGAACCGCGTCATGCCCGTCCGGATCCTGACGCACGCGGGGCGCGCGGTCGGCGCCGCCGGGTTCGACACGCGCACCGGCGAGTTCGTCACGGTCGCGGCGGGCGCGGTGATCCTCGCGACCGGCCCGTGCGGGCGCCTCGGCCTGCCCGCCAGCGGCTACCTCTACGGGACGTACGAGAACCCCGCCAACGCCGGAGACGGCTACGCGATGGCCTACCACGCGGGCGCCGAGCTGAGCGGCATCGAGTGCTTCCAGATCAACCCGCTCATCAAGGACTACAACGGCCCGGCCTGCGCGTACGTCGCGAACCCGTTCGGCGGCTACCAGGTCAACGCCGACGGCGAGCGGTTCGTGGACTGCGACTACTGGTCCGGGCAGATGATGGCCGAGGTCAAGCGGGAGATCGACTCGGCGCGCGGCCCGATCTACCTCAAGCTCAGCCACCTGCCCGACGAGACGCTGACGGCCCTCGAAGGCATCCTGCACACCACCGAGCGGCCGACGCGCGGCACCTTCCACGCCGGGCGCGGCCACGACTACCGGACGCACGACGTCGAGATGCACATCTCCGAGATCGGCCTGTGCGGCGGGCACTCGTCGTCGGGGGTGTGGGTGGACGAGAACGCGCGCACGACCGTCCCCGGCCTGTACGCGGCGGGCGACCTGGCGTGCGTCCCGCACAACTACATGATCGGCGCGTTCGTGTTCGGCGACCTTGCGGGCGCGCACGCCGCCGGGCACCACGCGTCCGGGCCGCTGGACGAGGAACAGATCGCCGCCGCGCACGAGCTGATCTACCGGCCGCTGCGCAATCCGGACGGCCCGCCGCAGCAGCAGGTCGAGTACAAGCTGCGCCGGTTCGTCAACGATTACGTCGCGCCCGCCAAGACGGCCCGGCGGCTGGAGCTGGCGATCGAGACGTTCGACCGCATGCGCGGCGAGATCGCGGCGATGGGCGCGCGGACCCCGCACGAGCTGATGCGCTGCGCGGAGGTCACGTTCATCCGCGACTGCGCGGAGATGGCCGCCCGCGCGTCCCTGACCCGGACCGAGAGCCGGTGGGGCCTCTACCACGACCGCGCCGACCTGCCCGAACGCGACGACGCAACCTGGTTCTACCACCTCAACCTGCGGCGGCGCGGCGACGGGGCGATGGAGTTCCTGAAGCGGCCCGTCGCGCCCTACCTGGTGGACGTGGACGGCATCGACGTCCCCGACCACGGCACCGAGCCCGTCCTGCTGGGGGCCGCCGCGCCGGTGGCCGCGTCCGCGCCCGTCCGGCGGACGGACCGGCCCGCGTCCGGCGTGACCCGCTCGCCCCGGATGCTGGAACTGCTGCGGCTCGCCGAGTCCGGGCCGTCCGCCGCCGACCTCGCGCCCTACCTCGCCGACTCCGACCCGAAGGTGCGGCGCGCGGCCGTCGCGACGGTCACCGAGGTCGTCCCGGACGGCACCGCCGCCGTCCTGGCCGGGGCGCTCGGCGACGCGCACGGCGCCGTCCGGCGCGCCGCCGCGACCGCGCTGCGCGAACTGGTGGAGGTGCTGCCCGCGTCGCCGGACGTGCGGGACGCGCTCGTCCCCGCGCTGACCTCCGCCGACGCCGTCGTCCGCGCCGCCGTGCTGGACGTCCTGCGCGCCCTCGGCCTCGGCGACCGCGCCGTCTTCCGCACGGCCCGCGCCGACGGCGATCACCGCGTGCGGCTCCAGGCGGTGCGCGGCCTCATCGCCCTGGACGACGCGGACGGCGTCGCCGGCGCCGCCGCCGACGCCAACCGCGAGGTGCGGATCCAGGTCGCGCACGGCCTCGGCACGATCGGCGACCCGTCCGCCGCCGGGACGGCCGGGACCCTCGCCGCCGACGCCGACCCGCTCGTCCGCGCCGCCGCGCTGGCGGCGTTCGCGGGCCTGGGCTGCCCGCCGCCCCTGGACGCGACGGCCGTCGCGGCGCTGCACGACGAGTCCTGGGAGGTCCGCGTCGGCGCGGCCCGCGGCCTGGCCGCCGCACCACCGGACACCGCCGCCGCACCGCTGATCAAGACCTTGGACGACCCGCACGCCGACGTCCGCAAGGCCGCCGTCCTTTCCCTGACCGCGTGGGCGGGCCGTCCGGACGTGGCGGAAGCGCTCCGCACGGCGCACGACGACACCGACGCCGACGTCCGCGCCCACTCCCGCCACGCTCTAGCCTATTAATCCGACTGGTTTTACAGGATTATGGAGGCGTCACCGGACGACTACGCGAAGGAGCGCCATGAGCGTCACGGACGAACTGCTGGCCAACGCCGAGCGGTACGCGGCGGGCTTCGACAAGGGCGACCTGCCCCTGCCGCCCGCCAAGCAGGTGGCCGTCGTCGCCTGCATGGACGCGCGCCTCAACCCCTACGGCGTGCTCGGCCTCGCCGAGGGCGACGCGCACGTCATCCGCAACGCGGGCGGCGTGGTCACCCCGGACGAGCGGCGCAGCCTGGCCATCAGCCAGCGCCTGCTCGGCACCCGCGAGATCATCCTCATCCACCACACCGACTGCGGGATGCTCACCTTCACCGACGAGGAGTTCCGGACGGCCGTCCAGCAGGACACCGGCGTCCGCCCCGACTGGTCGGCGGAGGCCTTCACGGACCTGGAGGACGACGTCCGCCAGTCGATCGCCCGCATCCAGGCCGACCCGTCCATCCCGCACAAGGACGCCGTGCGCGGCTTCGTCTACGAAGTGGAGACGGGCCGCCTCCGCGAAGTGAAGCGCTGACGCGCGGCGAACGACGCGAGCAGCGGCGGGCGCGAGCCCGAGGCCCCGCGGGGCCGGGGCGCCCGCCGCCATCGTGCGGCGGCGGCGCGGGCGTGGCCGGAACGGGACGGCGACGTTCCGGGCATCCAGGACTTATAGTTTGCTTAGTACAAGCAAATAAATCCCCCGAAGGATGCCCCTGTGCCCTCGAAGCACTACCACTGGGTCGCGCTGAGCAACACGACGCTCGGCATGCTCCTGGCGACCGTCAACTCCTCGATCGTGATCATCTCCCTGCCCGCCATCTTCCGCGGGATCCACCTCGACCCGCTCAAGCCGGGCAACGTCAGCTACCTGCTGTGGATCCTGATGGGCTACATGCTCGTCTCGGCAGTCCTCGTCGTGACGCTCGGCCGCCTCGGCGACCTGTTCGGCCGCGTGCGCATGTACAACGCGGGGTTCGCGGTGTTCACGGTCGGGACGCTCGTCCTCGCGTTCGACCCGTTCCAGGGCGGCGCGGGAGCGCTCTGGCTGATCGGCTGGCGGGTGTTCCAGGGCATCGGCGGCGCGATGCTGATGGCCAACTCCGCCGCGATCCTCACCGACGCGTTCCCCGCCCACCGCCGGGGCATGGCGATGGGCGTCAACCAGGTCGCGGGCATCGCGGGCAGCTTCATCGGGCTCGTCGCGGGCGGCCTGCTCAGCGAGATCGACTGGCGGCTGGTCTTCTTCGTCTCCGCGCCGATCGGGGTCGCCGGGACGGTCTGGGGCTACTTCTCCCTGCGCGACACCGGCCGCCGCAACCCCGGCGCGAAGATCGACTGGCTCGGCAACGTCACGTTCGCCGTCGGCCTCACCGCGCTGCTCGCCGCGATCACCTACGGCATCCAGCCCTACGCCGGGCACGACATGGGCTGGACGAACCCGTGGGTGCTCTCCGGGATCATCGGCGGCGTGGCCGTGCTCGCCGCGTTCTGCGTCATCGAGACCCGGGTCGAGAGCCCGATGTTCCACCTCGACCTGTTCCGCATCCGCGCGTTCGCGGCCGGGAACTCCGCCGGGCTGCTCACCGCGATCTCGCGCGGCGGCATGCAGTTCATGCTGATCATCTGGCTCCAGGGCATCTGGCTCCCGCTGCGCGGCTACGCCTACGAGGACACGCCGCTGTGGGCGGGCATCTACCTGCTGCCGCTGACGGTCGGGTTCCTCGCCGCCGGGCCGCTGTCGGGGACGCTGTCGGACCGGTACGGCGCGCGGATCTTCTCCACCGGCGGCCTGGCCGTCGCGGCGCTGTCCCTGCTCGGCCTGCTGCTGATCCCGACCGACTTCCCCTACTGGGCGTTCGCCGGGCTGATCTTCCTGAACGGCGCCGGGACGGGCCTGTTCGCGGCCCCCAACTCCGCGGCGATCATGAACTCCGTCCCGGCGAACCAGCGCGGCGTGGCGTCCGGCATGGCCGCGACGTTCACCAACGCCGGCATGGTCCTGTCCATCGGCGTGTTCTTCTCCCTGATGATCGCCGGGCTGGCCGACACGCTCCCGCGCACGCTGACGGCGGGCCTGACCGCGCACGGCGTGCCGTCCGGCGTCGCCACCGAGATCGGGAACCTGCCGCCCGTCGGGACGCTGTTCGCCGCGTTCCTCGGCTACAACCCGGTCGAGAGCCTGCTCGCGCCGTCCGGGACGCTCGCGACGCTCAGCCCGGCGGACCGTTCCGAACTCACCGGGCACAGCTACTTCCCGAGCCTGATCTCCGACCCGTTCCACCACGGCCTGGTGATCGTGTTCGGGCTGGCGATCGGGATCACGCTGCTCGCGGGCGTGGCGTCGGTGCTGCGCGGCGGACGGTACGTTCACGACGAGAGGGAGCCCGAGCCGCGCGGGAAGGTCGCCGTCGGTGAAGCGTGACGCTCTCCGGGAGTGTTTGCACGCGTTCGCGCGTTATTTTCGTGGCAGGCGTTGACCGCGCCGCCCGTTCCCCGGTGCACGCGGGTGCCCCCACGTTCCAAGGAGTCCCGTTGAACGCAGTCGCGACGGACGGCCGCACGCCCGGCACGACGCCGGACGTGGCGCCCGCCGACCTCGAACTGTCCGACCGGCTGCGCAACGCGCTCGGCCGCCTGCACCGCCGTGCGCGCCGCCACACCCCGCAGGCGCTGACGGTGGGCCAGGTGTCGACGCTCGCGGCCGTCGAGTCCATCGGGCCCGTCCGGCTGGTGGACCTGGCCGATCACGAGGGCGTCCGCGCGCCGACCCAGAGCCGCGTGGTGGCGACGCTGGAGGACATGAGCCTGCTGGCGCGCACGGCCGACCCCGCCGACCGCCGCGCCTGCCTGCTGACGATCACCGACGAGGGCCGCGCCTGGCTGGACCGCCTGCGCGCCGACCGGACGGCCTTCTACGCGACGCGCATCGCGGCTCTGCCGCCCGAGCAGCGGGCGGCGCTGGCCGCCGCGCTGCCGGCCCTGGAGGCCCTGGCCGCCCCCTGAGACGGCCAGGACCCCCGGGTCATCGCTCCCCGGCCGCGAGCAGGCCGAGGACGGATTTGCCGACCAACTCGTGGACGGTCGCGGAGTTCGCCGGATGGAACGTCCCGGCCAGGACGTCCCGGTACAGGCGCGACAGTTCGCCCGTCCGCAGGGCGCCCGCGCCGGCGGCCTTGACGGCGTGGTCCACGACGCGCTTGGCGGACTCGGTGGCGTGGTACTTGACGGCGACGAGCTTCACCGGCCAGTCGTCGCCGTGGTCGACGCCCGCCGCCCAGTCGTCGGCGACGCGCTCGATGTGCGCGAGGACGCCCTCCAGCTCGACCGTCGCCTCCGCGACCGACCACTGCACGTACGGGTCGTGCGCGACCGGACGGCCGAGCTTCACCGACGGCCGCCGCTTCGCCGACGCGACCGCGAGGTCCAGGGCGCGCCGCGCGAGCCCGTAGTAGACGCTCGCGAACAGCACCTCCGCCCACGCGAAGATCGACGCGACGAACGGGTCGCCGGTGGGTCCGGCGGCGAGCACGCGCGCGACCCGTCCGGCGGGCACCGGGACGTCCGCGAGGTGCGTGTCGTCGCTGCGCGTCGCGCGCTGCCCCACGGTGTCCCAGGTGTCCTCGATCCGGACGCCGGGCGCGTCCCGGTCCACGAACGCGTGGACGATCTTCGGGTGCTCGGGGTCGGAGTCGTCCAGGGCGTGCACGCCGAGCCGCGTCCAGACGGGCGACAGCGACGTGAACGTCTTGTGCCCGGTGACGCGGTAGCCGCCGTCGCCGTGCGGGACGGCGACCGTCCGCGCGTACTCCAGGTCGCGGTCGTTGCCGGGCTCGCCGTGCCCGGCCGCGAACACCTCGCCGGCGGCGGCCTCGCGCAGCAGCCAGTCCAGCGAGTCGTCGCCCGCGCGGTGCAGGTCGGCGGCGACGCCCGTCCAGTACAGGTGCATGCCGGTGGCGAGGGCGGTCGCGGGCGCGTGGTAGGCGAGGCGGCGCTGCGCGGCGGCGACCTCGGGCAGGCCGAGGCCGGCGCCGCCGAACGCGGGCGGCAGCGCGACGGTGAGGTACCCGGCGGCGCGCAGGTCCGCGAAGTCCTCGTGGAAGAAGGCGTTCTCGCGGTCGTAGCGGTCGGCGCGGCCCGCGAACGCGGCCAGCAGGTCGTCGGGCAGGACGGGGTCCTCGTGCGTGACGGTCATGCGCGGCTCTCCACAGGGAAGGCGACCGCCGCGTCCCCGGAGGAGGCCGAGGGAGGAGGGGACGCGGCGGCCGGGCTCGGATCAGGCGGCCGGCGTGTAGTGCGCGGCGTCGTCGCCCTCGACGATGCGGCTGCGCTCGCCGGTCACCCCGGCGGGCACGTCGCCCGCCACGGTGACGCGGTGCAGGACGCGCGGCAGGTCGCCGTAGTCGTCCGGCGCGTAGTGCTGGGTGACGCGGTTGTCGAACACGACGACGTCGCCCGGGTTCCAGACGACGCGCAGCAGGTTCTCCGGACGCGTCACGTAGCTCTGCAGGATGCGCAGGATGTCGCGCGACTCGCCGGCGGACAGGTCCACGATCCGTTCGGCGAACCCGCCGATGAACAGGCCGCGCTCACCCGTCTCCGGGTGGACGCGCACCACCGGATGCGCGGTCTTGTAGCGCTTGGACGTGAACGTGCGCCGGTACGAATCGGCCGCGTCCCCGTCGCCGCGCGGAAGGATGTAGTCGTGGGCGTTGCTGTGGACGGCCCACAACCGATCGGCGAACTCCCGCAGCGGCTCGGGCAGGTCCCGGTACGCGGCGGCGGCGTTGGCGATCAGCGTGTTGCCCCCGTAGGGCGGGACGACGAGCGCACGCAGCGTGCTCACCGCCGGGGGCGTCCGGATGAACGTCACGTCGGTGTGCCAGTGGTTGGAGCGGATGCCCTCCTCGGCGTCCACCGGGAGGATGTCGGGACGGTCGTCCACGGGCGGCAGCGTCGGGTGCGCCCGCGTCAGGTCGCCGAACCGGGACGCGAAGCGGATCTGCCCGTCCTCGTCCAGGCCCGCGTCGCGGAACACGAGCGCCTTGTGCTCCAGCAGCAGCCCGTTCAGCTCGTCGTACGGCACGGCATTGGGGTCGGCGCCGGTGATCTCGGCGCCGATGCGCCCGCCGATGCGGCGGATCTCGGTCATGGTCCTGGCCCTTCCTAACGGCGGACGGTGGGGTCGGCGAGCCGCAGCAGCAGGCGCAGCAGCCCGTCGAAGAGGAGGCCGAGCACGGCGATCCACGCGATCCCGGCGAAGATCAGCGGGGTCTGGAGGTAGTTGCCGGCCTGGAGGATGAGGAAGCCGACGCCGCCGGTCGCGGCGATCATCTCGGCGGCGATGATGCTGGTCCACGCGCCGCCCATCGCGATGCGCAGGCCGGTGATGACGCCGGGCACGGCCGCGCGCAGCCGGACGTGGACCATCGTGCGCAGCGGGGACGCGCCGAGGCTGCGGCTGGCGTGCAGCAGCCCGTCGGGCACCGCGTCGAGCGCGCCGAGCGTCGCGATCGTGACGATCGGCAGCACCCCGAAGAAGATCAGCGCGATCTTGGACGTCTCGCCGATCCCGAACCACACGACGAGCAGCGGGATGAACGCGATCGGCGGCAGCGGGCGCAGGACGCCGATCAGCGGGTCGGCCAGTTCCCGGACGATCCGGATCCCGGCCATCGCCGCGCCGAGCGCCAGGCCCGCCGCCGTCCCGAGGACGAACCCGGCGACGATGCGGCCGGTGCTGATCAGCGCGTCCTCGACCAGCGTCTTGCCCTGCACCTCGGGATAGGTGCGCGTCAAGTACTTCAGCAGGGTGTGGACGGTCTCGGTGACGGTCGGCAGCGTCACGCTGTCGCCGATGGCGAGCGCGGCCAGTTCCCACACGCCGAGCGCGAGGGCGAGGGCCGCCGCGCCGGTGCCGATCCTGCGGACGTCCGTCACCGCTCCAGCACCTCCCGGATCCGCCGCTTGGCCTGCACGAACGCGAGCGTCTCGGTGTCGTCGTAGCTGCGCGGACGCGGCAGGTCGACGTCGAGGATCTCCTCGGTCCCGCCGGGCGGCGCCGACAGCACGCACACCCGGTCGCCGAGCAGCGCGGCCTCCTCGACGTCGTGCGTGACGAACACGATGGTCGTCCGGTGCCGCTGCCACAGGTCGAGCAGGAACCGCTGCATCGCGGCGCGGGTGATCGCGTCGAGCGCGCCGAACGGCTCGTCCATGAGCAGCACGCCCGGCCGGTTGATCAGCACCCGGGCGAACGCGGCGCGGTGCCGCATCCCGCCCGACAACTCGTGCGGGTAGGCGTCGCGGGCGTCGCCGAGCCCGACCGTCTCCAGCAGTTCGGCGGCCTCGGCGCGCACCTCGGCGGTGAGCGCGCCGCGCGCCTTCGGCCCGTACAGGACGTTCTGCCAGGTCGTCAGCCACGGGAACAGCATCGGCGTCTGGAACAGCACGCCCCGGTCGTGGCCCGGCCCGGTCACCGGACGCCCCCCGACGGCGACCTCGCCGGAGTCGGCCGGGACGAACCCGGCGAGGATGTTGAGCAGCGTGGACTTCCCGCAACCTGACGGCCCGAGCAGGCACAGGAACTCGCCGGGCGCGACGTCGAGGCTGACGCCGTCCAGCGCGGGACGGCCCGCGCGCCGCCGCCGGTGGAAGGTCTTGCGGACGTCGCGCAGCCGCACCCCGGTGGGCCGCGCGACGTCCGGCAGCGTCACCGCGCTCACTTGCAGCCGCCGCGCTGCGCTTTCGCCCAGAAGCCCGGGTCGATGTGGGCGGCGATCTCGGCGTCGGACGGGACGGCCTTCGCGCGTCCCTGCGTCACCAGGAACTCGGCCGTGAGCTTGAAGTTCTTGGCGAGCCTGCCGGTGGCGGACGTCCCGTCCGGCCCCTGGAGCCACGCGGTCTCCTCGGCCTTCGGGACGTAGGGGTAGTCCTTCGTCGCCGGGATCGCGTCCGCGGGCTTGACGCCGAGGTACTTGGTCGCGGCGGTGATGTAGGTGTCGGCCTGCGGCCCCTTGACGACCTCCTGCGCCCGGGAGACCTGGCAGACGAGCTGCTGCACGATGTCGGGGTTCTTCTTCGCGTACGCGCTGGTCACCGCGAGCGAGTTGACGGCCGCGTACCCGAGCTTCGCGATGTCGGCGGCGGAGACGAGCACGTTCGCGCCGTGCTTCTTCAGGTCGAGCAGGAACGCCTGGCTGATGTAGACGGCGTCGATCTTCCCGGCCTTCCAGGCGGCGGCCTCGGCGGCCTCGCTGGCGAAGCTCGCGACCTGCACCTTCCCGGCGAGGTTCTGCGACTTCAGCCAGCCGCGCAACTGGAAGTCGAGCGTGGACCCGACGAGGACGCCGACCTTCTTCAGCTCGGCGGGCGCCTTGACCTCGGCGTTCACGGCGAGGCCGGACTCGTCCAGGCTCTCCACGAACACGACCTGGATGTCGGTGCCGCTGGCGAACGCGCCGACGACCGGGGGGTTGCCGACCGCCGAGACGGCCGGGAACGCCCCGGCGCGGAGCTGCGCGAGCCCGGCGACGCCGCTGTCGATCGGCCGCAGCTCGATCTTCGCCGGGACCTTCTTCGCCAGGTCGGCGTTGCCGGCGACGACGGCGTCCGGCCCGGCGACCGCGCCCTGGAAGTAACCGATCTTCAGGGTGCCGCCGCCCGCGCGGTCGCAGCCGGCGAGGCCGAGCGCGAGCAGCGGGGCCACGGCGGCGGCGAGGGTCTTTCTGAGCATGGGTCCGAGGGCTCCTTGGGCAGGCTCCGGCCCGCGGTCGCCGTCGGGCGCCGCGCCGGGCCGGGGGGTGGGGAGGACGTGCGGGGACGGTCAGACGTGACAGCCCGCGGCGGTGACACGCCGGAGATCGACGTGCCGCCGCCGGACGAGGATCAGCCGAACGCGCATGACCGTATGAGACCACGTGTCAGCACGGTTAGGCAACTATTCCTACCGATTTGGTTCCAAACCTCAGTTGGTCCGGGACGTGGGCAGGTGGGGGCCGATGTGCCCGACGTACACGCGGCCGGTCGGCCCGCAGGTGTCGTCGTAGAAGTGCAGCCGGGGCGCCGGGGGACGCGGGCCGTCGATCTTGATGTGCGCGGCGAAGAACGCGCGGCCGGTCGGGTGCGTCTCGGGGCGGACCGTGAACATCCGCGCGTTCCGGTACCGGGGATCGGCGTTCACATTCTCCGACTCGCCGAGCGCCACGATGTTCGCGCTGATCAGCGCGCCGGGACGGCCCGCCCGGATGAACGCGTGGACGTCCGCCAGATGCGGGACGGGCTCGCGCCGGTCCGCCGTGTGCGCCTCCCGGCGGGCCCGCGCGTAGGCGTCCAGGGTGGCGAGCGCGTCCCACGTCCGGCGCCGCCAGACCTGCGCCTTCGGGTAGGCGTCCAGGGCGGTCGTGCCGGCCGGGTCCAGGTCGTCCAGGAGCAGCAGCGGGAACCTTGTGGCCGCCGCCGTCAGCAGCGCGCCGAAATCGGCGGGGACCTCCTCGGCGGGGGCGCGCGACCGCGCGGGCCGGGCGCTCGGCCGGGCGGCGGACTCCGCGCGGGCCAGCCGGATCGCCAGCAGCCCCCGCTCGCGGACGGCCACGTCGCGCTCCTCCTCGGCGATCTCCAGCGCCTGCGCGTAGACGTCCCGGTCGGTCAGCGCCTCGGCGAGCTGCCGTTCCAGCGCGGGGTCGTCCAGCCGGGCGCGGGCCTCGTCCAGGTCGGCGGCGAGCCGGTCGGCGCGGGTCGCGGCGGCCTCCCGGCGGCACTCGGCCCGCTGGAGCGCCTGCCGCGTCGCGGTCTGCCGCTCGCGGGCGCGGGCCAGGTCGTCCTCCAGCCGCCGGACGCGCTCGCGCAGCCGGGCCAGGTCGCCGCCGGCCGGGTCGTCGCCGCCGGGCGGCCGGGGGAGCAGCGCGACGGTCGCCGCCGCCAGCCCCGCCGGGGCCGTCGCGGCCCGCGCCGTCAGCGCCTCGTCCACCAGCCGCTGGTAGGTCGCCGACCGGCTCGCGTGGCTGGTGCCGAGCCGGTGCTCGCTCATCGACGGGTCGCACGGCGCGGGAAAATAACGCGCGCCGCACGCCGGGATCGGCTGGCGGGGGAGCCGCCGGTTGAGCGCGTCCCGGCCCTCCTCGGTGATCAGCGCCATCGCGACGACGCCCGGGAACAGGCCGTAGGACGCCGAGCGCGGCGACTCGGTGCCGATGCTGACGACGAACAGCCCGACCGTCCGCGCCGGGTCGGCGATGATCCGCAGCGGCTCCTCGATCTCGTCCGGCTCGTCGTCGTGCTCGGGCGACCACAGCTCCGCCTCGTCCAGGCACAGCACGCCGGACGGGTCCCGGAAGTCCGCCCCGTGGATCCCGAGCATCCGGCACGGCGAGGTGACGTCGTACCACCACCCGTGCTCGCAGTCGGCCGCGACGGCCCACTCGCACGTCCGCTCGGCGTCCTGGCGCAACATGACGGCGGCGTGCACGTGCCCGGCCCGCGGATCGTCCCACCGGACGGTGGTCCGCGCCTCCAGCCCGCCCGTCCCCGCGGGCGCGAACTCCCACCCCGCGAGTTCGAGCTTCTCCTCCTCGGCGACCCGGGCGATGTCGGCGGCGAAGCGGCGGACCGGCTGCCGCCCGGCGACGGTCGCGTCCCCGCGCATCCACACGCGCAGGACCGGGGGCGCACCGTCGCGCCCGCCGTGCCGCACCGCGCGCGTCGCACCGCGCGGCGGGGTGACGATGGGACGCGTGTCCATGCACGGACCGTATCCGCCCACCAGAACACCTGTCCCCGAAACCGTCATCCTGCCCGCCGCCCGCCCGCTTTCGCGCGCCCAAGAAGCACACAATCCACACGAGACCGAAAAAGCACCAAAAACTACATCGCTTCTCCCGGCCCGCCGCCGCGCGGCGGCGGTCTCAGGACGTCGGATCGAGCGTGCGGAGCAGCGCGAGGAAGCCGGTGAGGTGCCCGAGCTGCTCGGCCGTGAGCGGGTCGGGGCTGAAATGCATCGTCTCGTTGCGGATGGCCTTGACCGAATTCAGCAGGTCGAAAAAGAGGCGCCGGTCCACATTCCAGTCGAGCAATTTCCAGTTCTCGTCGTCGTCCAGCAGAGAACGGTAATTGCCCAACGTGAGGACGGCGGCGGACTGGGCGTCGTCCCGGCTCCAACGCGGCGCACGCTTGCGGATCTCGGCGAGCGGAATCCTCTCGTCCACCCGCCGCCGCAACCGCCGCTCGGCCTCCTCGATGAGGACGAACGGCCGGGCCAGCTCGCCGAACTGCCGGGTCAGGTCCGCCGTGCTGACGATTCCGCTGACGCTCCGCTTGTCGGCGCTCCGGACGAACACGAACCCCCGGGCGTAGATCTGCTCGATCTGGTCGAGCAGCGGCTCGTCCTGGTCGACGAGCGGGACGGAGACGGTGGCCTGGTCGAGCCCGGGATCCGGATCGGACATGCGGGCCCGGCCGATCGACTCCCAGCTCACCGCGCCGTGGAACGTCCCGTCCTCCGCGATGACCGCGAGCTGTGAATACCCCAGGGCGACCATTGTGGTGACGACGTTCTGCAACGGCTGCCCGGGAGCGACGGACATGACGCCCCGGCCCGCCGCCTCCAGGTCCCCGATGCGCAGGGTGAGCGGCGGCAGGTCGGCGACGTCGCGCGTGTCCTCGGCGGCCTGCGCGCCGGTGTCGGCCTGCCCGGCGGCGGGTTCCTCCCCGAGCGGGACGAGCTGGATCGTGCTGCCGATCCATCCCTCGGTGAACGGCGGACGGGTCGTCAGGCCCTTGTCGGCGAGATCGGCTTCGATGCGCTCGACCGTGTCCTGGGTGCGGCGCACGGCGTCCCAGAGCGAGAGGAACGCGCGAATGGTGATCTGGACCGGACGCGCGGGGTCGCGTTCGGCGGCTTTGGCCAGCAGCTCGGACCGGGACGACGACTCGAACGCGTCCGCGTCGTCATCGCGCAGCGGCCCGGGATCGGTCCCGTGCTCGGCGAGATGCGCGACGCGAACGTCGGCGTCGGCCCGGTGGAGTCCGCACACGGTCAGCAGGGAGCCCATGCTGTCGAGGAGGTCCTGCTTGATGGCGTCCCGGGGAATGTCCGTGCGCAGCCACTGGACCGGCCGCACATGCCGGAACCCTTCGGGGGCGTCGGCGCGGTACTCGTAAGGTCCGGTGACCCGTCCGATCGCGACCGTTCCCCGCGACTTGACGGGCATGACGACATGGTCGCCGACTTCGATGACCGCGCGGAAACGCCAGAGCTGGCCCGTCCAGTTCGCGATGCGCGCCTTTCCACCGCCCGGATAAGCCTGCGCGATGAGCGCGCGGAGTTCTTCTTTCGTCGTGGCCCGGCCCATGTCACCGAGTTCGTTCCAGCCCATGATGGCCGGCCCGTCGGCGACCGCGGCCCCCGCGTGCGGTGGGGGGTGGAAACGGTGAAGGGCGAACGCTGTGCGTTCGCCCTTGGGGTGTGCGGTGCGCCGTCAGGGACTTGAACCCCGAACCCGCGGATTAAGAGTCCGCTGCTCTGCCAATTGAGCTAACGGCGCCTGTCGGCCGGTTGCGTCCCGGCGACAGGAAGAAGACTAGCAGCGGGCCGGGGACTGCGCGAATCGTTTAAACGGGCCGGTCGGGGGCCGTGACCACGCTCATCATGCCGCGCCACAGCGCGATCGCGGTGGCGCGCGAGCCGACGCCGAGCTTGGAGTAGATCCGGTTCACGTGGTTCTTGACGGTCTTCTCGCTCAGGAAGAGCTGGCGGGCGATCTCGCCGTTGGAGCGGCCGGACGCGATCAGGTCCATGACCTCGGCCTCGCGGGCGGAGAGGCCGAGGCTGGTGCGGGACGCGTCGCGGACGCCGCGGATCAGGTCGGCGACGGTGAACGCGCCGGGGACCAGGTGGCCGCTCGCGCCGGCGCGCAGGGCGGTCTCGACCGTCGCGCGGTCGCCCTGGGCGGCGAGCACGAACACGCGGGACGCGCGGCTCAGCGGGGCGGTGTGCCCGCCGAGGGTGGCGTCGGCGTCGAGCAGGACGATGTCGGGCCGGACGCGTTCGGCCAGCTCGGCGGCCTCGTCCCCGCCGGACGTCTCCGCCACGACCTCCAGTTCGGCGCTGCCCTTGAGCAGGGCCACCACCTCGGCGCGGGCGTGCGGATCGCCGTCCACGACGAGGACGCGCAGTGGGGCCGTTTCGTCAACGTTCATCCCGCCTCCGGCGGTCGCCCTTGGCTTTTATAAGGTCGGAGCATAACCGTCCCATGAACCAAGGTCGATGGACGCGGCGACGCGCCGCAGATCATGCGGGCTTCCGCCCGGCGAATGGGATCCCGGACGGGCCGGAGGTGGACATTCGCCCGGCCGCTCCGTCTGCTAAACCGGAGTCGGGAGCGCCGAGGGAGGCTTGCATGGTCCGGATCGCCGTCGCGCAGTTCGAGCCCGGAATGGACAAGGACGCCAACCGCGACCGGGTGGCGGACCTCGTCGCGTCCGCCGCCGCGCGGGACGCCCGCGTGGTCGTCCTGCCCGAGTACTCGATGTTCACCGCGCCGCGCATGGACGAGCGGTTCGTGACGTCCGCCGAGCCGCTGGACGGCCCGTTCGTCGCCGCGGTCGCCGCGTCCGCGCGCAAGCACGGCGTGCACGTCGTCGCGGGGTTCGCCGAGCGCACCGGGGATCCGGAGCGCGCGTCCAACACGCTGGTGGCCGTCGCGCCGGACGGCGACGTCGCCGCGAGCTACCGCAAGACGCACCTGTTCGACGCGTTCGGCTACCGCGAGTCGGACTTCCTCGTCCCGGGCCCGCTCGCCGACCCCGAGCTGTTCACCGTGGACGACCTGACGTTCGGCCTCCAGACCTGCTACGACGTGCGGTTCCCCGAGGTGACGCGGCGGATCGTGGACGCGGGCGCCGACGTCCTCGCGCTGCCCGCCGAGTGGGTGCCGGGGCCGCTGAAGGAGGACCACTGGCGGACGCTCGTGCGCGCCCGCGCCATCGAGAACACGATCTACGTCGCCGCCGCCGACCAGTGCGGACGCGCGGGCGCGGGCAACAGCATGATCGTGGACCCGATGGGCATCGTGGTCGCGTCGCTGGGCGAGGCGCCCGGGGTCGCGGTGGGGGAGATCGAACGGGAGCGGGTGGCGTCCGTCCGGGGCGTGAACCCGGCGCTGGAGCTGCGCCGCTTCACGGTGATTCCCCGGTAGCCACGCTGGATAGATGTGTGTCAAATTAGACGCATGTCTAATCAAGGGTGCGGCGCTCCGCTGGTCGGCGCGCCGCTGACCGAGCGGGAGGCCGGCGAGCTGGCGGTCCTGTTCAAGGCCGTCGCCGACCCGGTGCGGCTGCGGCTGCTGTCGCTGATCGCCTCCCACGAGGGCGGCGAGGCGTGCGTGTGCGACCTGACCGCCGCGTTCGACCTGACCGGCCCGACGATCAGCCACCACCTCAAGGTGCTGCGGCAGGCCGGGCTGATCGACGCCGAGCGGCGCGGGACGTGGGTCTACCACCGGGTCGACGCGGCGGTGCTGGGGCGGCTGTCGGCCGTCCTGCGTCCGCCGGGCCGATGACGCTCGCGCGCCGCGCGTTCGCCGAGGCGCTCGGCACGGGGCTGCTCGTCACGGTGGTCGTCGGGTCGGGGATCATGGCGCAGCGGCTGTCGGACGACACCGGGCTGCGGCTGCTGGAGAACAGCGTCGCGACGGCCGCCGGGCTGGCCGTCCTGATCCTGCTGCTCGGTCCGGTGTCGGGCGCGCACTTCAACCCCGTGATCACGCTGGTGGACTGGGCGCTCTCCCGGCACGCCGACGGACGGACGGTCGCCGTCTACCTGCTGGCCCAGACCGGCGGCGCCATCGGCGGCGCGGTGCTCGCCGACCTCATGTTCGGCCTGCCCGCCGTGACCATCGCGGCCCACCACCGGACGGGCGCGGACCTGTGGCTCGGCGAGGTCGTGGCCACCGCCGGGCTCGTCGCGCTGGTGTTCGCGCTCGCCCGGCAGGGCCGCGCGGCGGCGGCCCCGGCGGCGGCCCCGGCGGCGGTCGGCGCGTACATCGGCGCCGCGTACTGGTTCACGAGTTCCACGAGCTTCGCCAATCCGGCCGTGACGGTCGGCCGCGCGTTCACCGACACGTTCGCGGGAATCGCGCCGTCCTCGGTCCCGGGTTTCGTCGCCGCGCAGTTCGTCGGCGGGGCGCTGGGGGCCGTGCTCGTCCTGACGCTCTACCCGACCGGAGAATCCCGTGCCCGACGTTCCTGAGGTGCTGTTCGTCTGCGTCCACAACGCCGGACGGTCGCAGATGGCCGCCGCGCTGCTCGACCACCGCGCGGCGGGACGGGTGCGGGTGTGCTCGGCAGGTTCGGCGCCCGCCGCGTCCATCAATCCGGCCGTCCGCGAGGTCATGGCGGAGATCGGGCTGGACCTGTCCCGGGAGTTCCCGAAACCGCTGACCGGCGAGGCGGTGCGGGCGGCGGACGTCGTCATCACGATGGGCTGCGGCGACGTCTGCCCGGTGTTCCCGGGGAAGCGCTACGAGGACTGGGCGCTGCCCGACCCGGCCGGGCTCCCCGCCGCCGAGGTCAGGCCGATCCGGGACGCGATCGACGCCCGCGTCCGCGCCCTGCTCGCGGAGCTTCTCCCGGCCTGACCTGCGCGGCGACCGCGAGGAGACGGCGGACTCGCGGGCGGGGTGACACTCACGTCGCAGACCTGGCACGGACGGTATTCACACGGCTACACTTAGTGATCTCTTCATGACTTCGCGTAGTTCGGGGTCGCGGTGTCGCCGGAAGGAAACCAGACCATGACCAGGGCATTAGCGATCCCGCACCGATCCGGCTGAGCGCACGGGGCCGTGGTGGGGTACCTCGCACTGCTCCGGCGTCCACGGCCGTGCGCGCTGTGGACGGCCCAGACGTTCTCGGTCATCGGCGACCGGCTCTACATGCTGGCCGTCGCGTGGCTGGTCTGGGACGCGTCGCGCTCGGCGGCGCTGCTCGGCCTCGCCGCCGTCGCGGGCGGGCTGCCGTACGTCCTGGTCGGGACGGCCGGGCGCCGCGTGCTCCCGCGCCTGGCCTCGCTCCGCGCGCTCGCCGCCGTGGACGCGGCCCGCGCGGTGGTCGCCGTGGCGCTGCCGGTGTGGTGGACGGTCCGGGAACCGAGCGTCGCCGTCCTGTTCGGCGTCGCGGTGCTGCTCGGGACGCTCGGCGCGGTGTTCGAGCCCAACCTGAAGGCGCTGCTGCCCGGCTTCGTCGCGCCCGGCGAGATCCGGCAGGTGGTGGCGCTGCTGGACGCGGGCGCGCGGGTCGCGCGGTTCGCGGCGCCGGGCGCGGCGGCCGTGCTGCTGGTGGCCGTCCCCGCCCAGACCCTCTACGCGATCGACGCCGCCACGTTCGTCGTGTCGGCGGCGGCGCTCGCGACGCTCGGCCGCGCCACGGCGCCCGCGCAGCCCGAGGCCCCGGCCGCGCGGACGCAGCTTCCGGTGCTGCGCGGGCGGCCCGAGCTGACCTGCGCCATCGCCGTGCACGGCGTCGCGACGCTGCTGACGACCGTCACGATCGCGCTGCCGATCCTCGTCACCGCGCGCTTCCACGCGGGCGCCTCGGCGTACGCGACGGCGTCCGCGTGCATCGGCGCGGGCGCGCTGCTCGGCAACGCCCTGGCGGGCCATCTGCGCTCGCTCGGCCGGTTCCCCGCGTCGTACTGCGCCGCGTGGGTCGCGTGCGGGCTGATGCTCGGCTCGCTCGGCCTGGCCCCGACCCCGCTCGCCCTCGACGGGCTGTGCGTCCTGCTCGGGATCACCACCCCGTTCATGTCGGTGATCCTCCAGACCGCGCTGTCGGCGTTCCCGCACGCCGACCGGATCCGGCTGATGAGCCTGGACGTCACGGCGGTCCGCGCCGGGGAGACCGCCGGAATGCTCTTCCTGCCCCTGCTGGCCTCGGCCGACGTCGCGGCCGGGTTCGTGCTCAGCGGCGCCGCCACCGCCGCCGTCGCGCTCGCCGGATGGGCCGTCGCGCCGTCCGCCCCGCGCCCGCTCACCGATCCGTGACCCGATGGAGGACCCCGATGGAGAACACCCCTGACTGCACCGCCGCCGTCATGACGTGGCTGCGCGACGAGATCGCCCGGCCGTCGCCCTTCCTCGGCCGGGACGGCGACGTGTGCCCGTTCATGCGCCCCGCCCTGGACGCCGACGCGATCGACGTCCGCGTCGAGCCCGCCGAGGACTGCGCCGACCCGGCCCGCCTGCGCGCGCTGGTCTGCCGGGAGATGGACGACTTCCTGCGCGGCGCCGGGGCCGACACCGCGCCGCGCCGCGCCCTGGCCGGGCTGGTGCTGGCGTTCCCGGCGGCGGCGCCTGGCGGCTGGACGGTCCTGGACGCCGCCTACCCCGAACTCAAGGAGCAGGCCGTCACGCGCGGCTTAATGATCGCCCAGTTCCATCCGGAGTGCGACGTCCGCGCCGTCCGCAACCCCGACCACCCGGTCGCGCGCGGCCCGGTCGCGGCGCTCGCGATGCGCCGGATGGCGCGGCACGACGTGCTGTTCCTGCACGAGCGGGCCGAGTGGTACCGCCGCTACGAGGCACGGTTCGGGGGCGGGCCGGTCGTGCGCGACGCCGCGTCCGACCCGCTCATGCACGAGCTGTGGGTGCAGGCGCGGCGCCGCGTCGAGACACCGGCGGACTCAGCGCAGGGGTGAGGGCACCGCGTTCCCCAGCGGGTGCGGGCCGAAGATCGCGTAGGCGCCGCCGCCCCGCGCCCCGTTGAGCACGGGCCCGGCGCTCATCCGCGCCGAGTAGCCGATCACCCGGCCGTCCAGGACGGGCGCGACCAGGTCGTGCAGGTAGGTGCCGTTGTCGGCGTCGACCGCGCCGGCCTGGACGCGCTCCTGGACGAGCCAGCCCCGCCGCTCGGGCGCGGTGACGATCCGCTCCCAGGCGTCGGCGTCGCACTCGGAGCCGAGGTGGACGTCCCGGCCGTGGAAGCTGTAGGGCGCCTTGAGGACCAGCTCGTCGCGCCGCCGCAGCACCTCGGCCGCCTCGATGCCGTCGCCGAGCTTGCGGCCGTAGGGGACGAGCGCGTCCAGGTGCGCGGTCTCGGCCGGGTCGAACAGCCGCCGGAACCGGGGGTCCGACAGCGCGGCCAGGCACAGCTTGTTCTCCGCCACCCAGCGTGCGCCGAGCGGGTTGGGCGCGGCGATCGTCCCGTCCAGGAGACGTTCGCAGAACCGGTCCCAGCCGGGGACCTCGTCCAGTTCCATCGGGATGAACTTGAAGTAGCCGAGCCGGACGTCGCGGGCCGCGTCCGCGTCGTCGGCGCGGATGAAGACCGTCTCGCGCCCGCGCGCCGCGAGCTGCCGCGCGACGAGGTCCAGCTCGAACTTCGTGCTCTTGCTCGCGTGGAACAGCCCGATGGGACGCCCGTCGTCGGGCACGCCGCGCGACCGGCCGAAGCCGAGCAGCCAGTCGGCGAACCAGTGCTCGCCCTCGAACGGGGCGGGCGCGGGCGCCCACGCGGCGAGGACGGGCGCCAGCGACGACTCGCGCCAGAACCGGTTGAGCATGCCCGTGGAGATCACGCCGCCGGGGCTGCTCGGGTTGAACTCCAGCACGCGGACGGTGCCGAGCGTGGCGCCGAGCAGGTCGAGCCGGCAGTAGTCGACGCCGAGCCGTCCGGCCGCCTGGCCGCGCATGATCCAGCGGTGCAGCGGCGCGGGGACGGCGAGGAAGTCCTGAAGTTCCGGATCGCCGGGATACGCCCGGACGACCTTCTCCAGCGACCCGACCACGCTCTGCACGCGGCGCCGCAGCTCCGGCTCGGCGCGCGGGTGCAGCACCGACACCACGGGCCGGACGGGGAACGGCACGCGCGGCGCGCCCGGCGCGGAGATCTGCATCAGCGCCTCGTCGGCGACGCGCTCGCACACCTCGTCGTAGGCGGTCGCGAGGACCGGCGACGCGTCCGGCCGGCCGCTCATGCGCCGCCGGGGGTCCACCAGGGGCAGGTCCTGCGGCGCGGACGGCGCCGGTTCGCCCAGGTCGAGCCCTTGTACGCCGTGCTCCGTCATCTGCGCTCCCGTCCGTCCGGTGACCGTGTCGTCACGCAGAGTTTAGGAGTGGTCACGGAGCGTCCGGAGGGGTTTCGGGGTCAGATGCGGATGACGGTCTTGCCGTCGGCGTGCCCCTTGCGGCTCTCGGCGAGCGCGGCCGGGGCCTCCTCCAGCGGCGGGTCCGCGTGGATCGCCACCCGCAGGTCGCCCGCCTGGACCAGCGCCGCGACGTGCTCCACCGCCGCCGCGCCGCCGCGCGTCTCGAAGTTGACGCCGCGCAGGCCCCGCGCGTCCATCGCGTCGGGGTTCACGGCGTCGACCGTCGACAGGTAGGTCCCGCCGGGCCGCAGCAGGCCCGCGACGTGCTCGGTCACGGGCGGCCCGCTGACCAGGTCGATGATCGCGTCGACCTCGCCGTGCGCCGCCAGGACCTGGGCGTTCAGGTCGTCCTGGTAGTCCACGACGGTCGCGGCGCCGAGGTCGCGCATCCGGTCGGCGGCCTCCGGACGGGCCGTCGCGACGACGTCCGCGCCGCGCGCGGCGGCGAGCTGCACCGCGTTCTGCCCGACGCCGCCGGACGCGCCGATGATCAGGACGGTCTGCCCCTCGGCGATCCCGGCGTCGTCCATCAGCTCGACGGCCGCGACGCCCGCCGTCGGGAGCGCGGCGGCCAGCACGTAGGGCATGTCCTCGGGCATCACGACGACCGCGTCGTCCGGGCCCGCCACGGTGAACTCGGCGTAGGTGCCCTGGCCCCGGACGGCGCCGTGGAACGCTCCGAACACGCGGTCGCCCACCTTGAGCCGTGTGTCGTCGGACCCGGCGGCCGTCACGACGCCCGCGCCGTCCGTGCCGAGGACCAGCGGGAACCGCGCGTCCGGGACGTCCTTGCGCAGCCCGTCGGCGATCTTCCAGTCCAGCGGGTTCAGGCCCGCCGCCACCAGCTCGACCTGGACCTCGCCCGGTCCGGGCTCGGGCTCGGGCAGGTTCATGAGCGACGGAGTCGCCCCGTACTCGGCCACGGTGATGGCTCGCATGGTGATCCCCCGATTCACGTGCGACGTGGCGCCGCGCCTACCCGTCCGCCGGCCGGTTCATGCGCCGCGCCAGCAGGTGCGCCTGCGGGACGTTCTCGCGGCCCTCGGGCGCCCGGATCGTCCGGACGCGGACCGCGAAACCCGCCGCCTCCAACTGCGCGGCGACGCGGTCGGGGTCGAGGCGGTGGAAGTCGAGCGAGACGGGCCGTCCGAACGGCTCGACCAGGCGCAACGGCTCGTCGCCGACCTGGAAGCCCAGCATCAGGTGCCCGCCCGGAGCCATGACGCGGTGGAACTCGGCGAACACCGACGGCACCGCGTCCGGCTCGATGTGGATCACCGAGTACCAGGCGAGCAGGCCGCCGAGCGCGCCGTCGGGGAGGTCCAGCCCGGCCATGGCGCCCTGCCGGAAGGGGACGTCCGGGAACGTCCGGCGCGCGAGCGCGACCATCTCGGGCGACAGGTCGATGCCGGTCACGTCGCAGCCGAGCCCGCGCAGGTACGCGGTCACGCGGCCGGGACCGCTGCCGACGTCGGCGACCGGGCCGCCGCCTGCCAGCTCGGCGAACAGGGCGAGCGAGGCCCGGTCGGCGGGACGGTCCTCAAGGACGGTCCGGAACATCTCGGCGTACGGGACGGCGATGGCGTCGTAGGCGGCGCGAACGGAGTCGGGGGACATGGACGACGACCGTACCGCCCCGCGCGACGAAGATCGGGAATCTCGCCAAACGCCGGTCATGGTAGGGCGTGACCTGGGACGATGACGGTTCGGCGGGTGGTGAGTGGGGAGCATGCGAGCGTGTCCCGAGGCATCGACCACATCGGGGTGACCGTCCCGGACCTCGACGCGGCGACCCGGTTCTTCGTCGAGGCCTTCGATGCGGCCGTCCTGTACGACACGCTGCGCCGCGACGACGGCCCGGACACCGGGCGGGGGCTCGGCGCGCCCGCCGAGGTCGCCGTCCGGATGCTCGCCCTTCCCGGCGGGCCCGGCATCGAGCTGTTCGCGTTCCGGACGCCCCGGCGCGACCCGGGCGACCTCGGCCGCCAGCACATCGCGTTCTACGTGGACGACATCGAGGCCGCGGCGGCGCGCGTCAGCCGCGCGGGCGGGATTCCGCTCGGCGACCCGCGTCCGGGGGGCAACCGCTTCTGGTACGCGCGGACGCCGTGGGGCGGGACCCTCGAACTGCTCACCCACGCCGACCCGCGGCCCCGCGAGCAGGCGACGGACCGGCGCCGCCCGTGACTCAGCACGTCCCGGCGGCGGGCAGCCCGGTGAAGCGGGCGCCGAGCCACGCCGCGACGTCCTGCGCGGCAAGGCCGGCCGTGTCGAAGTGGCCGCCGTCGTAGTCCCTCCGGTACCGCGTCGTGATGCCCGCGCGGCAGTACGCGGCGGCGGTGGCGTCCTCGACGGACGTCGGGACGACCTCGTCCGCCGTCCCCCGGTACTGCAGGACGGGGAACGGCACGGTGTACTTCGCGCCCGACCCCGGGCGGCCGACGTTCACACCGAGCCGCTGGTCGTCGATGATCTGGCCCCACGTCCGCCCGTCGGGGCCGTCCAGGTCGTAGAGGCGGTCCAGCGTCAGGCGGCCCGCCGTCAGGTCCTCGATCCGGGCGAAGTAGAAGCCGGAGAGCGCGGCGGGCAGGCAGGTCGTCCGGACGTCCGCCATCGCCGCGCGCCCCCGGTCGTCGAGCAGTTCGGTGAACGGCATCGACGGGTAGGCCGCGCTCAGGCCCGCGACGGCCTCGGCGAGCAGGCCCGCGAACAGGCCGCCGTCCAGCGCGGCGGCGGTCGCGCGCAGGTCGCCGGGGACGCCGCCCGCCGCCGCGCCGACGACGTGGACGTCCGGCGCGTACGACGCCGCGAGCTGCGCCGCCCACAGCGCCGCCGCCCCGCCCTCGGAGTACCCGGCGAGGCCGACGGCCGTGAACGGGAGCAGGGCCGTGCCGGGAAGCCGGAACGCCGTCCGGGCCGCGTCCAGCAGCGCGTGGCCCGCGTTGACGCCCGCCAGGGTCGTGTGCGTCTGGCCCTTCAGGAAGCCGACGCCGTCCGCGGCGGCGACGGCGTAGCCCGCCCGCAGGTACGGCGCCAGGTCCGTCCCCGCGCCTCGCGACGGAGCGCAGGCGGTGGCGAGACCCGTCGCGGCGGACGCGTGCGCGACGACCGGGCGCACGCCGGGGCCCGTCCACGGGGCGTCCGGGACGGCGATCGTCCCCGACACCGCGATCTTCTGCCCGCGCAGGTCCGTCGACACGTACTGCACCTGCCAGGCGTGGAGCTTCACACCCGCCCGCAGCGTCACCGGACGGCACGCGAGGACGTCGCCCGGATCGCCGGTGATCGCCTCCGGCGGCGTCATGACCGCATCGGCGGTCGCGCGGCAGTCGGGCGCCGCGGCGGCCGGCGCGGCCACCGCGAGCGACGACCCGGCGGCCAGCGCGAACGCGAGGACCGCCCGGCCGAGTCTGCGTCTCATCGTCTCTCCACGGGAGCGGGACCGGAGGGGGTGGATCCGGTCAGAGGAAAACGGTCGCCCGTAAGCCGGGCGCACGGCTAGTGACGTCCGCGCACGAGTGGATCCCGCAAATGTGCGGACGAGTGAGGAAAACGTGGCGTTCCACGGCACCCGCAGCCGTCGTTTGAGGCGGCGGCCGAGCAGGAAGGACAGGGAAGGGGGATACCAGATGGCATCGGAGCTCGATTACGCGGACATCTTCCTCGCGACGCCCAACCCGTACATGGTCCTCGACACCGATCTCGTGATCAGGTGCGTCAACCGGGCGTACACGCAGCTCACCGGGCTGCCGCGCGAGGAACTGGTGGGCAGGCCCATCTTCGAGGCCTTCCCCGCCAACCCGGCCGACCCCGGCGCCGTCGGGGCGCGCAACCTCGACACGTCGCTGCACCGGGTGCTCGCCACCGGACGTCCCGACACGATGGGGCTCCAGCGCTACGACGTGCCGATGCGGGACGCGTCGGGGAAGGCGATGGAACGCTGGTGGTCCGGCTACAACACCCCGGTCTTCGGGCCGGACGGGACGGTCACCGCCATCATCCACCGCGTCGAGGACATGACCGAGTTCGCCCGGTACGGCGCCGAATCCCCGATCCTCGCCGGGGAACCGGGCGAACCGGGCTCCGAGCCCGCGCTGGCCGAGGGCGAGCGGTTCGAGCGGGCGCGGGAGCTGCTGCGGCTGAACGAGGAGCTTCAGGAGGCGCACGCGCGGGAACGGGAGGTCGCCGTCACGCTCCAGGAGGCGATGCTCCAGGCGCCCGACCTGGCCCGGCACCGCGACATCGCCGTCCGGTACCGTCCGGCCGCCGGAGCGCTCAACGTGTGCGGCGACTGGTACGACGTCGTGGACCTCTCCCCGGACCGCTTCTCCGTCGGGATCGGCGACGTCGTCGGCCACGGCCTGGAGGCCGCGTCCGTCATGGGGATGCTCCGCAGCGCCCTCAGCGCCGCCGTCCGCGCCCTCCAGAGCCCAGCCCAGGCACTCGACGTCCTAGGCCTCTACGCCCGATCCCTGGAAGGCGCGATGGCAACGACGGCCGCGAAGGTCCTCATCGACACCAGCAGCGAGGTGATCACCTACAGCAGCGCGGGCCACCCGCCGCCGGTGCTCGTCCACGCCGACGGCACCCACGAACTACTGGACCAGGCCACCGACCCGGCCCTCGGCGTCCGCATCAAGGACGTCCCGCAACCTCAGGCCAGCCTCTCCTACGGCGCCGACGACACGCTCGTCCTCTACACCGACGGCCTCATCGAACGCCGCGACGAGGACATCGACGTCGGCCTGAACCGCCTCACCGAAGCCGTCACCGCCGGCCGCACCCTCCCCGCCGAAGACCTGGCCGACACCCTCCTGGACCGCCTCGTCCCCACCTCCGGCGCCGCCGACGACATAGCCCTCGTCATCGTCCGCCTCTGACCCCGGCGCGTATGCGACGCTGATCGCGGACAGTGCGGTGGCGGGCGAACCGGGCAGGGAATGGACGACGCGGATCCTTACAAGAGCTGGCGCTCGGCGATGGCGCGCCTGGTCGGGAGCACGGACGACCTGATCCGCTGGCAGGACCGTCGTTACCGGTTCGCCAACGAGATCGGCCGTCTGCTGACGGAGCCGTCCGGCGACCGGCCCGTGGTCGACGGGGCCGTGCTCTACGGCGTCTACGTGTCCGGGGTCGGCCTCGCGTACGTGGGCCAGACCGGTGACGCCCGGCGACGGCTTCGCGATCTGCCGATCGGCGAGAGCCATCACCTGGGCATGACGGTGCCGCCGGAACTCTGGGAAAAGATCATCGTCGTCTGCTGGCCCCTGCTCGCGGACACCCTGCCGCAGCCCGCCCGGCGGACGGTGACCGGCCTGGACCCCGAGGTGGTCGGCCTGGCGCTGGAACATCTCGTCCAGGTCGAGTACCGACCTCCGCTGAACGCGCGAAGCCGCGGCGCGAACGGCACCTGGCGCGAGCGCCGGGTCATCGGAAGCCGCTCCCGCGGCGCCCTGCACGCGCATATGGTCCAGTCCCTGTACGAGCTGGTCCGTGACGCATGGCAGGACCTGTCCGCACCGTCCCCTTCCGAGCCCACACCGCCCGTACGCACGACTTCGGCAGGCCGGGTGGTGTACCCGTCGGCAATGAACGACTGAAGAGGAACGACCACGGCTCTGACACAGGCCGTGGACGGTCGGTGCGCCCCTGAGGTCGGACAAGCTGGATATTACTTCGCAGGCCGATCAATAACGGCCGACTTCGAGAACGCGGATCATTGGACGCGTCACCCGGCATGAGAGGCTGGTCGCCATGCTCCGCACCGATCAGCGCGCCGGCCGGACCGGTCTGACAGGGATCGGCTATCAGGGACACGACGTCGCGTCATTCCTGGAGCGACTCTCCGGGGAGGGTGTGGACCTCCTCGTCGACGTCCGGTTGAACCCGATCTCACGCAAGCGGGGCTTCAGCAAGACGGCGCTGTCGGACGCGTTGAGGTCGGAGGGAATCGAGTACGCGCACGCGCGTCCGCTCGGCAACCCCAAGGAGAACCGGGCGGGTTTCGGCGGAACGACCGCCGAACTGCGGGCTGCGCGGCGCACCTTCTCCGGAGGACTGGAAGCGCCCGCGGCGCGGGAGTGGCTCGCCAGGCTCGCGGAGTGGGCGACCGAACGCCGAGTGATGTTGCTCTGTTTCGAGGCCGAGCAAGAACGCTGCCACCGCGACGTGGTCGCCTCCGCGGTGGACGCCTTGGCGGCGGAGAGCCGTCAAACCTTGGGGTAGAAGCAGCCCAGCACCATGAACCCGTGCTGGTGCTTAGCCTGGTTGCCGACATAGAAGACAGTGTCGCGACCTGGACCGCACATCTGGTCGAAGAACTTCCGCCGGAGCTCGGTTCGGATGTCGGCATCAGTGCGATCACGCAGGTTGCGCTGCAGTGCGACCCATTCCCAGTCGTAAATTCCCTGCTCATGTCCCTTGCAGCGGGCTGACTCGCAGAGGTACCGGTACCAGCCTTTGAAGCGGGGCGCCTCCAGCGCGGTACGCGGCGCGCTGTCGAAGAGGTCTTCCTGCTGCATGTAGCGGTCGATTTTCGCCTGCTCGGCGGTGGTCCAACCCGGGTGGGGCTCGATCTTCAGATCCTTGACCGTTCGCGGACGTACGGCCGCCAGGGACCGGGCGGGCGGACGGTCCCGGACGGCATTGAGCACTTCGCACATGGACCGCTGCACGTGGTCGACGACGAAGGGCCGCCGTTTCTTCCAACCGTCGAGGTGCGCCTCGGTGCGGACGGTGTGGATGATCGGTCGGTAGCTTTCGGCCCGGGGGTCGGTGGTCGTCGGCCGGACCTTGAGCCACACGATGTCGTACTTCTTGAACGTGTGCTCGCTCTCCAGTTGGCGGAAGTTGATCGGGTAGAGCCGTATCCACGCGGTCGGACGACAGTCGATGCGGATGCCCGCCACACAGACCGTCTCGCCGTACGTCTCGGACGGGTTGGGTGCGGCCTTCACCGTGATCAGCATCTGCATTTCCACCTCGCGGCGGTCCGTCGGCTTCTCCAACGGCGCGTCATCGTCCGGCGCATCGAACGAGAGCTGGTCAGCATGGCCCATGAGAACGAGGGTCCGTCGCGTGAACGGACGACGCCAGCGGGTGGCCGCATCCGGCAGGCGGCGCGGCTCGTCCGGGAACGCGAAGAGGGCCCGGTCGGTTGGACCGGGCCCTCTTCGCGTTGTTCACTCGGGGTGAGTGAGGGGACTTGAACCCCCGACATCTTGGACCACAACCAAGTGCTCTGCCAGCTGAGCTACACCCACCGTGGCCGCTGTGTTCGCGGCTTCCAGTAGTGTAGCGGCTCCGCCGGGGTGGTGCGCCACCGCGTTTCTAGGCCGGACGGGGGGTGGCGGCGATGGCCTCGGCGGCGAGGGCGCGGGCCGTCTCGGAGTCCGGGCCGGGCTGCGGGACGAAGACCGACGAGCGGTAGTAGCGCAGTTCCTGGATGCTCTCGGTGATGTCGGCCAGCGCGCGGTGGCCGCCCTTTTTGGCCGGGCTCGCGAAGTACGCCCGGGGGTACCAGCGGCGCGCCAGCTCCTTGATGGAGGAGACGTCCACCATCCGGTAGTGCAGGTGCGCGTCCAGGGCGGGCATGTCGCGGGCCAGGAACGAGCGGTCCGTCGCGATCGAGTTGCCGCACAGCGGCGCCTTCTTCGGGTCCTTCACGAACCGCTTCACGTAGGCGAGAACCTCGGCCTCGGCCTCGGCGAGCGTGACGCCGCCCGGCAGGGCGTCCAGCAGCCCGGACGTGGTGTGCATGTCCCGGACGACCTTCGTCATCTGCGTCAGCGCGGCGTCCGGCGGCCGGATGATGACGTCGATGCCCTCGTCGAGAATCGTCAGCTCGCTGTCGGTCACGAGCACCGCTATTTCGATCAGGGCGTCGTTCCGCAGGTCGAGACCGGTCATCTCGCAGTCGACCCACACCAGCTTCTCGTTCGTCATGCGCCCTCTCACCTGCGACGATCCTCTGCCGTGCCGCGACGGCGGGGACCGGGCGCACGCCCCGGCCCGGCGTCGGCGGACATGGTCACCACGCCAGGTTATGCCTCCGCCGGGCCGGGAGCGGCCGTGCCGGGCCTCAGGCGCCGGAAAGCGCGGCGGGCAGGGCTGTTCCGGGGCGCAGCAGCGGGTCCGGGACCGGGTCGCCGAGGACGGTCCGGACGGGCACCACGCCCGCCCACGCGTCCAGCGCCAGGTCGGCCTCCTCGTCGGACGGCGGGCCCTGCCGCGTCTTCACCGACGCCTCGGCGAGGGACAGCGCGAGGACGGCCGTCGCGGCGAATTCCTTCGCGTTCGGCTCGCGCGCCTCGTCCCAGCGGCCGGGCACCAGGTTCTCGACGATCGCGCGGAGCCCGGCGAGCTTCTCGGCCCGGTCGGTGACGAGCCGGGGCGTCCCGAAGACGAGCGCGCTGCGGTAGTTCACCGAGTGGTGCATCAGCGAGCGGGCGAGGACGAGGCCGTCCAGCAGCGTCACGGTCACGCACACGTCGGCCGTCGCGCCGCGCACGCTCGTCGCGCCGGTCGAGCCGTGCAGGTAGAGCGTGTCGCCGGAGCGGCCGTAGGCGGTCGGGATGACGCGCGGGGTCCCGTCGATCGTCACGCCGAGGTGGCAGATGTTGCCCTCGTCCAGGATGCGGTACAGGTCCTCGCGGGAAACGGATCCGCGTTCCGGAAGGCGGCGCAGGCGGGACCGTTCGGTCGGTGAAAGCGGCGTCAGCGTCATGACGGTTACGCTAGAACCCGAGTGGCCTGGCCAGTAGAGCCACTTCGCGGCGAGAAAGGGAGACCACTTTGCTGCCCGTCACGGTCGACCGCGCGGACGCGGCGCCGCTGCGGACCCAGATCGTCCGGCAGCTCAGGGCCGCGATGCGCGACGGACGGCTCGTCGCGGGGGAGCGCCTGCCGTCCGGCCGGACGCTCGCGGCCGAACTCGGCGTCAGCCGGACGGTCGTCACCGAGGCGTACGAGCAGCTCTACGCCGAAGGCTGGATCGAAGGACGGCACGGCTCGGGCACCTACGTCACCGACGTCGTCCCCGCCCCCGAGACGAACGACCCGATACCGAAGCAGATCCCCTATGCCGGACGCGTCGCCCCGCCCGGCGCGATCGACCTGCGTCCCGGAACCGCGTTCGCCGGCGCCCTGGACACCCCCGCCTGGCGGCGCGCGTGGCGGCTCGCCGCGACCGCGCCGGCGAGCGAGCGCTCCGACCCGCACGGCCTGCCAGGACTGCGCGCCGAACTGGCCGCCTACCTGCGGCGCGGCCGGGGCGTCGCGTGCGCCCCCGGCCAGATCGTCGTCACCCGGGGCGCGACGAACGGGCTCGCGCTCGCCGCCGCCGCGCTGCTGCGACCCGGACAGCGCGCGGGCGTCGAGGAGCCCGGCTACGGCAAGGCGCACGCGGCGCTGGCGGCGCGCGGGCTGGAGGTCGTGCCGTGCCGCGTGGACGACCACGGGCTCGTCGTCGCCGACCTGCCCGACGATCTCGCGCTCGTCTACACGACGCCCGCGCACCAGTTCCCGCTCGGCGGCGTCCTGCCGGTGCCGCGCCGGCAGGCGCTCGTCGCGTGGGCGCGGCGCACCGGCGCGCTGATCGCCGAGGACGACTACGACGGCGAGTTCCGCTTCGACGTCGGCCCGCTGCCCGCGCTGCACGGCCTCGACCCGGACGTCGTCCTCTACCTCGGCACGACCGCGAAGATGCTCACCGCGCGGATGGGCCTCGGCTGGCTGGTGGCGCGGCCCGACCTCGCCGCCGCCGTCGCCCGGCACCGCGACCTGGTCAACGACCGGACGTCCGCGCTGGCCGAGGAGGCGCTGCGGGTGCTGCTGGAGCGCGGCGACCTGGAGCGCCACGTCCGGCGCGTCCGGGCCGAGTACGCGCGCCGCCGCGCCGTCGTCACCGGCGCGCTGCGCGGGCTCGACGTGCGGGGCAGCACGGCGGGCCTGCACGTGGTCGTCGCGCTGCCCGCCGGGACGGCCCGGCGCGTCCGGGACGAGGCCGCCGCGCGGGGCGTGCTCGTGGACGCCCTCGACCGGTACCGCACCGAGCCCGCCGAGGGGAGCGGGCTCGTCATCGGCTACGGCGCGGCGGCGTCGCCGGACGAGCTCAGGACCGGATGCTCGCTGGTTCGGGCGCTGGCACGGTCGGCACCGCCGCCAGGTCGCCGGGCAGCCGGGGCACCGGCAGCCGGGGCGCGCGGTCCTCGCGGGGCAGCGGACGCGGCAGCGGCGCGACCGGCGTCTCCGGACCGGTGACGCGCCGGATGTCGATGGCGCCCGGGTCGGGCCGTCCGGGTCCGGGCACCTGCGAGGCGCCGAAGTGGCCGCCGCGCGCCCAGGCCCGCCGGTCCCGCCGGGCCTGGTAGGACTGCGGCGGGGGCAGCGGCGGCCCGGCGGGCCAGCGGCGCGCGACGCCCCAGGCGTCCAGCCACATGAGGATCGTGTCCAGGCCGGTCAGCGGGGTCGCGGTGAACGGCTCGTGCGCGGATCCGACGACCATGATCTGCAGGCAGGCCCGTCCCTCACGGCCCGCCGCGCCGATCGTCCCCGCGGCCCGGGTCGCCGGGACGAGCTGGACGATCTCCCCGGTGCGCGGATTCCACACGAGGTGCGCGGGCCGTCCGGCGCGGACGAGGTCGGCGGCGACCGACCGGGCCGACACCACCCGCGCGTCGGAGTCGCTGGCCAGCCACACCGCGCGCGGGGCGCCGCCCCGCAGCGGTCCGCCGTCGTCGCCCGCCGGCGACCGGCCGGCCTCCGGTAGCCATGCGTCTGCCACCGTGTGTCCTCCCCAATCGGGCTTCGTGCCCCGAATTGGTCTCGTTATCCTGTGTTAGCCCAGTTGGGCATGGATGTCCACCCCGAGAGCGTCCCGGGGTGACCTGGGGTGATCCGTGCCGTCGCGGGGTCGTACCCCGCCGGTCGCGCGGATCCACCTGGCGCCGGGACGATCTGGCTCACGGTGGCGGATCGTGACCGCGTCGTCGCAGGTGGGCGGCCTGGCGTGCGCGCCGGGCCGCGCGGCCGGATGTGGCCGCCGCGTTCCGGCGGGACGCCTGCGCCGGGACCGCCGTCCCGGGAGCGGCCGAGCCGCGTTCTAATAGGTCGTCATGAAGGACGAACCCGCAGTGCCCGGCGTCGACGTCCCGCGCCTCGCCGCCTGGCTGGCCGAGGCGCTGCCCGGCTCCGGCCCCGTCACCGCCGTCGATCTCATCGCGGGCGGCCGGTCCAACCTCACCTACCGGGTCGCGCTCGGCGACGGCCGCGACGTCGTGCTGCGCCGGCCGCCGCTCGGGCACGTCCTGCCGACCGCGCACGACATGGCCCGCGAGTACCGCGTGATGGCGGCGCTCGGCGCGGCGTCCGGCGTGCCGGTGCCCGCGATGCTCGCGTTCTGCGCCGACGCCGGCGTCATCGGCGCGACGTTCTACGTCATGGACTTCGTCGCGGGCCGCGTCCTGCGCACCGAGGCCGACGCCGCCGACCTCGCCCCGGCGCAGGCCGGCGCGCTCGGCGACCGGCTCGCGGACGCGCTCGCCGAGATCCACACCGTCGACCCGGAGCGGGCGGGGCTCGCGGACTTCGGCCGTCCGGCCGGGTACCTGGAGCGCCAGCTCCGCCGCTGGGGGCAGCAGTGGGAGCGGTCGCGCGACGCCGTCCGCGCCGCCGGGGCCGACCGCGACCTGCCCGGGTTCGACCGGCTCGTGGCGCGGCTCGGCGAGCGGCTGCCGCCCGACGCGCCCGGACGGCTCGTCCACGGCGACTTCCGCCTCGACAACGCGCTCGCCCGGCTGGAACCCGAACCGGCCATCGCCGCCGTCGTGGACTGGGAGATGTCCACGCTCGGCGACCCGCTGTCCGACCTCGGGCTGACGCTCGTCTACTGGACCGAGGCCGGGGACGCCGAACGGCTGCCCGTCGGCGCGACCGTCACCGCCGCGCCCGGCTTTCCGACCCGGCGCGAGTTCGCCGCGCGGTACGCCGCCGCCACGGGCGCGGACCTGTCCGGGCTGGACTACTACGTCGCGTTCGCGTGCTTCAAGCTGGCGGCGATCCTGGAGGGGATCCACGCGCGGTTCCTCCAGAACGCCACGGTCGGCGCCGGGTTCGACCTGGTCGGCGCGGCCGTCCCGCTGCTGTTGGACCGTGCTCATCGCGTCCTGGACTCGGGCTCCGCCTGGTGAGCGCGGAGCGCTGAGCCGACGCGGCGGGATCACTACTGACCGGCCGCCGGGGGCTTGCACGACCAGGCCACGGGGGTGACGCCGCCGCCCCCGGAGAACTCCACCGAGTACGCGTAGGACTGCTCGTCGCCGTCCGTGCAGACCGCGCGGCTCACGACGACGACGCCGTTCCCGCGTCCGGCGCTGCGGCTGAGCCGCAACGGCCCCGAGGCCGACGCCGTCCAGGCCGTGCCGGGCGGCGCGGTGACCGTGAGGACGCAGGACGTCACCCCGGTCAGCTCGCATCCGCCACCGACCTTCACCGCCCCCGTGACCGGCGGCCGGGCCGGCGGCTTCGGGCGCTTGGTGCGGGTGGGCTTCGGGGTCGGGCGGCGGGTCGTCGGGGTGGCGGACGGCGTCGGAGCGCTGGTCGTCGGCGTCGGCGCGGACGTCGTCGGCTCCGGGGACGGGCTGTCCTGCGGCGACTCCGACGGGTCGGCGGCCGGCGTGGACGCCGCCGTCCCGAGCCCCGCCGCCGGGCTCTCCGAACCCGGCATCAGCAGGTACCCGCCCGTCACCACGAGGATCACGGCCGCGGCGGCGCCGAGCGCGGGCCAGAGCCGGGGCGGGGTGCGGCCCCGGCGGGGCTCGTCCGCCTCCGCCCGCGCGTCCGGCGGGAGCGGCAGGCCGTCCGGACCGAACGGCCCGGCCCGCCGGGCGGCCTCCGCCACGATCCCGGGATCGGCGGCGGCGTCGGTGATCGCACCGGGCAGCTCGCCCGGCATCATCGCGACCGGCAGCGCCTGGAGCAGCCGCGCGGCCGACACCGAACGGCCCCGGTGCGCGGCGCAGACCCGGCAGTCCTCCAGGTGGGCGACCAGCGCGCGGGCGGTCGCGGGGTCGACCGGCCAGCCGCCCCGGTCGGCGAGCACGGCGGCCTCCCGGCAGCCGTGCCCCCGGGAGCGGGCGATGAGCGCGGCGGCGACGGCCTCGTCCAGCCTGGCCCGCGCGACGGCGGCGAGACGGGCGGCGTCGGCGGACTCCAGCCCGAGGACGACGCCGATCTCGGGCGTGTCCAGGTCGTGGCGCAGCAGCAGGTCGAGCGTCTCGCGCTCGCGGCCCCGCAATGCGGCGAGGGCGCTGTGCGCGAGCCGGCGGGCCTCCAGCAGCCGGGCGTGCTCGGCCTCGTCCAGGAAGGCGTCCTCGGCCTCGGGCGCCTCGATCCGCTCGTCCGGACGGTCGGGGTCGCGCAGCCGCAGCAGGCACTCGTGCCGGACGAGCGCGTACAGCCAGGCGCGGAGCCGTCCGCCGCCGCCGGCCAGGGAGCCGTGCGCGCCCGCGGCCAGCAGCGCGTTGTACAGCGCCCAGGAGGCTTCGTCGCGGTCGCGCAGCAGCGCGTGGGAGTAGTCGTAGAGCCGGGCGCCGTAGCGGTCGGCGAGCAGGCCCGGCGCGGCCGCGTCGCCGGTGGCGAGCGCGCGGGCCAGACGCTCGTCGGCGGCGCGGTCGAGGGTGGGCCAAGCGGACACGGGGTCCTCCCGGAGCGGAGTCGGTGATGCGGGTGCCGGAGCCGAGAGGGTGGGCGCTCCGGGCACCGCGGCCGGGTCCGGCCCGAGGCCCCGGACGAGGCACAGGGCGTGGAGTATGGAGGCCCGACGGCCCCGCTCCCCGTCGGGCCTCCGTATAAGAGACGGCCCGCCCCGGCGACCGGTTGACAGGTTCGCAGCGAAATTTCGGAGATTTCAGTCGGGGGCCGGGCGGGCGGCCCGGCCCCCGGCGGTCATTCGTTGATCCGGCGGGCCAGCAGCTTCAGGACGATCTTCTGGATGTCCTGCGGGGTGTTCGCGAGCTGGACCGTCCCGTTGGTGATCCGGCCGATCTCCCGGAGCGACGCCTCGTCGACGTCCTTCCCGTAGCCGATCATGTTCACCTGGATCGGCTTGTCCGGGTCGCGCATCGCCCTGAGCTGCGCGACCGCCTGCTGGAGCGTCGGGCCGTCGGGGTCGTCGTTCTGGCCGTCGGTGAACAGCAGGATCGTGTTGACGAACTCCGGCTTGTACGTCCGGTTCATCTCCTTGTACGCGGCGAGGATCGTCGCGTACAGGCCCGTGTCGCCGTCCGGCTTGGGCCGCATCTGGTTGAGCTGGGTGAGGACCATGTTCCGGCGCGTCGTGGAGCCGATGCGCTCGCCGAGCCCGCCGATCGGGACGAGTTCCCGGTAGTCCCGGTTGCCCACGAGCTTGGTCGAGAACGACCACATGCCGAGTTCGGTGTCGTTGGAGAGCATGCTCAGCCCGCCCTGCTCGACGCGCGTGAGCGCCTGGAGCCGGTTCATCCCGCCGCCCACGGGCTCGGCCATCGAGCCGGACACGTCGGTGAGGGTCAGGATCCGGATCCCGAGCGACAGCTTCGACCACGCCTGCATCGTCTGCGCGACGTCGGCGGGCCGGGGCGGCGGGAGCTGGCGGGGACGGGCCGGGCTCACGCCGTACTTCTCCGCGAACGCCGTCGGCGCCTTGCCGTCCGGCGAGCGGAAGCCCAGCTCACGGACGTCCGTGCGGGTCGCGTCGGTGTTCATCGCCTGTTCGAGGAGGCCCGCCGCCTCCTTCTTGTCACCGTCGTCGGCCGTGACGGTGAACGGGTAGTCCAGCGACAGCGTGCCCTCGACCGGGTACAGCGCGACGGCCGGTTCCGCCGGGTTCGTCCGGTTGTAGCTCCACAGGGCCTGCTCGGACGAGATGCTGATCGGCTGCTTGCCGCTGCGTCCCGGGCGGAACTGCTTGAACGTGTCGGCGGGCTTCTGGACGGTCGCCTCGCGGACCGTCCGGACGATCCCGGTGAAGATCGAGTCCCGGTTCGGGTCGTTGGTCAGCAGCTCGCCGGTGAGGACCAGGCCGCCGAGGCCGACGGCGTTGACCGTCGGGTCCGGGACGACCATCCGCACCGCGCCCGGCGGGATCATCTGGTTCTTGGTGACGCCGCCGCCCGCGACGCCGCCCGCCGCCTTCAGCAGGTTGTCCCAGGACGGCGTCGCGGTGACGCCCTCCTTCTGGAGCTGCGCGGCGAGGGTGTGCGGCAGGCCGACGACGATCGGGCTCGACGCGACGGACGTCCGGCTGACCGTGATCTTGTGCCGGGCCTTGTCGGTGCTGGTCTGGACGAGCGACGTCCACAGGGTCGAGTCGGGGATCCACACGTCCGGCTGGCGGGTGGTGTCGGACGGGACGCCCTGCCCGGACAGCACGGTCGCCACCGACGACGGGTCGTCGGCGCCGACGGACGCCTGGACGCACTTCCCGCCGACCTTGCGCCCCTGGTCGTTGAACCGGCTGACGGCCTTGCGGACGGCCGGCGCGATGTCGGGGGCCGCCGAGACGCGCAGCCGCAGCGCGCCGTCGCCGCCGCAGCCGCCCGTCCCGAGGAACGCGTAGACGCCGACGCCGAGCAGTACCGCGAGGCCGATCGCGCCCGCCAGCGGGCCGATGAGCAGGCCGCGGCGCTTCTTGCGGCGGCGGCCGTACTCGCCGGAGCCGCCCGGCCCGCCCGGTCCGCCGGAGTCGCCGCCCGAACGGCCGCCGAAGAAGCCGGACTCGCGTTCGCCCGAGCCCGACATGGTGTCGTAGCCGCGGTACCCCGCGCTGGACGCGCCGGGCAGCGTGTACCCGCCGATCTCGCCGGACCCGGGCCGCTCGTACCCGCCCGACGACTGTCCGTAGCGGCCGCTCCCGGCCGAGGGCCGCTCGAACCCGCCCGTCCCGGACGGCGGCAGCTCGAACCCGCCCGAGGGCCGCTCATATCCGCCGGTACCGCCCGTGGGCCGCTCGAAGCCGCCGCTTCCGGCGGACGGCCGCTCGTATCCGCCCGTTCCGCCCGTGGGCCGCTCGTACCCGCCCGATCCGGCCGGCGGACGCTCGAAGCCGCCCGTTCCGCTCGGCGGCGGCGCGAACCCGCCCGTCCCGGACGGCGGCTGCTCGAAGCCGCCGCTCGCCGTGGCCGGGCGCTCGTAGGCCCCCGAGCCGTACCCGTACGTCCCGTAGGGCCCGGACGAGGGCGGAGGCGGCGTCGTCCCGCGGGAACCGCTGTCGGACGCCCCGCCGAAGCCGGACCATTCGCCGGACTCGCCGGGCGTCACCCGCGGGCTCTGGCTGTCGCGCGGCGCGAACCAGTCGGACGACCCGTCGTTGGCCGGCCCGAAGACCGGACGGGACGGGTCGTGCTCACCGCCCTCCGCCCCCTCATCAGGGAAGTCGTTGCGATGACGTCCGCTCACGGCAGCCTCGATTCACCAGAAACACGTTCATGTTCCCCGGCACTGTAGTAGTCCGCTTCGGAGGTTACAAAGAGCCGCAAAATGGCGATCTCGCAGGTCATCCCGTTGGTACGGTCCCAACGGCGGTCACGCCGTGTGTCCGGGCGAACCCCCGGCGGCGCGGGGCCAGAATGGGGAGCATGGCCCGTCTCGTCCCCGTCGCCGACCCCGCCGACCCGCGTCTCGCCGACTACACGCGGCTGCGCGACGTCAACCTCCGCAAGAGCCTGGAGGCCGAGCACGGCCTGTTCATCGCCGAGGGCGAGAAGGTCATCCGCCGCGCCCTGGCCACCGGGCACCCCGCCCGCTCGTTCCTCATGGCCGACCGCTGGGTGGAGCCGCTGGCCGACGCGCTCGACGAGGCCGGCGCGCCCGTCTACGTCGCCGCCGACGCGGTGGTGGAGGCGGTCGCGGGCTTCCCCGTCCACCGGGGCGCGCTGGCGTCGATGCGGCGGCTGCCGCTGCCGGACGTCGCGTCGGTCGTGGCGAGGGCCCGGCGGCTGCTCGTCCTGGAGGACCTGGTCGACCACGCCAACGTCGGCGCGATCTTCCGGTGCGCCGCCGCGCTCGGCGTGGACGCCGTCGTCCTGTCCCCGCGCTGCGCCGACCCGCTCTACCGGCGCGCGGTGAAGGTGTCAATGGGCGCGGTGTTCGCGGTGCCGTACGCGCGCATGGAGCACTGGCGGGACGGCCTGGACGCCCTGCGCGCCGCCGGTTTCACGCTGCTCGCCCTCACCCCGGACGCGTCCGCCGTGCCGCTGGCCGCCGCGCCGTCCGGCGACCGGGTCGCGCTGCTGCTCGGCTCCGAGGGCGACGGGCTGACGTCGCACTGGCTGGCCGAGGCCGACGCGCCCGTCCGCATCCCGATGGACACCGGCGCGCTGGCGAGCGGCGTCGACTCCCTCAATGTGGTGGCCGCCGCCGCGATCGCCTGCTACGCGCTCGTCAGCGGGACCTGACCCGTCGGCGGCTGTTCCGGCGGCCGAGCCGCGCCTGCGTCAGGACGAGCAGCGTCGCGACGAACAGCGCCGCGAGCCACGCCGCCTGCACGCCCGCGACGCGCTCGAACTCGGTGTCCTGCGCGACGGCCGCGCTGTTGCCGCGGAGCCTGCTCTGGGGGAGCGCGGACGTCCGCTCCTGCGCGACCGTCGGGGCCTGCACCGACGGCAGCGGCACGCTCGTCGTGACGATCGGCGGGGCGACGCTCTGCTCGGGCGGCAGCGCCGGGGCGGGCTGCGGCACCGGACGGGGCACCGGACGCGGCGCCGGGGCCGCCTTCTTTTTCTTCTTCGGCGCGGCGGTCGTCCCGGTCGGCAGCGGCTTGGCCTTGACCGGCACCGCGAACGTGACGGTCGCGGCGGCGGACCCGGCGTCGGCGTTCTCGGCCGTCACCGTGATCGACAGGGTGACCGGCGTGGTCGCCGTCAGGTCGTCCGGGACGCCGACGGTCGCGAGCACGGTGTCCCGTCCGCCCGCCGCGAGCGTCCCGAGGGTGCAGCCGGCCGCCGTGAACGGGGCCGGGCACTCGCCGCCGACGACGGCCTTCTTCGGGCTCGCCGCGATCCGCGTGACGCGCACGCCGGTGGCCGACGCGTTCTGGGCGCGCACCCGGACGGTCACCGGCACGGTCTCGCCCGGCTTGGCCTTCGCCCTGCCGGGCGTCGCGCTCACCAGCAGCACGGCTCGCGGCGGCGGCGTCGTCGGACTCGGATCCGGCGTGGGACTGCCCGACCCCGAGGGATCGGGGGACGGAGTCGCGGCGACGACCGTCGCCAGTCCCATGCCGAGCAGCAGCCGATGACCCGTCGAACGGGAGAGCACGCCCCCGCACCTCCGTCGCGTTCGCCCCATGTACGCCTGGTTTGTCCCCTACCCAGGACGCCGTTGCTCACTCATGAAGAGTTTTTGACGCTCCGGTAACCATCCGGTGCGCAGTTCATGCCAGCACGAGCGGGACGCCATCGCAAGCCGGACGTCAGACGGCCTCCTCCCGCACGTCCTCCACCTCGTCGCGCGGCGCCCAGCTCTGCCACACGCCCTGGTCCACGCGGTCCAGGCCGAGCCGCTCGGCGACGGGGGCGCGCCCGCCCGTGTACTCCACCCGCAGCCAGCCCTCGTGCTCCCCGACGATCACGAACGGCTCGCCCCGCCACCTGCACGTCGTCCGGACGTACCGCAGCGCCTCGACCTCGAACGCCGGGACGGTCCGGCGGTACCGGCCGGGCCGCAGTTCCTCGAAACCGTCCGTCGGCTCGGGCGCGTACAGGCGGATCTCGCCGTCCGCGCCCGGCGCCGCCTCGAAGTCCCGGCCCAGCCAGCGGGCCAGATAACCGTCTCGGATGGGTGCCATGATGCCCTCCGTCCAGTAAGGCCGTCCGTCAACGTCGATCACCGTCCGGTTCACCCGCCTCGGGCCGCAGCCACGCCAGCCGGTCCGGGTCGTACATCGCGACGAACCGCTCCGAGCGGTCCGCGCCGACCAGGTACATCTCCGCGCCGTGCGGGAGCCGCAGGCTGTCGACCTTGTACTCCCGGATCGACCCCGCGCTGCCCGGCGCGAAGCCCGACCCCTGGAACGGCGGCGCCTCCACGACCCAGCCCGCGTCGCCCCACGCGGCCAGCTCCTCGTCCGTCCGGCCGCCGAACGGCACCCGGTACAGGTCCGAGCAGTACGCGGGCCAGCGGATCACGTAGACCTTCTCGTCGGCGGCCGAGAACGGCGAGTCCTCGTAGAGCAGGCCGAGCGTCTCGTAGAGCTGCTCGGGGGTCTGCAATTCGGCGACGTCCGAGGTCGGGTGGACGAACCCGCCGACCCGGTCGTAGCCCTGCTCCAGGTACCAGCCGACATGGCCGTGCGGGACGACCTTCTGCATGATCGCCGGCTGCGGGAGCGGTTCGCCGTCCGGCTCGGGCTCGGGCTCGGGGCGAGGCGCCGGTGCGGGCGCGCTCACCTCGGCCGGCTCGGGTACGGGCTCGGGGACCGGTTCGGGACGCGGCCGGACGAGCCCCACCCGCGCCGCCCACTCGCTGAGCGACCGGACCTGCCCGCCCTCCAGGGACGCGCCGATCCGCGTGCCCGGGTTGAGCAGCATCGCCCAGTCGTCGCGCGGCCACACCGCGATCAGCTCGCGGAAGTCCGCGTACACGAACCGCGACTCGGGCAGCACCTCGCGCAGCCGCACCATCGAGGTGAAGACGCGGACCGAGGACGGGTCGCGCAGCGCCGCGTCCCACCGGAACTCGCGCTGGACGGGCGTGACCTCCAGCGGCGCGTCGTCGGGGATCGGCACCAGCACGTTCGCGGCCAGCAGCACCCGCAGGAACGCGTCGGAGTCGCCCGCGCGGACGGCCTCGTGCAACTCCTGGTCGATGCGGTTGCCCGGCTCGAACTCCGGCTCGTCGCCGCTCGGCCGCGGTTGCGGCTCGGGTTCGGGCGCCGGCTCGGGCGCCGCGGCGGTGAACGTCCGGACCCGCTCGGCCGGGAGCGCGGCGTCGATCGGCGTGCCGGGGTTGAGGACGAGCGTCCACCCGTCGTCCGGCCACGCCGCCGCCATCTCCTGGAAGCTCGGCATCACGAACCGCGAACTGCCGATCGCCTCGTTCATCCAGCGCAGCGACGTGAACACCTGGATCGCCGTCCGGCCGTGGACGGGCACCGGACGCCACGGGAACTCCGGGTCGTCGGGCGCGATGCCCCACGGCGTCTGCGGCTCGGCCGGGACGAGCACCTGCGCGCCCGCCAGGATCGCGAAGAACCCGTCGCCGTCGCCGCGCCCGGCCGCCTCGAACAGCCGCTCCTCGACCTCGTTCTGCGGCTCGAACGACTCGCCGAGCCGCCGCGCCGCGCGCTGGTCGGCCCAGGTCGCGAGGCCGGGAAGCTGCTCGGCGTGGACCGTCCCGCCCGCCGGGGAGCCCGCGTTCACCGCGAGCGGCCACTCCTTGTCCGGCCAGTACCGAAGGACGGTCGTGAACGGCAGCGTCAGGTATTCGGCGTTCGCGCCCGTCCGCTGCGCCTCCTCGACCAGCCGCTCGGGCGAGGTGAACACCGGGACGGTCGTCACGCCGTCGGCCTCGCGCGTCCGCCACGGGAACCCGGGACGGCCCGGCCGCAGCGTGTAGTCCATGTCGTCCGGGACGGGCAGCAGCACCTCCGCCCCGGCGAGCGTCTGCAGGAACAGGTCGTGGTCGTCGGTGGACGCGGCGCGCAGCAGCTCGCGCTCGACGTCGTTGGCCGGTTCGAAGGGCGCGCGGGCCTTGTCGCGGGGGAGAGCCCGGTGCTGGTCGCGCAGGTCCTCCCAGCCGGCCTCGTCGTTCACAGCCGGGAGATCGACTTGCGTCTCGGTCGGGGACGGCTCCGTCCTGACGTCCGCCTCCCCGGCCTGCGCCCGTCCGCCGCGCGCCTTGACGATCGGATACGGATCCCGCGTGGTGGCGGACGGATCATCGTCTTCGTCCGCCGCGAACTCCACGCCGTGCTCGCCGTCGCCCGCCGCGAAGGACGGCTCCGCCTCACCCGCACCGCCCGGCGCGCTTTCCGGCCGCTCAGCGCTGAACTCGGACTCACCGCCCGGCGCGAATCCGGGCCGCTCGTCGCCGAACTCGCCCGGCCCGTCCTCGCCGGCCGACACGAGCCCCGGCCGCCCGTCACCGCGCTCACCAACCGACGCAAGCCCCGGCCGTTCGCCGCCGAGCGCACCGCTCGGCCGCTCACTGACGCCCGGCTCGCCGCTCGGCGCGAAGCCCGGCCCTTCGGTTCCGTGCTGCTCAACGCGAGGCTCGCCACCCGGCCCGCTGACGCCCGGTTCGCCGCCCGGCGTGAAGCCTGGCCCTTCGGCTCCGTGCTCGCCGCCCGGTCCGAAGACCGGCCGTTCGATCCCGTGCTCGCCACCCGGCGTCAGGCCGGGCCGTTCGGTGCTCTGCTCTCCAACGCCCGGCGCGAAGCCGAGCCGTTCGGTGTCGTGCTCGTCCGAGCGGAGCTCGCCGCTGGACGCGAGCGTCGGGCGTTCACCCACGCCAAGGTCGCCGGAAGCCGCCGCCTCCGCGCCGGGCTCGCCGGCGGACGGCCGCTCCACGCCGTGCTCGCCGGACGCCGCAGGCGCGCCGGGCGGAGCGAAGGACGGCGGCTCCACGTCCGCCGCACCGCCGGGCACGTACGGCGCGGACGCGCCGGGTCCGGCGTCGCCGGGCGCCGCGAACGGCGGCAGGCCCGCGTCCTGATCGTCCGCGTCGCCGGACGTGTACGGCGCCCGGTCGGCGTCCGTCCCGGGCACGCCCGGCGCTTCGGCTCCGAGGGACGGAAAGGCCAAGCGGTCCGCGTCATCGGCGGGCACGCCGGATTCGGGGAAAGGACGGTCCCCGGGCGGCGGCACCTCCACCCCGTTGACGCGGCCACCCGCAGACGGGCTGAAGGGCGGCACGCCGCGCTCGGGCGACGCGTAGGTCTCCCCGGCCGCACCGGGGACGGGCGGTGCCGGGTAACCGGGCTCGGCGGGCGGCGCCCCGTGCAGGCCCTGCTCGCCCAAGGGCACACCCGGCGTCGCGTCGGACGGCGCGCCACCGGGCGGCAATCCCGGCATGGTGTCGGACGTCGGGCCGTACACGCCGCCGGGCGGCCCGTCCAACGTCGCGTCGTACGGCGCGGGCCCCGCGCCGTACGCGGTACCAGGCGTTGCGTCGGACGGTGCGCCGTACGTACCGCCGGGCGTACCGCTCGGCGGCATGTCTGTCGGCGCGCCGGATGTCGCGCCGGGCATCCCGGGCGTGGCGCCCGGTGCCCCGTCGGACGGCGCGCCGTGCGCGCTGCCGGGCGGGAAGCCCGGCGGCACGTTGAGCGACGCTTCTGATGGCGCTCCGGACGGCCCGTCCGTCGGGGCACCGGATGTCGCGCCGGGCATTCCGGGCGGAATGTCTGGGGTGCCGGTCGCGGTGCCAGGGGGGCTGCTGGACGTCGCGCCGGGCGTGGCGGGCGGGACGTTGGGGGCCGCGCTGGGCGCGTCGGAGGACGGAGGGGCGAAGGGGTCCGGGCCGAGCGCGCCGTCGTCCGCGGCCGGGCGGGCGGGCGCCCACGCGGCGGGCGGCGCGGCGTACGGCATGGCGGCCGCGTCGGGTTCGGCGGGCGGGCCGTCCGGGGCGACGGCCGCGTGGTGCGCGCCCTGCGGGGCGGGCTCGGCGGGGGCGTCCGGCGGTGCGACCGGCAGGGACGCGTCCGGCGCGCGGTGCGTCCCCCGGGGCAGCGGCACCGGCGGCTCCAGGACGTCGGGACGTCCGGCCTGCGGCGGCAGCGCGTCCCCGTCGAGGATCTGCCGCACGAACCAGCCGGGCAGCCGGCCCTCCAGGGGCAGGGGCACGGCCCCGGACGGCACGGCGTCCACCGCGAGCCACCAGCGCAGCTCCGGCCAGCTCTGCGCGACGTCCGCGAACGACACCGTCAGGAAGTGCCGGACGCCGGGCCCGAGGCACGCCAGCATCGCCGCCGCCGAGGTGAACGCCAGCACATGGACGCGTCCGTCGTCCTCCCGCGTCGGCCACGGCGGCTGCACCCGGTTGGCGAGGACGTCCTCGACCAGGTCCGGGGCGACCGGGAGCAGCAGTTCCGCCTCCGCGAGCATCCGGAAGTACGCCTCCCGGTCGCCCGCGCGGACCGCCTCCACCAGCCGCCGTTCCAGCTCTGACGTGGGCCGCCAGACGTCGGCCACGGTCGCCACCCCCTGTTTCATCCCGCGCCGCCTTCGTCCCGCCGCGAGGTCCCGCGACGGGCTCCGCGACGAGTTACGGACCTGCCTACGCTACATGGGCGAACACGGCCAAAGCTCCCCGTGTCGGCCGGTCCCGCGGTGGAACTCCGGCGGCCCCCGCCGCCCCGTCCGCGCGAACGTGCGCGCCGCCCCGCACACGCCGGGACGGGCCTGCGGCGCCGCCCGAACCCCCCAGCCAGGGCCGACGCCGTCTCCGTGTTCCCCGACAGGGTAGGGTCCGCGCGCCGCCGGAGCCACCGGCTCCCTGAACGTCGGCGCGATTCCCGTCCCGTCGAGGCAACCGATTCGGCTGGTGTGCGTCAGTATGAGCGGATGCTGACGGGGATCGAGCGGGGAGGCGCCATGCGCTGGGGGCGGGTCCGGGTGCTGTCGGGGAGCGGTGTGCTGCTGGCCGCATTGGGCCTCACTGCGGGCTGCGGAGGTAACTCCGCCGCCGTCTGCTCGGACGCCAAGGCCGCGTACGCCGCCTACATGACGCAGGTCAGGACCGTCCCGGCGGGCCAGCCCGCGCAGTGGAAGGCGCCGACGGACCAGCTCGCCGCCAAACTCGGCGCGCTCGCGGGCAAGGCGGACGACGGGAAGCTCCGCTCCGCGCTGAACGCCGAGGCCGGACGGCTGCGCGCCGCGTCCACGACGGTCGCGGCCGGGGACATGGCGCAGCTCAACACCGTCCTCGCCCAGACGCCGCGCGGCATCGGCAAGGCCTGCGACTGAGCGGCGCGCATCCGGGGACGCGCGCCGCCGCCGTCGCCTAGCCGCCGAACTCGTTCGGGTTCGGGCCGCCGTCGCCGCCCCCGCCTCCGCCGCCGTTGCCTCCGCCGGGACCGCCGCCGTTCCCGCCGCCTCCGCCGCCGGGCGTGCCGCCGTTGCCGCCGCCCCCGTCGCCGGGCGGGGTGATCGGCGCCGTCGGCCGCGTCGCCGGCGGGGTCGGGACGTGCGGACGCGTCGGCCCCGGGTCCTGCGGACGGTTCGTGCGCGGGTTGGCGGGCAGCCCCTGCGCCGGGTTCCCGCCGTTGTAGCCGCCGGTACGCGTGGACGGCTCCCCGAAGTCCTCCGGGTCGTAGCCCTTGATGTCGACGGCCTGGCGCATGTACGCGCTCCAGATCTGTGCGGGTAGCTGCCCGCCGTACGACCCGTAGCCGGGGATGACGAGCGGCTTCCCGTCGGACCGGAACATCGCGACCGTCGTCGCCATCTGCGGGATGTAACCGTTGAACCAGATGGCCGCGCCCGCGTCGGTCGTGCCCGTCTTGCCCGCGACGTCCCGGTCGGGGAGCTGGGCGGCCGTCCCGGTGCCGCCCTGGACGACCTGCTGCATCGCGTACGTCGCGTCCCGCGCGACCTGCGCGCTGAACGCGCGGGTGGCCTTCTCGGTGAACGTCCGGGAGCGGCCGTCGTTGTCCCGGACGGCCTTCACGACGTACGGCGTCCGGTGCTCGCCCTCGGCCGCGAACGTCGCGTACACACCCGCCTGCTGCACCGGGTGCTCGGAGATCACACCGAGCGGGAACACCGCCGACGCCCGCTGCGCCGCGCTCATCTGGTCGGCCGGGACGCCCATCTTCTCGGCCATCTTCGCGATCTTCTGGTTGCCGATGTCGCGGCCGAGGTTGACGTACGCCGTGTTGATCGAGTGCTCCGTGGCGGTCACGAGGTTGACCATGCCGAAGTTCTCGTTGCTGTCGTTGTGGATCGGTGTGCGGTTGAAATACTGCGGCGAGCTGCCGTCATAGGACGTCGTGAGGGATCTGCCGTCGTTCAGCGCGGCGGCCAGCGCGATCGGCTTGAATCCCGAGCCGACCTGGCCCCAGTCGCCGAACGCGCTGCTCAGCGGCTCGTCCAGATAGTTGCGTCCGCCGTAGAACGCGACGACCTGGCCGGTCGCCGGGTCCACCGACACGACGGCCGTCCGGATCTTCTTGTTCATCCCGGACGGGAGGTTCGCCGTCACCGTCTGCCGGAGCTGGTCCATCAGCCGCTTGTCGAACGTCGTCGTGATCTTCAGCCCGGCGCGGTTGATCTCGTCCTCGCTGTAGCCCCGGCGCTCCATCAGCTCCTTCTTGGCCACATTGACCATGTAGCCCTTCTGGCCCTTCAGGACGTCGGTGATCCGCTGCTTCTGGGGCGCGGGGAAGCGCAGGGCCGCCGCCTGGTTCGCGTCCAGCGCCTTGTCGCGGACCATGTTGTTGATGACCGCGCGCCAGCGCTGCTCGGCGTAGACGCGGTTCTGGCCCGTCGGGTCGGCGAAGTTGCTCGGCTGCTGGATCGCGGCGGCCAGGTAGGCGGACTCGGCGGGGGTCAGGTCCTTGACGTCCTTGCCGTAGTACGCGTGCGCCGCCGCCTGGACGCCGTACGCGTCCCGGCCGAAGAAGATCGTGTTGAGGTACTGCTCCAGGATCCAGTCCTTGGGCTTCTCCCGGCCGACCTTCAACGCGACCATGATCTCCTTGAGCTTGCGGGTGACGGACCGCTCCTTGCCGATGCCGCCGTAGTAGTTGCGGACCATCTGCTGCGTGATCGTCGACCCGCCCTGGAGCTGCTCGCCCGTCGCGGTGGACCAGAACGCCCGGACCGTCCCGGACGGCGAAACGCCCGGATCGGTGTAGAAGCTCCGGTTCTCGGCGGCGATGACCGCGTCCCGCATGCTCTTCGGAATCTGGTCCATCGTGACGGCCTCGCGGTTGACGCCCGTCTTCGCGATGACCGTCTTGCCGTCGGAGTAGTAGAAGGTCGGGCCCTGCGCGATCGCCGCCTCCTGCGGGGACGGGACGGGCGTCAGCATGTACGCCACCACGAACCCGCCGACGACGAGCACGACCAGGCCGAGCAGGGCCAGCGCGGCGCGGCGCGCGTACCGGACACGCTTGCCGTGCCGCTTCTTGTCCGGGCTCGCGCCGCCCCCCGGCGGCTCGTCGCCACTCCCGCCGTCGCCGCCGTCGGGCGGCAGGATCGTCGGCGGCGCGGCCTGCGCGCCCTCGGCGCCCAGCGCGGCCGTCGCGTCGTCCGCGAGATCGTCGTCGGTGACGACACGATCCACGCGCGTGGCGTCCGCCGGGGCCACGACCGCCTCAGCCCGCGTCGCGTCAGCGGGAGCTTCGGCCTCATCGGGCACAACGGTCTCGGCCCGCGTCGCATCGGCAGGCGCTTCGGCTTCATCAGGCACAACGGTCTCGGCCCGCGTCGCGTCAGCGGGTGTTTCGGCTTCATCGGGCACAACGGTTTCGGCCCGCGTCGCGTCGGCAGGGCCGTCCGCCTTGTCAGGCGCAACGGCCTCGGCACCTGTCGCGTCAGCAGGCACGTCCGCATCGTCAGGCGTCACGGCCTCAGCGCGTGCGGCGTCGGCGGGCGCCTCCGCCTGGTCGGGCACGACGGCCTCGACGCCCGTGGCGTCGGCAGGCGCCTCCTCGGCATCGCCGGACGCCTCGGGCTCGTCCGCGACGACGGCCTCCGCCCGCGTCGCGTCGGCGGACGCGTCCTGCGGTTCGTCCGCCTCAGCGGTCGCGTCGCCCGTGTCGGCGGTCGCGCCTTCGCCGGGCTCGTCCGCGACGGCGGCCTTGAGGGGCGCGGTGTCCTCCGCGTCTTCGCCGTCCGGCTCATCCGCGATGACGGCTTCCGTGCGCGTCGCGTCGGCGGGTGCTTCGTCGGGCACGGCCTCGGCACGCGTCGCGTCCTGCGGTTCGGCGGGCGCGCCCATGTCGGGCTCGTCCGCGACGACGGCCTCGGCGGGTGCGTTCTCCGGCTCGTCGGGCACGGCCTCGGCGCGCGTCGCGTCCTGCGGGTCGTCCGGTGGCTCGGGGGTGGCGGTGTCGGCGTCGTCCGCCGGCGTCGCGGCCGGGTCCTCCTCGACGCCGTCGGCACCGTCCGGCCGCCCGGCGGGCACTGCGCCCTCCGGGCTCTTACCGCTCTCGCTCACAAGCCCCCCGTGATTGTTCCGTTACCGACGATACCCGAGGAGGCCGACGCTCCAGGCCGGTCCATTGCTCTCTCCCGGGGCTCCCTAGAAGGGACGGACGGAGGCGCGCGGGGGTTGACTCCCGGCCGGACTCCGACCGTCCAACGCGGGACGGCGGGACCCCCGTTCCCAGGAGACCCGCCGTCCGATGTGTTGCTAGATGTCCAAAATCAAGTGGAGATGGTGCCCAGGATGTCCACGACGAAGACGAGCGTGTCCGTCCCCTTGATCCCGGCCTGCGGGTTCCCGTTCTTGCCGTAGCCCTCGCTCGGCGGCAGGACGAGCAGCACGCGGCTCCCGACCTTCTGACCGGTGAGCCCCTTGTCGAAGCCCGGCACGGTCGCCTTCACGCCGATCGGGAACAGCGCCGGGACGCCGTTGGTGAAGCTGGAGTCGAACACCTTGCCGTCCCGCCAGAGCTGCCCCTGGTACTGGACGACCGCGTTGTCGTTCTTCGCGAGCGCCTTCCCGGTGCCCTGGACGATCGTCTCGACCTGAAGCTTGGACGGCGCGTCCGTCTTCGGCATCGTCACCTTGGGCGCCTCGCCCGGCTTGCCGGCCGCGACGGACGGCAGGTTCTTGTCCTTCTGCTCCTGCGCCGTCCCGGACGGCCCCATGCCCTTCGGGTACACGCCGAGGATGTCCACGACGAAGACGATCGAGTCGGTCGCCGCGATGCCCATCTGCTCGCCCTGCGACCCGAAGCCCTTGCCCGGCGGGATCTCCAGGACGACGCGGCTGCCCGCCGTCTGGCCGACGAGCCCCTCGTCCACGCCCTTCACACCGGTCTTGCCGATGACGAGCGGACGGATCTGCTGTGCCGTCGCGGAGAACGAGCTGTCGATCTCCTTGCTGGTGCTCTTCTTCTTGGCGTCGTCGCCCGTGCCCTTGGTCCACTGGTAGAAGGTGTAGCGCCCGTACACGGCCGAACCGCTCGCGGCCTTCGTCCCGCTGCCCTTGATCGGGGTGCTGGTCGACAGCTTCTTCGCGGGCTCCAGCCCGGCGGGGATCTTCACCGAGGGCTTCTTGCCGAACGCGCCGGTGACCTTGATCTCCGGCCCCGGCCGGGTGACGAGGTAGGTGATGCCGCCCGCCACGACGAGGACGACGACCACGGCCGCCAGGATCCCGAGCCGCTTGCGCTTGCGCGCCTGCGCCGCCGTCAGCCCGGACGGCCGGGGACCGCCGCCCTTGCGCCCCGCGCTGATGCCGTGCGGCGTGAACTCGGGGCTGCGGAGGCTCTTGGCGTTCGGGAGCTTGGCCTTGACCGCGGGCTCGCCCCGGGGCTTGCCATCCTCAGACATGTTTCCTCACTCGCTCCGGGATCGACGACACCACACCGGTCACACCCTGCCACCGCCCACCTAAGAGGGCCGTGAAAACCGGGCAAAGAAGACCGGCTCGCAATCTACCGGTCCGGCGGCATCCCTCTCGACGGGCCGGGAAGCCCGCCACGATACCCGTCCCCGGCGTGCTAGCGCCGTCCGGCCGCGAACCGCTCGGCGATCGGGACGTATTCAGACATCCCAACCGCCAGCACCGTCCGCGTCCCCGGCACCCGCGCGAGCGCGGAGGCCGCTGAGTAGACGGACCGCGCGGGCCCGCGCTCGATCGTCCACGTCCCGGCCCGGTAGTGCGCATACGTCGTGCGGGTCTGCGAACGGTCGACGACGCCGAGCCACACGCCGCCCCGCCCGTCGTCGCTCATGACGCCGCCGGTCTCGATGCCGCTTGGGACGGTGATCTCGGTCCAGGCCCGTCCGTTCCAGTGCAGCAAGGTCCGTTCGGTCTCGGTCATCGCGTCGGTGCGGTAGGCCCAGACGCTCCGGGCCGAGACGGCGAGGACACGGCTGACGAAGCCCGAGGGGGACCGGGGGACGCGCATGTCCCGCCAGGCCCGGCCGTCCCAGTGCAGGACGAACGGGATCCGCCCGTCGCGCTCGTTCATCCCGCCGAGCCACACGTCCTCGGCCGACAGGACCGCGACCGATCCCGGACGCCACGACGGACCACCGACTGCGTCGGCTTCGGGCAGGGGGACGTCGACTCTGGTCCACCGACCGTCGCCGTACCGAACGAGCTGGCTCTCATTGGTGCTCGTGTTGCGGGCGGTCGCCCAGGCAGAGCCGTCGCGTCCGGCGGACAGGGACGACGCCCAGAAGTTGACGGGGAACTCCACGGCCCGCCAAGCCGTGCCGTCCCAGTGATAGGCGGACTGCAGCGGATCAAGATGCGGCCCCCCGATCACCCACGCGTTGCGCGGCCCAGCCGCCGCAACGACGTTGAGCGAACCGAACGGCAGCGTCCCGGGCAGGGCTTCTCTCGTCCAAGCGGCACCGTCCCAGCGAAGTAACAGCGGCCGACTCGCCTCCATCCCCACCGCCCACGCAAGCCGCGGCCCGACAGCGGCGACACCGACCGGAAACGGCGCGCCGACCTCGGTGAGCGGCGTGGGAACGTCCTGCCACCCGCCCGCATCAGCCGCCGCAGGCCGAGCGAGCGCGAGGACCAGGACGGCGGACGGCACGAACCCACAGGCGAGACACCGACGGATCATGGCTTCTCCTCCGAACCCGGTCAGGGACGCGCCGCAAAGCTTGCCAGTGAACACTGGCTAAGTCGATGGGTCGGCCGAGACGGCGCTCAGAGCGGCGGGAGCGGGAAGTTGCCAACGCGGTCGTAGATCTCGCGCAACCAGGGCTCGCGGACGGCCGGCAGCCGTGCCAGCGTCGCAAGGAAGATCTTTCGATCGGCCGAGAAGGGACGATCAGGCAGGAGCGGCGCCGGATCGTCGCGGCGGACGTCCTGCGGCACCGGCAGCCGCCGAGGCCGGTCGAAGGCCAGATGAACCCACACATCGGAGGCCAGCGGCACCACCGCTCGCGCACCGCACGGCCAGATCTCCCCGGTCTGCGGATGCCGGGGGACCAGCGCGATCCCGTCTCCGCGCTCGGCGACCCCGGGGCCGACGAGAAAGAGGTCGGCCGCAATATCACCGGGAGGAAGAAGCACATCCAGCGCCCGCCCGAACACGGCGGCGACGGATGCTTCCGGCAAGCCGATCCGCGCACCGCCCGATACGGCCACGACACGCGCCAGCGCGTCCCCGACCGCCGCAGCCCACACCGAACTCCACGCCCCGTTCGGCTCGACGGGAGGCGTCGCCGGCAACTCGTCCCAACCGAGCACTCTCTGGCCCGGCCCGCCAGGACACGGGTGGACGGCCCGCGGATCCAGACGCACGCTCTGCCAGTACGAACAGTCGTCGATACGAGTCGCGACAGGCCGCCCGCACTGCTGACATGCGAGATTGGGTCCATCGCGTCCGTCCAACCCGATGCAGTAGCCGCCCACCCGGCCGGGGACCAGGACAGTGCCGCGCACGTCCCCGGGCGCGATGACGACAACCCCGGCCGGACCGAACGACAGCGAATACACAGGCGCGTAATAACCACGCTTTTCCGCCGCATCAGCTCCGACGTCGTCCCAGCGTCGCCACGGTGGCCCGGACGGCTCATCGACCACCGCGTACGTCCCCGGCTCCATGAGCGGCGGATAGAGCTCGTGGTAATACGACTGATTCACATGAACAGGCAGCGCAACTTCAACCAGCGGAGCCGTGAGCACAGCCTCACACGTAGCGCAAACGAAGAGGGTCGCCTCACTCACGGCCATTCCGGCATTGTGACAGGCTGATCGAAATCCCACCACGTCTGCCGTACAACCGTCGGATACCCGCGCGATCGGAGCATGCGCAACGTCCGGTAAGAGACCTGCAGCGCGGTGAACTCGCCGAACTCGGAGAACCAGAAGTCGAACGACATGCGCCGCGCCCCAACGTGGCGCAAGACGTCACCATGGTGGACAGCCGCCGGACCACTCGGCCGATGCTGCTCCTTCAACTCAAGCGTGTGCCGGACGAAGCGCCCGCCGTCCCGCTCATCCATGATGATGCCGCGCACAGTGCAGAGATCGGCGAGCCATGGCGTGAGCGCCGACCAACTGAGGAAGAGACCTCGCAGGTCAGCCGGGGCACTCTTGATCCACGGCCGTTCAGGCTCGGGCCGACGGTAAATTCCCGAGGGAGTCGCAAGGATCTCGCCGCCGGTGTCAAGAGCGAAGTATACGGCCTCGCAATTTCCGACGCCCCGGCTGACGGCCGTGTGCGCGTCATGCTCCGCGACCAGAAGCGTTCGATAAGAGGTGATTTCTTGGACCCGATCCAGCGCCCGCCGGACTTCCGGCGCGACGGCCGCGCCACGTCTCAACAGCATCCACTCGCCCCAGCCGTGACGACCGAGCCCGTCCGTTCCGCAACCGGAGAACACCGGACGCGCAGCAACAGGTACTCCCCTCGACCGCTTCCCGACAAGGGCTGAACGGGTGATGGTGATCAAGCTCTCAGGCCGTCGGATTTCACTGAATCTCCAAGGTTCGTCCGTGATCGGCCAACGGACGGTGTTGCCGGGCGGTCGCCGGGGCAGTCCAGTCGAGACGGACCGGCGGCTACGAGGAGACGACACAGATGAAGGCGCTCACCGTAGTCCCCGGACGTCCCGACCAGGTCCGCGTGGAGGAACTGCCCGATCCCGTGCCCGGTCCGGGCGACCTGCTGGTGGAGGGGCGGCTGCTCGGCATCTGCGGCACGGACAACGACATCGTCGAGAGCGACGGTTACGGCTGGACGCCGCCGGGTCGAGACCGGTTGATCATCGGGCACGAGTCGCTCGGCACGGTCGTCGCGGCGGACCCCACCAGCGGATTCGCGGAAGGTGATCTCGTCGTCGGCGTCGTGCGGCGGCCCGATCCGGTGCCGTGCGTGCCGTGCGCGCACGACGAAGCGGACTTCTGCCGCAACGGCCGGTACACCGAACGCGGCATCAAGGAACTGGACGGCTTCGGCGCCCAACTCTGGCTGACCGAAGATCGGTACGCCGTCAAGCTGGACCCAGCGCTTGGGGACAACGGCGTCCTGCTGGAGCCCGCCACGGTGATCGCCAAGGCGTGGGAGCAGACCGATCGGTTCCTCACGCGTACGTCGTGGCGTCCCGAGGTCGTCCTGGTGACCGGCGCGGGCACCATCGGGCTGTTCGCGGCGCTCATGGCGGTCCAGCGCGGGCTGGAGGTCCATGTCGTGGACAACAAGGAGAGCGCCGCCAAGCGCGCACTCGTCCAAGACCTCGGCGGAACGTTCCATACGGCGGACGTCCGCGACATCGGCGTCCGCCCCGACGTCGTCATCGAGTGCACCGGACACGGCCCACTCCTCTTCCAGCTCACCGAGATCGTCGCCCCGGACGCGGTGATCTGCCTGACCGGCATCTCGTCCGGGCAACGGAAGGTCCCCGTCCCCGCCGATGCGATCAACAAGGGCCTCGTCCTGGACAACACGGTCATATTCGGCTCGGTCAACGCCGCACGCCGCAACTTCCAGCAGGCGGCCGACGCGCTCGCCAAGGCCGACGCCGGCTGGCTGGACCGCCTGATCACCCGGCGCGTCCCGATGGAGGCGTTCTCCGACGGCCTGCGCCGCGAGCCCGACGACATCAAGGTCGTCGTGGACCTGCGGTCGTGACGTCCGCGCACCCGAGGAGGGCGTGACATTGCAGGGCTACTCCAGCGCACCGATCGACGGGGGAGTACTCGCCGCCATCTCGGACCGGGGCCGCCGCATGATCTGGCGGCACGCGGTACTGATCGCGGTGGGCGGCTTCCTGTTCGGCTTCGACACCGGAGTCATCTCCGGCGCGCTCCTCTACATCAGGACCGACTTCCACCTGAACTCGTTCCAACAGGGCAGCGTGGTGAGCGTGCTGGTCCTAGGCGCGATGGTGGGCGCACTGGCGTCCGGACGACTAGCCGACCGCATAGGACGCCGTTGGATCTTCTGCCTCGAAGGAGCCGTCTTCCTCGTCGGCACGGCCATCGCCGTCGCATCGACGGGCTACGTGATGCTGCTCGCCGCGCGCCTAGTACTCGGCCTTGCAGTCGGAGCAGCGTCGGCGACCGTCCCCCCGTACCTCTCGGAGATCGCACCGAAGGAGATCCGAGGCCGTCTCCTCACCCTCAACCAGATGCTCATCACGATCGGAATCCTGATCGCCTACCTGGTTAACCTCGCCTTCGCCAGCGGCGGCAACTGGCGCGCGATGATCGCGGTAGGCGCGATTCCCGCGCTGGTCATGGTCGTCTCAGCGGTGTGGATCCTCCCAGAATCCCCCGAATGGCTCCTGTCTCACGACCGCCGCAAACAAGCACGCGCGGTGATCGCCCGCGTCAGCGACGAGCCCACCGCAGACCGCCTGATAGAACACCGCGACCAACAACGCTCACAGGACTCATCCGGGACGGGCTGGCGCTCCCTGCTGACCCGCCACGTCCGCCCCGCGCTGATCGTCGGCCTGGTCCTGGCCGCCGCGCAGCAGCTCAGCGGCGTCAACACGATCATCTACTACGCCCCGACGATCATCGAGAAGACCGGCCTGACCGCGTCCAACTCGATCGTCTACTCGATCGCGATCGGCGTTATCAACCTCGCGATGACCGTCCTGGCGATCCGCCTGATCGACCGCCTGGGCCGCCGCGAGCTCCTGCTCGTCTCGTTCGCGGTGATGACCGTCATGATGGCCCTGCTCGGCCTGGCCTTCATCGCAGACTGGCCGTCCGTCCTAACGCTCCTCGCCATGGTCCTCTACATAGCCGGCTACGCAGGCGGCGTAGGCCCAGTCTTCTGGACCCTCATCGGCGAAATCTTCCCACCTACATCCCGCGCAACAGGCTCCGCAGCCTGCACAGCCACGAACTGGGCAGCCAACTTCGCCGTAAGCCTGGTCTTCCTCCCGATAGCGAACGTCATCGGCCAAGGCGAGACGTTCTGGATCTTCGCCGCGATCGCCGCTCTAGGCCTCCTGTTTACCGCCCGCTACATCCCCGAAACCAAAGACCGAGACTTCCCCGAACTAGACAAAGACCTCCAGTCCCGCTTCAACACCCACCCCCACGCCACCGCGTAAAATGTGACTACTCGTTGTGGCGGAGATGAAGGCGCTGGCGGGGCTATCCTGCCGTGAGTCGTCGGTGGCATCTAAGTCGCAGCACCGACCAGCCGAGCCGGGGCCTGATGCTGCGACGCGCCGCCGCTTTGGTCGGAAGTAGCCGAATTCCTGCCCTGCACAGCAGAGTGTTGATCGGAAGAGGGCAGCGGTCATCTACGCTCTGTTAACGGACTGTTGGCGTCCTGTAGCGGCTCAGGTGGCCGAACCGGGGAGCCTCACCGCCTACTTTCAAGCCACGTAGCGTCGGATGTTGACGCTTCGCCAGGTGAAACGCTTACACTATCAGTGTTGCACCGTCTCGAGCTTGAGGGGAGGAAGGTCCATGCTGCTGAGGTTCGCGGCAACGAATCACGCATCTATGCGTGATCGGCAGGAGCTCAGCATGGTGGCGATCGACAACCATCCTGATCTCGCTCTAGGAAAAATTCCCCAGACGGAAAATATGTCCGCATTGCCGGTAGTGGGCATATTTGGACCTAACGCATCGGGGAAATCGAACACTGTCGACGCCCTCGCGTATATGCGTTGGTGTGTTGTGACCTCCCATCAGAAATGGCTGCCAGATAAGCCGATTTCTCGCCGACCTTTTTTGTTGGATGGCGAAGTGTCCGAAAGGCCAAGTGAATACGAAGCCGATTTCATCGTTTCTGGAGTGAGGTATAACTATGGGTTCGTATGCTCGGATGAGGAAATTATTGAAGAATGGCTGTTTTCTTATCCAGAACGTAGGCGGCGGACGTTGTATGTCCGAAAATCTGGATCTCCAATATCTTTTGGATCCACTCTTGTTGGGCCCAAAAAGCTAGTCGAAAAAAGTGTCCGGCGCAATAGCCTTTTCCTTTCCGCTGCGGCGGCCAATAACTTCGAGGCCCTGCAGCCGGTCTACCGCTGGTTTGATCGCATTCGATATGCGTCTTCTAGCAACGAAAAGCAACGGCTCGATTTTACGCTGCATTATATGGAAAGGCATGACCGTGGTGCCGTTATCGATCTGCTTTCATTTGCGGACCTCGGTGTTGTTGATATGAGTGTCTCTAAACCTGAGGTCACGCCGGAAATGATTGATCGGTTCAAGGCAATGCTTGATATGCTGGGCGTTGACGAGGGTGAAGTTGATCCTGAAAATTACCTCACGCCCGATATCGAAGTTAAGCATAAAACAAGTGATGGCATAAAAGGCCTGCCATTTGGTCATGAATCGACCGGAACTCGTACGTGGCTTTCTTTGACGGGACCGATTTTGCAGTCTCTTAAGCAGGGACGGATCCTCGTTGTCGATGAGCTAGATGCTCGGTTGCACTCAACGTTGAGTGCAGAGCTGGTTCGTCTTTTTCAAGATCCGATCACAAACAAAAATGGAGCGCAGCTTATTTTCAATAGTCATGACACAACTTTGCTCGGAAAAAACGCGCCATGTCGACTCCGTCGAGACCAAGTCTGGTTTGCAGAAAAGGACGATGATGGAGCCACACATCTATTTCCGTTGACGGATTATCGAGTTCGCGAAGGTATCGATAATGTGCAACGAGGGTATCTCCGGGGGAGATACGGTGCTGTTCCATTTTTTGATGATACTCTTTTGATTTCTGCATTTGCTGAACGCGAGGAGACCGATGGCACGAGGCACTAGGCCGCTCTATCGAAGCTCCCAAAAGAAGCCGCCCAAACGGAAGATCTACATCTATCATGAAGGGGAACAAAGCGAAAAAGGCTATTTCCGTGGACTCTGTTCTAGTGTTCGTTCGCCTAATATTAAGATATTAGTTTCTCCTGCGCGGGGCAATCCGCTATCGATGGTTGAATATGCCATTGATAGCACGTATAGGGTGTCCGGAGGTGACATCCAAGAGCAGGATGAAATATGGTGTGTTTTTGATATCGAGGCCCCTATTCCGCAGCCTAAGATCGCAGAGGCGGTAGACCTGGCAATGCGCAAAGGGGTGCGCCTAGTTATCTCAAACCCGTGCTTTGAGATATGGCTACTTCTCCATTTCTCGGAGCACAATGCATACCTCACCACTAACTCGGCATATCGCAAGCTTAGGCTTCATTTGCCTAATTATGACAAGCACGTGGATTATGTTACTTTTTCTAGTAACTATGTTATAGCCAAGGATCGCGCTAAGATTCTGGATCGGCGCCATCAAGATACCGGTGACATTGTGAAGAAAAACCCTTGGTCCAATGTCTGGGAGCTGGTTGATCATTTGATGGAGCTATCGATAAAGAATGATATTTAAGTCTAACTTTTATGCGGAAGGTGGGCTGGTTGGATTCAGTGGCATGGGTTCGTTGCGGTTGTCGCTGGTGTTGAATTTGATTGGCGCTCTTTTGGGCGAATAGAGTTTGCGTTGTGGCGGCCGGTGGGGCCTGTATATTGAAAAGAATGCTGACGACTGGGTGGTCAGTTTGCTTCTGATGTACTTTCTATCTCTTCTAGTGGACGCTGCCAGGGGTAGGTATCGAAGCGGGAGCTGCCAGTTCCGGGTGGGTGTGGTTGAAAGGCATCTTCCCCTATGAGGATGTGGACGCCCTCTTTGGTTAGTGCTTCGACGCTGCGTTGGAAGGGCGTGCGGGCGTACATTGCTGTGTTGACGAAGGGGAGCACGGCGACTGGGATGTTGAGGTTGGGGGCTTCGGCGAGGATGCCTAGGGCGTAGGTGTCGCTGATGCCTGCTGCCCACTTGTTGATGGTGTTGTAGGTTGCCGGGGCTACGATGATCGCGTCGGCTCGTGGTGTGCGGGGTTCGGATGGCTTGCGGTAGTGGGTTCGGATGGGGTGGCCGGTTTGGACTTCTAGGGCTGGGACATCGATGAGGTCCAGGGCTGCGGGTGTTGCTATTAGCTGTACGTTCCAGTTGCGGTTTTGGGCTAGTGCTACAAGTTTTCCTACGTATGTTGCGACGCCTGCTGCACATACGACGATGTAGAGGGTGCGAGGGTGGTCGGTGGTGGTCATAGGCGGATTCCGATTTCGGCGGTGAACTCGTGGAGTTGGCGTTTGATGCCTGGGGGTGCGGTTGCGGAGAGGGTTCGCATCATGTGGTGGGCGGACGGGCGTGCTGCTTCTTCGGGGGCGAGTTGGTGTGCGGTGCGGAGCATGTCGTAGGCCTTCTCGTGCTTGCCCCACTGGGTGAGTGCGCGGGCCGTGTCCATGAGAAGGGTTGCCTTGCGCTCGCGGAGTGCGATGCGGTCGAGGTTGATGGTTCGTGCGTGGTGGAGAGCTGTTCCGGCGTCGCCTAGTTGCAGGGCTATGTTCACCCGGTGGAGTTGGACGTTCGTTGGGCCGAACGCCGTCCAGCGGTGGTTGAAGTCTCCGCCTAGTTGTCGGCCGGCGTTCTGGGCTTCGTCGAGCAGGGTCGCGGCGGTGTCGCGGTCGCCGCGCTGGCCTGCCGCTACGGCGCCGCGCAGGAGGAGAGCGCCGTAGACCGATAGGAGGTCTGGTGTGGGATCTTCGGCTTGGCGGTCGATGTGTTCGGCGTACGAGCTGGCGGTTTTGGTCGCTGCGCCGTAATGGCCGTCGTTCATCAGGGCGTGGGTGACAATGCGGGCGCTTGAACCGAGGGTCGTCAGGTCCTGGCTGTTGCGGGCCGCCTGCATGCTGCGGTCGGCGGCCATCCAGGCGAGTCCTTCGTGGCCGAGCTTCAGCAGGATGCTCGCGGCGACGTGGTGGGCTTCGGCGGACAGTGCTTCTAGTGTGAGGCGATCGTCGCCGTCATGTGTCCTGGTTGCCGTGCGGAGGTCGGCCAGAAGGTGCGGTAGTGAGTTGGTGACTGCCGTGTACTGGCAGTCCTGGTAGTTGCGTTTCGCTGCCGCGACAGCGTTGCTCAGGTGGGCCGGGCTAAGGACGTTGGGGTCGCGGTCCGGTGGCTGGACGTCATATCCGGCCAGCGCGGTCGCGAATGCCTCGACGCCTTCGAGTGGTGCGCTGTCCCCAGGCAGGTCGGACAGGATGGCGGTGAACACGCCTGCTCCGGCGAGCTTCGTGAACGTCCTCCTGCGCAACGGGTCTCCTTCCGCGTCGTCTGGATCTGCGTCCAGGGAACCCCAGGGCGCGGGCGGTACCAAGCTCACGAGTTCATTGCCTGGTGTGATGGATGTGGCGTCGGGGGACGGCGCGGTGAACGAGCGGGGCGCCAGGCCGAGCGTCATGCGGGCGTGGTCGGGCATGTCCAGGCCGTCCGCGATCCGCTCGAAGACCTCCAGCGCGGTGATCTGGCGTCCGCCCGTTTTCATCGTCTCGCTGACTCTGCCTTGCGCCATGCCGCACGCGATGGCGATCTGGGTCTGGCTTGCGCCCGCGTACTGGCGCAAAAGGTGGAAAACCGTGCGAATGTCGCGCGATTGGAGAGCGCCGATCATCTGCGGGTGATCCCACAGCGTCGGTGGAATGACGATCTGGCTGAATGCACGTCCCGCCATCGGGTTCCCCTCGCCCTCGCTCCATGTGCAGCGCATCACCGAGCGTATATCTCACTCGGGGATATCGGCTGGGAATGGGTCATCTGCGCCTGGTGACGGATCTTGGTGGTCATGACCGAGAAGCAGGAGCGACCCGGCGGGCCGGGGCAACGCCGGTGCGGCCGTTGGGGTGGGAAAGTCCGGACTGGCCGCTTGGCCGTGATGGTCGATGGCTCACGCTGTTGCCGGACCAGGCATCGTCGCCTTTCCAATGGGTGCGGTCGGTGCGGCGAGCCGCCCGCCTGGTGCACGGCCGAAAGGCGCCCGTGATGGCCGGGCCGGCTGGGTCGCGGTGCGCGCGGTCGCGTGAGTCCGGTGCGTGGCTGCCAGAGTCCGAGCGCTCTGGCTCAGCGCCGCCTCCTGCGGTCGAACCTCACCGTGACGGACCCGGGCGGCTCGGTCGGCAGTCGCCGGAATGGTCGCCTGCATTGGTGGCCGCAGCGGTCGTGGAGATCCGGCGCCGGTTTCCAGGAGCGATCGCCTGGCGTGGGAACGCGACTGGGCATTGGTGGGCGATGGTGCCATCTGGTGACCGGTGGTTGCTGCTTGAAGCGCTGACCGCTGTTCATCTGTCCCAAGCCGTGGAGGCGGCCCGGTCGTGGCGTCGCTCCCAAGGCGCCCCCCGAAGGGTCAGGGACGAGGGGTGCGGCGAGTGCTGATCCGCCCTGGTTTCCCATCACGAATCGTCGGAGCTTTCGCCTAGCTCGTGCGGCCGACGTCGTTCGAACAAGTTCGAGAAAGGAACCTTCACTATGTCCGCTCGTCAGCAGTCCGTTCCCGCCGCAAATCCGGCGCGGTGGGGTGTGGTGCCTTACATCACCGCGTGGTCGTCGGAGGTGACTCCGCCGTACGGGCTCGTCATCCGGAACGGCCGTCTCGCCTACGTTGATGAGTCTCCCTACGACCGTGACCAGGCGGGGGTGTTGTGGGCGCGGATGCGGATCAGCCCCGGTGTGGGGCGTCCGCAGTTCAAGAACGTCCACTACCTGCGGCAGCGCTTGGCGATGCGCAAGTTGCTGTGCCAGGTGTGCGGGACGCCGTGCGGGAAGGACGCGGTGTGGATGCTGTCGGCGCAGGAGTACCAGAACGCCGAAGGCCCCTGGCCCGCGCCCGTCCTCACCGCTCATCCGCCGCTCTGCCCGAATTGCGTGGAACGTTCGGCTCGGATGTGCCCGCATCTGAAGGGTGGGCACGTCGTCCTGCGTGCGAGCCGCTTCGCGCCCGCTGCCGTCTCGGGAATGCTCTACGAAGCCACGCCTGCCGGACTGAAGCAGCTTGAGCGCGCCACCATCGAGTACGGCGATCCTTGGGCTCCTTGGATGCGTGCCTCCCAGGTTCATATGCGGCTGGAGGAGTACACCGTCCTGGCGCCCGGTCCTTTGGCCTGAACAGCGCACCGTTCTGAGGACTGGGCCGTCTCACGGCGACCGGCCCGGACGCCGATGGCGGAACTGCTGCAATGCCCGGCCGGGTCGTCGCTTCCCCGCAGGGGCGCGTAGGCGGTGGTGCGGACTCGCGCGTCGGAGGGCGTGTTGGGCGGGTGAAGATCGCCACGTTGCCGGAGGGGCCGGAACCGCTCGGGGGCTCGTTGTGGTGGGGGCCTGAGCTGCGTGGATGCGGCCGAGATCATTCCGCGTATGGTCCGTGGACCGTGCGTTCCGGCTGCGTGGGGCGGCGGCTGGTCGCATACCCGGTGCTCGGGCGGTTGGGGTGTTCGGGCTGGTCGGAGGCTGGCTTACGGGGATCTTAGAGCGCGCCCGGCAGGATTCGAACCCGCGACCGTCGGTTTAGAAGACCGGTGCTCTATCCAACTGAGCTACGGGCGCATCGGTGTCCAAGTGGACACCGGGTCACAGTGTAGGGCCGGGCGTGTCTCGGCTCCACACTGGTTTTGCGTGGTCGGTGCGGTGGTTGTTTGGTCTTATCGTCTATCCCTGTGGCGGTGGACGGTGAGGTGCCGCTTTCCGGGGGTGACGTCACGGAAGGCGTGGTGCGGGTCGGGGACACGGTGCGGCGGCCTGTGGGGGCGCATACGGCGGCGGTTCATGGGCTGCTGAGGTTTCTGGAGCGTGCCGGGTTCGATGGGGTGCCTCGGGTGCTCGGTGTCGATGGACGCGGGCGTGAGGTGCTCGGGTGGGTGGACGGTGATGTTCCGCATCGGCCGTTGCCTGCTTATGCGGTGGACGAGCGGGCGGTTCGGGGGGTTGCCGGGTTGCTGCGGCGGTATCACGATGCCGTTGCCGCGTATCGGCCGCCGGATGATGCCGTCTGGGACGATCTCGATGTGTCCAACGCCGATGGGCCGGCTGAGCTCGTCGGGCACTGTGATGTGACCCCGGAGAACGTTGTGTTCCGGGACGGGGTGCCGGTGGCGCTGATCGATTTCGATCTCGCTCGGCCCACCACGCGGCTCTATGACGTCGTCACGGCCGCGCGGCACTGGGCGCCGCTCGCCGATCCCGCTGATCGGGACACCGTTCTCTACGACGCGGACGCCGGGTGGCGGCTTCGGCTGTTCTGCGATGCCTACGGGCTCGGGCGGGACGACCGCAGAAACGTGTTGCCGCTGGCCAGGGCGCGGTTCGAGCGGTCGTACGCGGCGATGCGGCGGCGTGCGGAGCGGCTCGGCGGCGGGTGGGCGCGCATGTGGGACGGCGGTGCCGGGGAGCGCATCCGGCGTGCTCAGGACTGGCTCGACCTCCACTGGGAGGACCTTGATGCGCATCTCGCCTAGGGCTGCCGGGTTGCTGATGGGCGTCGCGCTCGACGCGGCGTTCGGGGATCCACGCAAAGGGCACCCTGTCGCTGCCTTCGGACGTGCCGCGAAAGCCTTGGAGCGCAGGCTTTACGCGAAGAAGAGGGCCAACGGCGTCGTCTACACGGCGACGCTCGTCGGAGCAGCCGCAGCGATCGGGTACGCCGCCGAGCGCAGTGCGCGCAATGGAACCGTGAAGGCCGGTGTCACCGCGGTGGCGACCTGGGCCGTCCTCGGCGGCACGTCGCTCGCCCGCGAAGGGCGCGTCATGGCCGCCCACCTGGAGCGCGACGACATCGAAGCGGCCCGGAACAGGCTCGGCCATCTTTGCGCGCGCGATCCGAGCCATCTGGACGAAGCGGGAATCGCGCGGGCGACCGTCGAGTCCATCGCCGAGAACACGTCCGACGCGGCCATCGCCCCGCTCGTGTGGGGCGCGGTCGCGGGCGTCCCGGGGCTGCTCGCCTACCGCGCCGCCAACACGCTCGACGCGATGGTCGGCTACCGCAGCGAGCGGTACGAACGGTTCGGCTGGGCGTCCGCGCGGCTGGACGACGTCCTGAACTGGGTCCCCGCAGGGATCACCGCAGCGATCACCGTCGCGTGCGCACCGCGCGCCTGGCGCGTCCTCCGCAGGGACGGCGGCAAGCACCCGAGCCCCAACGCAGGACGATGCGAAGCCGCGTTCGCGGGCGCACTCAACGTCAGGCTCGGCGGCGCGAACGTCTACCACGGACGAAGAGAGCAGCGGCCCGAGCTGGGCGACGGCAGGCCGCCGGAGACGAGCGACATCCGCCGCGCGACGAAGCTGTCGGCGACGGTCACGGTCATCGCGGCGGTGGCCGCGGCGGTGGCGGCGAACGGGAGCAGCAGATGAGCGGAGCCATCCTCGTCGCCGGGACGACCTCGGACGCGGGCAAGAGCGTCGTCACGGCGGGAATCTGCCGCTGGCTGGCCCGCCAGGGCGTCAGCGTCGCCCCGTTCAAGGCGCAGAACATGTCGCTGAACTCGATGGTCACGGCGGACGGCGCCGAGATCGGACGCGCCCAGTACATGCAGGCCCAGGCCGCCGGCACGGAGCCACGAGCGATCATGAACCCGGTCCTGCTCAAGCCCGGCAGCGACCGCCGCAGCCAGGTCGTCGTGAAGGGCCGTCCGGTCGCGGAGGTGGACGCGCTCCAGTACGGCGCGTTCAAAGACGAGCTGCGGACGATCGTCAACGACAGCCTGGCCGAACTCCGCGCGCAACACGACGTCGTCGTCTGCGAAGGCGCAGGCAGCCCCGCCGAGATCAACCTGAGGGCGGGCGACCTGGTGAACATGGGCCTGGCCCGCGCGGCGGACATCCCGGTCATCGTGGTCGGCGACATCGACCGGGGCGGCGTGTTCGCGTCCCTCTACGGGACGGTCGCGCTCCTGGAACCGCAGGACCAGGCGCTCATCGCGGGCTTCGTCATCAACAAGTTCCGCGGCGCGCGCGAACTCCTCGAACCGGGCCTGGACCAGCTCAAAGCACTGACCGGACGCACAACGCTCGGCGTCCTCCCGTGGCAACTCGGCCTCTACCTGGACTCCGAGGACACCCTCGCCCTCGACGCCCCCCGCCCGGACGCCCGCGCCCCGCACGGTAACGAGACGCTGAGAGTCGCGGTCGTCAGATTCCCGCGCATCTCCAACTTCACCGACCTGGACGCCCTGCTCTGCGAACCGGGCGTCGTCGTCCGGTACGCGGCGAGCCCCGGCGACCTGGCCGACGCCGACCTGGTCGTCCTCCCCGGCAGCCGCGCGACCGTCCAGGACCTCGCCTGGCTGCGCGCACGCGGCATGGCGGACGAGATCGAGAAGCGCGCCGCGCGGAACCGTCCCGTCCTCGGCATCTGCGGCGGCTACCAGATGCTCGCACGGACGATCCGCGACGACGTCGAGTCCAAGCAGGGCGAGGTCGGCGGCCTCGGTCTGCTCCCGGCGGACGTCACGTTCCACCGGCACAAGACGCTGGCCCGTCCGACGGGCGAAGCGTACGGCCACGACGTCGAGGCGTACGAGATCCACCACGGCATCGTCGGCCACCAGGGCGAACCGTTCCTGGACGGCTGCCGGAGCGGCGCGGTCTGGGGCACGACCTGGCACGGCGCGCTGGAGAACGACGCCTTCCGCCGTGCCTTCCTCGCAGACGTGGCGAAGACGGCGAACCGGGATTTCGTCCCGGCCCCTGATGTCTCGTTCCGGGAACTGAGGGAGGAGACGCTCGACAAGCTGGGCGACCTCATCGCCGACCACCTCGACACGACGGCGCTGCGACGGCTCATCGAGGACGGCGCGCCGCGAGGACTGCCGATCGTCCCGCCCGGCGGGCCGGTCACGGAACGCGCCTAGAACATCACCCACGGTAACGGCCGCATCCCGGTATCGTGATCCACTTGGTAAACGCCGTCCCCGGGAGGAGCAACCTCGTGACCGAGCGGACCGATCTCGTCGTCCCGTTGCCGAAGGCGCGGGTCCCGGCCGAGGTCCAGTTGGAGTTCCCGCTGCCGCCGGGCGAGGAGCCCGTCCGGGACGACCTCGCGGGCGACCTCTACGTCACCTACGCCTTCGAGCTGCCCGACGAGAGCGCCGGCCGCCGCCGCTACGAGCACGTCGCGCGGCGGCACTGCGACGAGATGGGCATCGCGCCGAAGGACCTGTGGCGCCTCGCGACCGTCAACCTCCGCAACCGGCGCCAGGAGCTGTCGCTCGACTGGTACCCCGACGTGCGGGCTGTCACGGTCACGCTCGGCGGCGCCGGGCTGGAGGCCGCCCTGCTGCTGGACGACGGGTTCCTGGAGAAGCTGGCCCAGGACGTGGAGGGCGACCTGGTCGTGGCGGTGCCCGCGCGGGACGTGTTCGTCGCGTCCGGGACGGGCCACCCCGACGGCGTCGAGAAGCTGCGCTGGGCCGTCGGGCAGGTCTGGTCGGACGGACGCGGCGAGGACGACGCCGCCCCCGGCCGCGACGTCCCGGTCGGGACGCTGCTGGTCCGCGACCTGCTCGTCCGGCGCGGCACCGGCTGGGAACTTCTGCCGGGCTGAAAAACCGCGAACCGCGCGTGTCGGTGCGCATACCGGGCGTAGCCTCCTCTCCATGCAGGAGGCTCGGATGGACGACAATCTCGCCGCGTCGCTCGCGCGGCGCGCGGAGACCCGGGGCTGGCGGGACCGCCCCCTGTTCCGGACGGCCGGCGGAACGCTCGGCCACGGCGCCGTCCACGACGCGGCGGCCCGCGCGTCCGGGGTGCTGCACGCCGCCGGGGTGCGGTCCGGCGACCGCGTCCTCATCGCGCTGCCCGACTCGCCCGCGTTCGTTGCCGCGCTGCTCGGTACGTTGCGGCTCGGTGCGGTCGCGGTGCCGACGGGGCCGGAGCAGAGCCCGGACGAGCACGCCCACATCGTCGCGGACGCCGAGCCCCGCACGGTCGTCTGCGCGCCCGACCTGGCCGGGCGCTTCGCCGGACGGCACGTGATCACCGGCGACGACCTCGCCGACGAGCCCGCGTGCGTCCCCGATCCCGAGCCGGTCGGGCCGGACGCGCCCGCCTACGTGCAGTACACGTCCGGGACGACCGGCACGCCGAAGGGCGTCGTCCACCGCCACGGCGACGCCGAGGGCTACGTGCGGGCGCTCGCCGACGGCGCGCTCGCGCTGACGTCGAGCGACGTCGTGCTGTCCCCGGCGAAGGCGTGCTACCCGTTCGGGCTCGGCGCGACGGTCTTCTTCCCGATGTTCCGGGGCGCGTCGGCGGTGCTGTGGCCGGACGTCCCGACCGTCGCGGGCCTGCTGGAGCAGGCGCGGACGCACCGGCCGTCGCTGCTGTTCACCGTCCCGACCCTGTACGCGCGGCTCGTCGCGGCCGACGGCGCGGACCTGCGCGAGGCGTTCGGGACGCTGCGCGCCGCGCTGTCGGCGGGGGAGCCGCTGCTGCCGTCGCTGGCCGCCCGGGTCGAGGACGCGCTCGGCTGCCCGATTTTGGACGGCCTCGGCAGCACCGAGGCGGGGCACACGTTCATCTCCAACACGATCACCCGGCGGCGGCGCGGCACGCTCGGCGTCCCGCTGGACCCGTTCGAGATCGAGGTCCGGGTGGACGGCCGTCCCGCGCGGACCGGCGAGACCGGCGTCCTGTACGTGCGGGGGCCGTCGGTGACGCGCGAGTACCTGGGCCGTCCGGAGCGGACCGCGCGGGTGCTCGGCGCGGACGGCTGGCTGCTCACCGGCGATCTCGTCCACGTGGACGAGGACGGCTTCGTCCACCACCACGGCCGCGTCCGCGACCAGGTGACCGTGCTCGGCGAGCCGGTCGCGCCGGTCGAGGTCGAGCGGACGCTCGGGCGGCACCCCGGGGTGGTCGAGGTCGCGGTCGTCCCGGACGCCGACGGGGACCTGCGCGCGTTCGTCGTCCTGGACGACGCGACCGCCCCGACCCGCGCCACCGAGGACGACCTCATCGGCTTCGCGGGGGACCGGCTGCCCGCGCACAAGGTGCCGCGCTCGGTGGTGTTCATGGCGGAGATGCCGCGCACGTCGTCCGGCAAGATCCGCCGCGCGGTGCTCGCGCGGACCGGGCGCGGCGCCTGATCACACCTTCAGGTCGGCGAGGGACTCCAGCGCGCGGACCAGCGGCGTCAGCTCGGGCAGGTCGGCGGCCTGCGCGAGCGCGTCCTCCAGCGCGGCGTTGTGGGTGGGGGCGGCGCGCAGCTCCAGCGCGCGTCCCTCGTCGGTGACCTGGGCGTAGATGCCGCGCCTGTCCTCGGCGGAGATGACGCGGGTGAGCAGGCCGCGCTCCTCCAGCCGGGTGACGAGCCGGGTCGTCGCGCTCTGGCTGAGGACGAGCCGTGCCGCGAGTTCCTGCATCCGCGTGTGCGGCCCGTCGGGGCCGGCGAGGTGGTGGAGCACGCAGAACTCGTTGACGCTCAGGCCGTGCTCGGCCTGCAGCGACCGTTCGATGCGGTCCTCGATGCGGGCCTGGAGCGCGGCGAGCGTCCGCCAGCCGCGGGCCCGCGCGTCGTCCGGACGTGACACGGCTCACCTTCCTGCGCGTTTGCCGCGCACGCTAGTTGCGTGCTGAGATAGTCGGCGTCTGCAATTAATGCTTCAGCTCGCTATCGGCGTACGCCGGTAATCCTACCGGAGGACCGTCATGCCCCTCGCCCTGCTGGCCCTCGCGCTCGGCGCGTTCGGGATCGGCACCACCGAGTTCGTCATCGCCGGGCTGCTGCCCGACCTCGCCGCCGACTTCCACACGTCCATCCCGGCGGCGGGCCTGCTGGTCTCCGGCTACGCGTTCGGGACGGTCGTCGGCGCCCCGCTCGTCACCGCCCTCGGCGCCCGGCTGCCCCGCAAGGGGATGCTGCTCGGGCTCGTCGGGCTGTTCGTCGCCGCGCACGTCCTGTCCGCGCTGGCGCCGGGGTTCCTCGCGCTGCTCGGCGCGCGGATCGTCGCGTCGTTCGCGCACGGCGCGTACATGGGCGTCGGGTCGGTCGTCGCGGCCGGGCTGGTGCGGCCGGAGAAGCGCGCCAGCGCCATCGCGCTCATGTTCGCCGGGCTGAGCCTCGCCAACGTGCTCGGCGTCCCGCTCGGGACGGCCGTCGGGCAGCGGTTCGGCTGGCGCGCCACGTTCTGGGTGATCGCGGTCGTCGGCGTGCTGGCGTTCGCCGGGATCGCCGCGCTCGTGCCGCGTTCGCCGCGTCCGGCGGCCGGGATCCGCGGCGAGTTCGGCGCGTTCCGGCGCGGACGGGTCTGGCTCGTCCTGCTCACCACCGCGCTCGGCTGGGCGCCCGCGCTCGCCGTGATCACCTATGTCGCGCCGCTGCTGACGGACGTCACCGGGTTCTCCTCCGGCGCGGTGCCGCTCGTCCTCACCCTGCTCGGCGTCGGGATGCTCGCGGGCGGGCTGCTCGGCGGACGCTACGCCGACCGCGCGCCGCTGGCCAGCGTGTACGTGACGGTCGCGGCGCTGGCCGTGACGTCGCTCGTCCTGCTGGTCACCGCGCACGGCAAGGTGACGGCCGTGGTGACGCTCGCGGTGTTCGGCGTCGTGGCGTCCGCGACGATCCCGGCGCTCCAGTCGCGGGTGCTCGCCACCGCCTCGGACGCGCAGACGCTCGCGTCGGCGGCCAACGTGGCGGCGTTCAACCTCGGGAACACGGTCGGCCCCGCGCTGGCGGGGGCCGCGATCGGTGCGGGGCTCGGTTATACGGCGCCGCTGTGGGTGGCGGCGCTGCTCGGGGCGGGCGGGCTCGCGGCGGCGGTGGCGTCGGCGCGGCTGGAGCGGCCTTCGGTCGCGTCGGCCGCGGTGGACGCGCGGGAGCGGTCGTCGGTATAAATCCTGTTTTGCCTGGCGAGCCGGGTCATTAGGGTGCCGGTCATGGTCGCCCCCGGAAACCTCCTCGCCTTCTCGGCCCTGGCGCTGCTGATCATCCTGGTGCCGGGGCCGAGCGTCCTGTTCGTGGTCGGCCGCGCTCTGGCGCACGGCCGCCGCGTCGCCCTGACCGGCGTCGTCGGCAACGAACTGGGCGCGCTCGTCCTCACCACAGCCGTCGCGTTCGGTGTCGGGTCGGTCGTCGCGCGTTCGCTCGTCGTGTTCACGGTCCTGAAGCTGTGCGGCGCTGCTTACATCGTGTACCTGGGCGTCCAGGCGTTCCGGCACCGGCGCTCCCTCGCCGAGGCCGCCGACGCGGTCGCCGGGCCGGTCGGGACGTCGCGGGCCCTGCGGCAGGGCTTCGTCGTCGGCGTCACGAACCCGAAGACGCTCGTGTTCTTCGCGGCCGTCCTGCCCCAGTTCGCCGACCCGGCGCGCGGCGGCGTGCCCGCGCAGATGCTCGTGTTCGGCCTGGTCTTCTGCCTGCTCGCGCTGCTCTGCGACGGCCTGTGGGGCCTCGCAGCCGGGACGGCCCGCGCCTGGTTCGCCCGCTCGCCCCGCCGCCTGTCGGCCGTCGGCGGCACCGGCGGCCTCATGATGATCGGCCTCGGCGTCGCCATCGCCACCACCGGCCGCAAGGACTGATCGCCTCGGGGCGGCCGTTCACGCGGACGTCAGTGGATCTCGGAGATCTCGAAGTCGTCGAACAGGACGGTCACCATCGCGTTGGACTGTCCCGCGCGTGCGACGGTCAGGCCGGCGTTCCCGTTCGGGAGGATCCGGTCGTCGTCGGTCGCGGACGCCGCGCGCGTGCCGTTCAGCCAGGCCCGCAGCCGCATCTTGCCGCCGTCCTGCTCGCAGGCGAACTGGACGGTGTTCTGCTCGCCGGGCCGGTAGCCGGGCGCGTCGCCGGAGGAGTACAGCTCCTTGGAGCCGCCGTCGGGCGTGGCCTTGCGCAGGACGGTCCCCTTGCCGTCGCGCCGGACGAGGAACCGGTAGGACGGCAGCAGGTTCGTCTTCCCCTGCGAGCTGCGGCAGTAGACGCCGAACTGCCCGTAGTCGGGGCCGCCGGTGACCTCGACCTTCACCGTGACCAGCTCGCGGACGGGCAGCGGGCGCTTGCCGACGTCGATCGGCGAGTCGGTGACGGCCGAGTCGGTGGAGTCGTTCAGGTCGATGCGGTAGTGGCCGCCCTCATAGCCCTCGTCCGGCGCGGGCGGGGTGTAGGCGCTCCCGGACCAGCCGGACGCGGTCTGGCTGAAGTCGTCGCTGAACACGCTCGCGGTGTCGGTCGGCGGCCCGGACGGACGCAGCGCCGCCCACGCCCCGATCCCTGCGACCAGCACGAGCGCGACCGCCGCCGCGCCGAGCGCCAGCGGCTTGCCCGGGAACCCGCGCGGCGGGGGCGGGTCGTGGCGGGTGGGGTCGGCGGAGACGCGGCGGGTCTGCATCGTCTGGTCGTAGGCGGGGCCGTGCCACGATGACTGGACGGTCTCGGCGATCCGCTCGGGGTTCGGGCGCGGGTGCCCGACGAGACGGCTCAGCAGGTCGTCCACCGTCGGCCGCTGCCGGGGGTCCTTGTGCAGGGCGGCGGCGACGACGTCGCGGAGGGCCGGGTCCAGGCCGTCCAGCGCGGGCGGCTCGTGCGCGACGCGGTACAGGATCTGCGGCATCGTCGCGCCGTCGAACGGGGCGCGGCCGGTGCCCGCGTACGCGACGACGCAGCCCCAGGAGAACACGTCGGACGCGGGCGTGACCGGTTCGCCGCGCAGCAGCTCGGGCGGCAGGTAGTTCGGGGTGCCGACGAACTGGCCGGTGCGGGTGGGGCCATCCGCCGCGTCCAGCGCCCGCGCGATCCCGAAGTCGATCACGCGCGGGCCGGTGGACGACAGCAGGACGTTCGCGGGCTTCAGATCCCGGTGGACGATCCCGGCTCCGTGGATCGCGGCGAGCGCGGTCGCGACGCCGACCGCGAGGCCCTCCAGGTCCGAACCGGGCAGCGGCCCGCGCTCGGCGACGGCGTGCTCCAGCGTCGGCCCGTCGATGAACTCGGTGACGACGTACAGCGGCTCGCGGTCCAGTTCGGCGTCCACGACCGGCGCGGTGCAGAACCGGCGGACCCGCCGCGCCGCGGTGACCTCGCGCCGGAACCGCTCCAGGAACGCCGCCTCCCCGGCCAGCTCGGGGTTGATGACCTTGACGGCGACCCGGCGGCCCGCCGCGTCCTCGCCGAGCAGGACGGTGCCCATACCGCCCCGGCCGAGCCGCGACAGCAGCCGGTACGGGCCGAGTTCCCGCGGATCGCCGGTGCCGAGCGCGTCGTTCTCTCGTGCGTACGAGGTCATGGAGAGGTCCTGGGAGGTTTCTCGGGGAGCTGTGGGGAAACCATAGCCGTCCCGTACGCGCCGGGAGGAATCGGAATTCAGGTCCAGTCGCGCATGGTCTCGCGGGCGATGCCGGCGAGGTCGGTCATGCGGCGGGCGATGGCCGCCGGGTCCCACACGTCGAGCCGCGCGCACTGGTCGAACGCGACCCGGATCGCCGCCGAGTGGAACGCCACGATCAGCGCCGCCCGCGGGTCCCCGGGGTCGACGTCCTCGCGCTCGGCGACGACCCGCGCCAGCGTCTCCTCGGTCTCGTGGAACCGGGCCATCTGCGCGGCCATGAGGGACGGGTTGGCCTCCACGACCTGCTGGACGCGGCGGAACCGTCCCGTCTCGTCCGGGCCGGTTTCGGCCACCGCGCGCAGCATCGCCCGCATCGCCTCGACCAGCGCGGTGAACGGCCGCTCGTCGGCGGGCCGCGCGCGGACCGCCGTGATCAGCACCTGGTCGAAGTCGGTGAGGAACGCGGTGACGACGTCCTCCTTGGTGGCGAAGTAGCGGAAGAACGTCCGCTGGGACACCTCGACGGCCGCGACGATCTCGTCGATCGTCGTCTCCTCGTAGCCCTTGCGCAGGAACAGGTCGAGCGCGGCGTCGATGAGCGCGAGCCGGGTGCGCTGCTTCTTGCGCTCGCGCAGCCCGGCGGCGGGGACCGTGCCGGCGGCCTCGGGATCGGGCAGACCGGGACCGGGGGCGGCGGTCATCGAGGGACTCCTTCGCGCGGTGCTCGCTTTTTCTTAGTGGGTCTATCACGCCGGGCTCGGACCCGTCCCCGTCGGCCGCCCGCGTAAGCATCTCGTGACCCTCTGTTCCGTGACCGCCACGTTACGCGCGGGCAAGAATGAGCCGACTGAGCCCCGCGCGACCCGGGTCGCGCGGTGCGCGCCACCCCCTCGTCGCCGGGCGACCGGCGGCGAACCTTCACCCCGAGGCGGCTGATCACGGTGTCCGTAGCCCGTGCCCAAGAACCGGCGCAGATGCGTCGGCGTCATCTCGCGCTGCTCGCCCGCGCGGTCGGTGCGCGCGGGCTGCACTGGCGCCTGGCGGGGCCGGGGGAGTCGGTCCTCGCGGTCACCGGGCCGCGCTCCGGGCAGCAGGTGATGATCGTCGCGATGCCCACCGGGGCGGGCTGGTCGTACCTGTGGACGGGCGGGGGCTACGCCGACGTGACCGCCGTCGACCATGCCGCGGAGGCCATCGCACACCTTCTGACCTGATGTTTCGTCCCACCCCGCCTTGCTCCCCGGCGGCGGCGTTCCCTAGACTCGGCCTGCCGAACACATGTTCGAGCGTTCCGCATGACTTCCCCCGTGCGGCGATGACACGACAGGGACGGGGGGAGTGGATGACGCGCGTGTTCGCCGATCCGGTGGCGGTCGCGACGAGCGGCGGGGAGCCGTCGGAGTTCGTCTGGCAGGGCCGCGCCCACGCGGTGCGGCGGGTGCTGGAGCACTGGGTCCTCACGCCGGACTGGTGGCGGGACCCGCCCGCCGGCGAGGTCCGGCTGGACTACTGGCGGGTCGAGGCGTCCGCCGGGGACGGGCTCGCGGTGTACGAGCTGCGGCACGAGCCGTCCGGCGGCGCGTGGACGCTCACGGCCGTCTGGGACTAGTCGCCGCGCAGCAGTTGCAGCCGGGTGATCTGGAAGACCGTGACCATGCAGAACGCGGCGGCGAGCGCCTGGCACGCCGCCGCCGCGACGCCGAGGTGGACGTCGAACCGGGCGTCGGCGAGCGTCTCGACGTCGGCCACCGCGAACAGCCGGGCCAGCAGCGCGCCGGACAGCAGGAACGTCCACCAGCCCGCCACGACCGCGCCCGCCACCTGGCGTTCCGTCGTCCGGTACCGGCCGCTGTTGACCCACACGTCGTACACCACGCGCGGCGGCACCCACAGGTTCACGACCGGGCACACCCACCCGAACACCACCCAGACGCGGTGGTGGCGGTGCGGTCCGGGCGACTGCCGGTGCGCCCGCCACAGCCAGCCGAGGTACAGCAGCCCGGTCATGCCCGCGAGGACCGCACAGACGACGAACACGTCCGCGTACGGCGCGAGGACCCTCCCGGTGTTCACCGGGTCATAGGTGTCGTGGGTCTCGCCGCGCAGCGGGCCGCCCGCGCGCAGCAGGCTGATCCCCGACCCGAGCGCGATGAAGGCGTTGAAGCCGAGCAGGAGGAACACCGCCACGCCGACCGCGCGGAAGTCCCGGCGCCGGGCCCAGGCGCCGCAGTGCGGACAGCGCACCACTTCGCGGGGGATGATGTCGCCGCAGAGCGCACACGGCATGACCTCACCTCCCTGGCGCATTTGCCCGCACGTATCCCGATCCTACGTAACGCATGACCGGACATCGTCCGATTAAGCGGGTCAGAGGACGAGATGAGTCCCGGCCACGGCGCCCGGCACCGCCACGACCAGGAACAACGCGAGCCGTCCCCACCCGCCCGCCGCCACCAGCCGCTGCGGCCGGAAGCCCGTCGTCAGCGCCAGCGCCCACCACGCCGCCGCGACCCCGACCGTCAGCGGCAGCGCGCCGAACCCGACCAGGGCCGGCGCCAGCAGCGCCGCCGGGGCCGTCAGGACGTGCGCGAACACCGCCGGACCGCGCGTCCGGCCGGGCAGGCCCGCGCGCAGCCCCGCGAGGACCGCGCCCCACCCCGTCGCCGCGACGATCCACAGTACGAGCACCGGCGTCGGGAAGCCCGCCAGCGACTCGGGCGCCACCTAACGACCCGCCAGCCCGGACTCCCACGCCCACGCCGCGACCTCGACGCGGTTGCGCGCCGCGAGCTTGCGCTGGACGCTCCCGAGGTGCGTCTTCACCGTGGACGGCGACACGAACAGCTCGGCCGCGATCTCCTCGTTCGTCCGGCCGCGCGCGACGAGCCGCACCACGTCCAGCTCCCGGTCGGTCGGGCTCTCGCGCGGCGTCCGGGGCACGGCGGGCGGCGTCGCGAGCCGCTGCAGCAGCCGCACGGTGATCGAGGGGGAGATCAGCGCCGCGCCGTCGGCCGCCGCCCGCACCGCCTCCACCAGCAGCGCCGGGCCGCTGTCCTTCAGCAGGAAGCCGGCCGCGCCGCCGCGCAGCGCGCCGTAGACGTACTCGTCCATGTCGAAGGTCGTGACGATCACGATCCGCAGCGGGTCGGGGACGCCGGGCCCGGCGAGCAGGCGGGTGGCCTCCAGGCCGTCCATGCGCGGCATGCGGATGTCGAACAGGCACACGTCGGGGCGCAGCTCGCGGGCCAGCTCGACCGCGCGGACGCCGTCGGCCGCGTCGCCGACCACGGTCATCTCCGGCTGCGAGTCGATGATCATGCGGAACCCGGCCCGCACCATCTCCTGGTCGTCGGCGATGAGCACCCGGATCGTCACACCGGCGATTCTCGCAGGACATCCCTAATGGGCAGAACGGCGACCACCCGCCACCCGCCGTGCGGACCCGGCCCCGCCGACAGCCGCCCGCCGAGGGACGCGACCCGCTCGTCCAGCCCGGCCAGGCCGAACCCGCCGGACGGCAGCAGGCGCCCGCGGCCCTGACCGTCGTCGGTCACCTCGATCGTGACGGCGTCCGGGCCGCTCCTGGTGATCGCGACGCGGACGTGGGTCGCGTCGGCGGCGTGCTTGCGGACGTTCGTCAGAGCTTCCTGGACGATCCGGTGCAGCGTCGTCGCGACCTCCGGCGGCGGCGCGCCGACGTTCCGGTCGATGATGAGGGAGGCCGGCGGGTCCGTCCAGCGCTCGACCAGGTCGATGACCTGGTCCAGGCCGCCGACCGGCCGCAGGCCCGCCGGGTCGTCGGACGCGTCGCGCAGCAGCCCGACCATGCGCCGCATCGACGCCAGCGCCTCCCCGCCCGCCTTCTCGATCGAGGCGAGCATGCGGTCGAGCTGCTCGGGGCTCTGCGCGGCCGCGGACCCGGCCGCGAACCGGGCCGCCTGCGCCTGCACGACGATGCCCGTGACGTGGTGCGCGACGAAATCGTGCAGGTCGCGCGCCAGCTCCAGGCGCTCGTCCCGCCGGGCGCCGGCGAGCGCGCGGACCCGCCGGGCGTCCAGGGCTCGCAGGTAGAGCCCCGTGCCGATCGCCACCACGACCAGCCCGCCGAGCGGCGCGACGGCGACCAGCACGACCGCCGCGCCGGGGCTGCGGAAGGCGCAGAACGCCACCGCGCCGCCGGTCAGGGCCGTCAGCGCGGGCAGCCGGGGCTGCGGCGCCTTCCAGACGACCCGGACGACGAGCACGAGCAGCCAGGAGACCTCCAGGAACACCATCGCGCCGAACCCCGGGGAGTGCGTGGCGGCGGCCAGCAGCGTCACTGCGATCGACGCCGCCGCGGCCCCGGCGGCCCACCGCAGGACGTTCCGCGACGCGAGCGCGCCGATCGCCGCGGCCACCGTCACGGCGTCCACCGCGAGGTGGACGGGGGTGGTCTGGCGGAGGACCACCGAGGCGAGCAGGACGAGCGCCGTCGCGCCCCAGCCCGCGAGGCGCAGCAGGCAGCCGCCCGCCGAGTGGACGCGTTCGAGCGTCCCGCGCTGTTCCGTCACGAGTCCCGAGGCTACGACCTGGGGCGCACCCCCGGATCAGCCGTTCGTATGACGTGGCGGGGCCGAACGGTAGACGGCGGGTCGATGCGGCGGGGGCGGCCGTCGGCGCACCCTGGATTCATGAACCTCGTCTTCGTGCCCGCCGCGCTGCTGTTCCTGGCCTTCGTCCTGTACGCGGGCCTGGCCGTGCCGCTGACGGACGTCCTCGAACCGCTGCTCGACCGGTGGCGCGCCCGAAAATCCGTTGAGCGGCGCGCGGCCGATCCGCCATTCTCGGCGCGGGCGGCCGGTGACACTCCGAATCCGCTCACCGGCCCGGCCGTCCCCGGCCGCTCGGCCGCCGCCGCCCGCTCCAGTGGGCCGTCCGGCCACGCCCCGCCATGATCCGCGCACCGTCCGTCTCCGGCGCGCGGAAATGTCAGTGGCAGGACATAACGTGAGTTGCAGGTGAGACGAAGGCCACGGAATAGGAACCGGCTCGGAGAGCTTTTTTCTGGCGTGGTACCGGGTACGACCCGTGTCGGAGGAAGGGGTAGCCAGTGAACGAGACGACGTTCCATCTGACCCACCCGCGATTTCACGGCCCCGCCGAACGCACGCTCGTCGAGCCGTGGCTCGGCGAACTGTCCGGCCTGGCGCTGAACGGCTACACCGAGACCGCCCCGTCCGCCCGCCCGGCCCTCGTGCCGAGCCCGCCGTCGGTGGTGGAAGCGCTGGTCACGCCGTCCGGCTACACCGACCACCGCCGCCGGGTGGCCCTGGCGGCCTGACGTCCCGGTGCCCGTGGCCCGACACCACGGGCACCCCCGAACCCTCCCCGCCCCGCCACAACCCCCGCCATTCCAGCAAGCCGGATATAACGCCCACCCACCCCGAACTCTTTGCGCTATTCCAACATCGACATGACAACTAGGTAACAATTACCTCACCGTCATGTCACTGCCCTCCCGCCGCGAAACCGGTTACCCGAACAGGCCCGTACTTGTCCGTGGTTCAGGAGTGGACGCGCGGCAGGGCGAAGTCGTCGAACAGCGCCTCTTCGATGAAGCTGAAGACGTGCGTGATGCCGTCCGGTCCGAGCGTCAGCACCTGGATGGAATGGGCGTGGAGCAGGCCGTCCTCGTCGCGCAGGTACATCGCGAACGACGGCTGGCCGTTCGCGTCGACGGGCACGAGCCGGTTCCCGCCCGGCCCGGACGCCGACAGGCGGGAATGGAGCAGCCGTCCGATCGACGTGCGGCCGTGGAACCACGAAATGACAGGCGGCATCTCCCACGACGCGTCCTCGGTGAGCAGCCGGGTGAGCGTCGGAACGTCCACCGCCTCGAACGCCCGCACATAGCGGTCGAGGAGCGCGCGGCGCGCGGGTTCGGCCGGTTCGGCGATCTCGTCGTCGGCCGGGACGAGCCGCGACAGCCGGGCGCGGGCGCGCAGCAGCGTGCTGTTCACGCCGGTCGCGGTCATGCCGAGCATCGCGGCGACGTCGGCGGCGGGCCAGGCCAGGACGTCGCGCAGGATGACCACGGCGCGCTGCCGTCCGGGCAGGTACTGCAGCGCGGCGATCAGCGCGAGCCGCAGCCCGGCGCGCGTGGCCACGACGGACGCCGGGTCGTCGGGCGCGGCGCCGAGCAGCCGGTCGGCGAGCGGCCGGAGCCAGGCGACCTCGGGTGCGCGCACGCCGCTGCGTCCCGGGTCCTCCGACGGCGGCGCGAGGCCGGACGGCATGACCCGCCGGCTGCTGTGCTCCAGGGCGTTCAGGCAGGCGTTCGTGGCGATGCGGTACAACCACGTCCGTATCGACGCCCGGCCCTCGAACCGGTCGTACGACCGCCACGCGCGCAGGTAGACCTCCTGGACGACGTCCTCCGCGTCGTGGACCGAGCCCAGCATCCGGTAGCCGTAGGCCAGCAGCTCACGCCGGAAGGGGTCGGTCAGCCGGGCGAACTCCGCCGCCTGGTCCTCATCGGTTCTCATCAGTCGCACCTCCCCTTCTACCGACCGGCGACGGCGGGAGAAGTCGTCGGCCGCCGCCCGCCGAATTTCCGCATCGGCCCGGTCTGTACCGGCAACCGATGAAGGGAAGCCAACTATGGCCCGGAGGACCAGCGGCAGGCTGCTCGGCCTGACCGCGACGGCGTCGCTCATGGTGGCGCTGGACGCGACGGCGGTGTCGACCGCGCTGGCCAGGATCCGCCTGGACCTGGCCGCGACCGTCGAACAGCTCGAATGGACGGTCAACGCCTACAGCCTCAGCTTCGCCGTCCTGCTGATGACGGGCGCCGCGCTCGGCGACCGGTTCGGCCGGCGGCGGATGTTCGCGGCGGGGCTCGGCCTGTTCACGGCGGCGTCGGCGGCGTGCGCGGCGGCGCCGGACGTGGGGTGGCTGATCGCCGCCCGCGCGGTGCAGGGGAGCGGCGCCGCGCTCGTGATGCCGCTCGCGATGGCGCTGCTCGGCACCGGGTTTCCGCCGGAACGGCGGGCCAGGGCGCTCGGCGTGTTCGCGGGCGTGACGGGCCTGGCGGTGGTCGCGGGCCCGGTGGTCGGCGGGATCGTCACCGAGGGGCTCGCCTGGCAGTGGATCTTCTGGCTCAACGTGCCGATCGGCCTGGTGGTGATCCCGCTGGTGCTGCGGGACGTCCCCGAGAGCCGGGGCGCCGGGGCGTCCTTCGACGTCGGCGGCGTCGTGCTGGTGACCGGCGGCGCGCTCGGGCTGGCGTGGGGACTGATCCGTTCCGGCACGGTCGGCTGGGACGCGGCCGAGGTGGACGGCGCGCTGGCGGTCGGCGTGCTGCTGACGGCCGCGTTCGCCGTGTGGGAACTGCGCGTCGACAAGCCGATGGTCCCGTTGCGGCTGCTGCGCGAGCGCGGCTTCTCCGCCGGGAACGCCGCCGGGTTCCTCATGTACGCGGCGCTGTACGGCTCGCTGTTCTTCGTCGCGCAGTTCTTCCAGACGAGCCTGGGCGACGGCCCGATGGAGACGGGGCTGAAGCTCATGCCCTGGACGGGCACGGTGACCGTCGTCGCGCCCGTCGCCGGAGCGCTGGTGAACCGGATCGGCGCGCGGACGCTCACCGTCACCGGCCTGACGCTCCAGGCCGTCGGCATGGCCTGGCTGAGCCTGCTCGCGGACCCGGACGCGGCCTATCCCGCGCTGGTCGCGCCCATGGTCATCGCGGGTGCGGGGATCAGCATGGCGATGCCCGCCGTCCAGACCGCGGTGATCAACTCGGTCGGGCCGCAGCGGATCGGGACGGCGTCCGGCGTCTTCAACACGCTGCGCCAGCTCGCGGCCGTCTTCGGCGTCGCGGTGCTCGCGGCGGTCTTCACCGCGCACGGCGGGTACGGCGGCGCGCGGGCCTTCGCCGACGGCTGCGCGCCCGCGCTGGCCGTCAGCGGCGTGTTCTCGCTGGCCGGGGCGGTCGCCGCCCTGCTCATCCCGCGCGCGGCCAAGGCGGCGCCGGTTCCGCCCGTCCCGGCGCTCGCCCGCTGACGCCGTTATTCCCGAGCGGGCGGGTGGGAAGTCTCACCCGCCCGAAGCGGAGTTGATCTTCCGCTTCGGTCGTAGCCTGACCGGGTCACCCCATCCGCCCAGCCCGGGATCCCCCTTGACCCACACCGCAGGCGCCGGGCGGCCACGCACCGGCGCCACGTTCCTCGTCCTCTGCCTCGGCATCCTGTCCTACGCCCTGTCGCAGTCCCTCGTCTCGCCCGTCCTGCCCACGATCCAGCACCACCTGCACACGTCGCAGAGCACGGTGACCTGGGTCATGACGGCCTACCTGCTGTCGGCGTCGGTCGCGACGCCCGTCCTCGGCAAGATCGGGGACGTCGTCGGCAAGGAGCGCATGCTGCTCGTCGCGCTGCTCGCGCTCGGGGCGGGCTCGCTGCTGGCGGCGCTCGCCTCGTCCATCGGCGTCATGATCGCGGCGCGGGTGATCCAGGGCGTCGGGGGCGGCGTGCTGCCCCTGGTCTTCGGGATCATCCGCGACGAGTTCCCGCGCGACCGCGTCTCCGGCGCGATCGGGACGGCGGCGGCGCTCATGGGCGTCGGCGGCGGCCTCGGCATCGTCGTCGCCGGGCCGATCGTCAACACGCTCGACTACCGCTGGCTGTTCTGGCTCCCGCTGATCGTCATCGCGGTCGCCGCGGTCGCGACGCACCTGTTCGTCCCCGAGTCCCCGGTGCGCGCCCCCGGCCGGATCAACCTGCCCGCCGCCGCGCTGCTGTCGGCCTGGCTGGTCGCGCTGCTCGTCCCGATCAGCGAGGGCTCGCGGTGGGGCTGGACGTCCGGCCGCGTCCTCGGGCTGCTCGCGCTCGCGGTCCTGCTCGCCGCCGCCTGGATCGCGGTGGAACTGCGCTCGGCCGAACCGCTCATCGACATGCGCATGATGCGGCTCCCCGCCGTCTGGACGACGAACCTCGTCGCGCTGCTGTTCGGCCTCGGCCTGTACTCGCTCATGGCGTTCCTGCCCGCGTTCGTGCAGACGCCGCCGTCCGCCGGCTACGGGTTCGGCGCGAGCGTCACGGCGTCGGGCGTGTTCCTGCTGCCGATGACGGTCACGATGTTCTTCAGCGGCCTCGCGGCGGGACGGCTGGGACTGCGGTTCGGGGCGCGTGCCGTCCTCGCGCTCGGCGCGGTGCTGCTGATCCCGTCGATGGTGCTGCTGGCCACCGCGCACGCCGAGCGCTGGACGATCTACCTGGTCGCCGCGCTGTGCGGGGCCGGGATCGGGTTCGCGTTCTCGGCGCTGTCCGCGCTGATCGTGACGGCCGTGCCGCCCGCGCAGACCGGTGCCGCGAGCGGCATGAACGCCAACATCCGGACGATCGGCGGGTCCATCGGCACCGCCGTGACCGGGTCGATCATCACGTCCGGCGCGGTCGGCGGCCTGCCGAGGGAGTCCGGGTACACGCACGGGTTCTGGTTCCTGGCGGGGGCGGCGGCCGTCGCGCTCGCCACCACGCTCCTCGTGCCGAAGGCGCGCCGCGCCACCGTCGCCGAACCGGTGCGGGAGGCCGGGACGCTCGTCCCGGCGGCCGATAATTGACCCCATGGTCACCGCAGACGCCCGTCCGCTCCGCCGCGACGCCGCCCGCAACCTCGAACGGGTGGTCGCCGCCGCCCGGGAACTGTTCGCCGAACAGGGCCTGGACGCCAGCGTGGAGAGCATCGCCGCGCGGGCGGGCGTCGGCATGGGGACGGTCTACCGGCGCTTCCCCACGAAAGAGGCGCTGATCGAGTTCCTGGTGGCGCAGGTCGTCCGGGACTCGCTCGGCCTCGCCCGGCGGGCGCTGGACGAGCGCGACGGCACCGGGCTGGCGTCGCTCCTGCGCGGCATGGGCGAACTCCAGGCCGCGCACCGGGGCTGCCTGCGGCGGCTGTGGGCGGGGCTGCCGTCGGCCGAGCGGCGGGAGTTCCGGTCGATCGTGCGGGAACTGCTCGTCCGTGCGCAGGACGCCGGGACGGTCCGGCCCGATCTGGCGGACGGGGACGCGCTCGTCCTGTTCTGGTCGCTGCGGCACATCGTCGAGCTGACCGTCGGGGTGGACCCGGACGCGTGGCGGCGGCACCTGGACGTCCTGCTCGCCGGGATCGCCCCGTCGGACCGTCCGCTCGCGCACCGGCCGCCGACCCACGCCGAACTGGACGAGATCCAGGCCCGCCATTCCGCCCGCTGAAAAACGTCAGGCATAACCGCCGGTGGCGAGCCCGCGCGCCATCATCGCGTAAACGCCGGGATCGGCCGGGGCCGTCGTCGCGAGGCCGTCCACATAACGGTTGTACATGCAGAACGCGGCGGCGATGAGAATCGCGTCGTGGATCTCCTGGTCGGCCGCGCCCGCCGTTTTCGCGTCCGCGACGAGTTCGGGCGTCACGGCCGTCCCGCCGCGCTGGACGGCCTCGGCCAGGCGCAGCAGCGCGCGGAGCCGGGGCGTGACCGGCGCGGCGTCCAGATCGGCCGTGACCTGGCCGAGGACGGAGTCGTCGCCCAGGAGTTCGGCCGCGCACGCCCCGTGCGACCCGGCGCAGAAACCGCACGCGTTCAGTTCCGAAACGTAGGCGGCGATCAATTCCCGCTCGCCCGTGGAAAGAAGACCCGGCCCGCGCAGCAGCGCCTCGGCGAGCGCCCGCAGCGGCCCCGCCGTCTCCGGCCGGTAGGCGAGCAGGGCGGGAAGTCCGGGCAGTTCGCTGCCGAGGTCGATATGCGGCACGGGCACCTCCGAGAAAGGATGATCAGCGGCACCCTAGCGGCGCGGTCAGGGTTTGCGGGCCACTCCACCGAAGGTCATGACCTCGTCCGGAAGGCCCCACCGGTTCGGGAGCGGGCGCCACCGCGAGCACGACACGACACCCGGTTCGAGGAGTTCGAGCCCGTCGAAGTAGGCGGTGATCTGGCCGGCGCCGCGCGCCCGGATCGGGTGCGGCGTGCCCGACTCGTTCCACACGCGCATCGCGGTGCGGGTGGCCTCGACGTCCAGGCACGCGTGGGTGAGGACGAGGTGGCTGCCGGACGGCAGGGCGTCCACGAGCGTCCCGACGATCCGGGCCGCCTCGGCGTCGTCGGTGAACAGGTGCAGGATCGCGAGCAGCATCAGCGCGACCGGACGGTCCAGGTCCAGCGTCGCGGATGCGGCGGCCAGGATCCGCCCGGGGTCGCGGGCGTCGGCGTCCACGTAGCTCGTCGCGCCCTCGGGCGTGCTGGTCAGCAGCGCGCGGGCGTGCGACAGGACGAGCGGGTCGTTGTCGACGTAGACGATCCGCGCGTCGGGGGCGAGGCGCTGCGCCATCTCGTGGGTGTTGTCGGCCGTGGGCAGGCCCGTCCCGACGTCGAGGAACTGCCGGATCCCGGCCTCGTGCACGAGCGGCGCCATGACGCGGCCGAGGAACTGCCGGTCGGCGCGGGCGGCGGCGGCGATGCCGGGCACGTGCCGCGCGACCTCCTCGCCCGCGCGGCGGTCGGCCTCGTAGTGGTCCTTGCCGCCGAGCCAGTAGTTCCACACGCGCGCCGAGACCGGCCGGTTGACGTTGACCTCCGCGTCCATGGCGCACATCGTCGCACATGTCCGACGTCTCACATAATGAGATTCACTTCTCAAATAGTGGTCATCGTGTCTAGGGTGCGGAGCAGGCAACGCCACGGGAGGAAGTCATGACCAGCTACACCCACGGCCACCACGCGACCGTCCTGAGTTCGCACGAGTGGCGCACCGCCGAGAACTCCGCCCCCCACCTGCTGCCGCACCTGACGCCGGACGCGGAGGTCCTGGACGTCGGCTGCGGCCCCGGCACGATCACCGCCGGCATCGCCGCCCGCGTCGCCCGCGTCACCGGGATCGACGCGGCGGCGGCCGTCCTGGAGCGGGCCGCCGCGCACGCCCGCGAGCAGGGCGCGGCGAACGTCGCGTTCGCGGTCGGCGACGTCCACGCGCTGGACTTCCCGGACGACTCGTTCGACGTCGTCCACGCCCACCAGGTGCTGCAGCACATCGCCGACCCGGTGCGGGCGCTGGCCGAGATGCGGCGCGTGTGCCGGCCGGGCGGGATCGTCGCCGCCCGCGAGGCCGACTTCGGCGGCATGGTCTGGTACCCGGACCCGCCGGGCATGGACGCCTGGCGCCCCGTCTACGAGAAGGTGGCGCGCGGTAACGGCGGCGAGCCGCACGCGGGCCGCCGCCTGGTCGCCTGGGCGCACGCGGCCGGGTTCGCCGACGTCACCGCGACCGTCTCGTCCTGGTGCTACGCCACGCCGCAGGAGCGCGAGTGGTGGAGCGAGACGTGGGGCGGACGGATGGTCCACTCCAACGTCGCCGAGGCGGCCGTGGCGGGCGGCCACGCGACCCGCGCCGAACTGGACGCGATCTACGCGGGCTGGAAGGAGTGGGCGGCCGACGCCGACGGCTGGTTCACCGTCCCGCACGGCGAGATCGTCTGCCGCGCCTGACCCGCGGCGCCGCGCGGACCTAGAACGGGTCGGTCAGCTCGCCGAGCCGGTCGGTCAGTTCCAGGTTCGCGCGGTAGTCCACCGGGACGGTCACCACCGACACCCCGTCGTCGGCGAGCGCCTTGCGCAGCGTGGGCAGCAACTCCCCGGCGGACGTCACCCGATAACCGCGCGCCCCGAAACTCTCGGCGTAGGTGACGAAGTCGGGATTGCCGAACCCGATGTTGGAGCTGCGGCCGAGTTCCAGGTCCATCTTCCAGCCGATCAGGCCGTAGGCGCCGTCCTCCCAGATCAGGACCGTGATCGGGACGTTCTCCCGGACGGCCGTCTCCAGCTCCTGCGAGTTCATGAGAAACGCGCCGTCCCCGGTCGCGGCGAGGACGCGGCGGTCGGGACGGGCGAGCTTCGCCGCGATCGCGCCCGGCACCGCGAACCCCATCGACGACAGCCCGTTCGACACCAGCAGCGTGTTCGGCTCGTACGTCGGGTACATCCGCGCCATCCACATCTTCACCGCGCCGGTGTCGGCGAGCACGATGTCCTCGCGTCCCATGGCGGCGCGGATGTCGGCGACGACCCGGCGCGGCGACAGCGGGAAGCCGTCCTCGGCGCGGCCCTGCTCCAGCTCGGCGCGCAGCAGCTCGCGGATCTTCTCGCCCGTCCCGGCGCCCGCGAACCGGCGGTGGACGGAGTCGGCGAGCTGCCGCAGCGTCCGGGAGATGTCGCCCTGGATGCCGACCGTGACCGTGTAGTGGTCGTCCACCTCGGCGGGGCTCTGGTGGATGTGCAGGATCTGCTTGTCGCCGTCGGGGTTGATCTTGACGGGGTCGAACTCCTGCAGCTCGTACCCGACGGTGATGAGCACGTCGGCGCGGTCCAGGCCGAAGTTCACGTAGTCGTGCCGCATGAACCCGACGGCGCCGAGCGCGAGCCGGTGGTCGTCGGGGAAGACGCCCTTGCCGTTGAACGTCGTCGCGACCGGCACGCCGAGCGTCTCGGCGAAGTGCACCAGCGCCTCGCCCGCGTGGGCGCGCGTCGCGCCGTGCCCGGCCACCACGACCGGCTGCCGCGCCATCGCGATCACGTCGGCGGCGCGGGCGATCTGCGCGGGCGACGGCTCCTGCGGCCGGACGACGTTCACCGCGAGCGGCTTCAGGGTCTCCGGGACGGGCGCGGACTCGACGTCCTCGGGAATCGCCAGGTACACCGCGCCCGGCCGTTCGGTCTGCGCGGTCTTGAACGCCTTGCGGACCATCTCCGGCAGCGCCTCGGCCGTCGGCGTCAGGTCCGCCCACTTGGTGATCGGGCGGAACAGCGACACGAGGTCGATGACCTGGTGCGACTCCTTGTAGATGCGGTCCAGACCGACCTGCGCCGAGATCGCCACCACCGGCGTGCTGTTGGTCGTCGCGTCGGCGACGCCGAGCTGCAGGTTGATCGCCCCCGGGCCGAGCGTGGCCGAGGCGACGCCGGCCCGTCCGGTCAGCCGCCCGTAGATCTCCGCCATGAACGCCGCGCCCTGCTCGTGCCGGACGAGGACATAGCGGATCGACGAGTCGTTGAGCGCGTCGACGAAATGGATGTTCTCCTCGCCCGGGATGCCGAAGACGTACTCGACCCCTTCGGCCTCCAGGATGCGGACGAGCAGCCGGGCGGCGTCGGCCTGCGTGGACATCGGGTGTCCTTCTTCCAGTCGCGGCGCCCGCGGACCCGCGGGCATCCTTCTCAGCGTCGACTCCCATTCGATCATTCCGCTTCGCCGGTGTGGCGCCGCCCACCCCGTGAAGCGCCGGACGGCCGCCGGTCAGGCCCCGCGCACCGAGTCCAGCAGCGCGCTCCAGCCGGTGCTGGACAGGACCAGGGCCGGGCCCTGCGGGTCCTTGGAGTCGCGGACGACGCACCGTCCGCCGGCCAGGTCCGCCACCTCGACGCACTGCTCCCCGCTGCCGCTGTGGGAGGAGGTGCGCCAGCAGCCGCCGGTGTCGCGCCGCGTTTTCGTCACATGCCGCTCCTTGCCGCCTCGATCATGAGGTGCGCGGATTCCTCGGGGGTGAGGGCCGCCTCCTCGATCCGGCGGAAGCGGTCCCTGTGCTTCGCTATTTCCGCGCTGCTTTCCACATAAACGTCGCCCATCGTGCCCTCGACGTAGGCGATATCGGGATCGGCGGGGTCGGAATAGGAAAGGATGGTGAAACGTCCGTCAAGTCCGGCGTGTTCCATGGTGGAGAACGGCAGCACCTGAACGGTGACAAAGGACCGTTCGCCCATTTTCACAAGTTTGTCCAATTGGGCGGCCATCACCTGGAGCCCGCCGATCGGACGCCGCAGGGCGCCCTCGTCCATGATCATGTGCAGTCGGGGGGCGTCGGTCCGGTCCAGGATCGCCTGGCGGATCTTGCGGGCGTCCACCCGGCGCTCGATCTGCTCGCGCGTGGCGAGCAGGCGGCCCGCCGTGATGACGGCGCGCGAGTAGTCCTGCGTCTGGAGCAGGCCGTGGATGAGCTGCGGATCCCAGGTGCGGATCTCCGAGGCGTCGTCCTCCAGTGCCACATAGCTGCCCGCGAACACGTCGGCGTAGGCCGTCCACCAGCCGCGCCGGCCCGCCTCGCGGGCGAGGGTGAGCAGCGCGTCCCGGTCGGGGCTCGGGACGCCGTACAGGTCGAGCAGCGCGGCGATGTCGTCGGGTTTGGGGCGGGTCTGGCCGGTCTCCAGACGGGAGACGGTGGCGCGCGACCAGGCGAGCCGGTCCGCCACGTCCTGGAGGGTGAGGCGCTGCTCCTCGCGCAGCTTGCGCAGCTCGCGGGCCAGCCGGCGACCGCGCACAGTAGGCCGGTAGGTCATGGCTAGCGAGTCTTTCCGTCAGCGCGGCGTCGCACAACGTGATTGCCGGAATCCGCAGGGATTGACGAACTCGGTGGAGCAATCTGGCGAAGCCAGTTGCGCCGCTGAGATTCTCACGAGACGCTGTCGCGTGACGGCTCGGGGACGCAATGTGACGAGTTGCCCAGGGGCGCCCCCGCCCAAGGCGTCCCGAGCGGGAGGACCGACCCGTGAAAGTCTCAGCCCAGACCACCGACCCCCTCGCTCCGCCCGCCGGCTGGACGTGGCCGCTGCCGGACGGCCCCGAGTGCGCCCGGCACGCCCGCGCCGTCCTGGAGGAGGCGCTGGCCGCGCTCGGCGTGCCCGCCGAGGCGCGCGCCGACGCACGGCTCATGGTCAGCGAGCTGGCCACCAACGCCCACCAGCACGCGGCCGGGAGCCGTCCGCACGAGCTGTGGCTGTGCCGCGACGCCGCGTCCGGAACGGTCTACTGCGCCGTCTTCGACCGGGACGCGTCCGCGCGGCTGCCCGGCTACTCCTGGACGTCCGGCGACTGCGGACGCGGCCTCGCGATCGTGCGGGAGCTGTCGGGGGGCCGGTGGGGCACCGGGGCGGCCGTCGCGCGGATCGGGGAGCCCGAGCCCGGCAAGGCCGTCTGGTTCGCCATTACCTGACCGTCTTCGTCCAGATCGCCGGGAGTGTGCGATCCTTGCGGACGGCGGACAGGAGGAACCCGGTGCGAATCCGGGGCTGTCCCGCAACTGTGACCGGGGAGCCCGTCCCCACGCTCGACGCCACGGCGGACACGCCGGAAGGCCCGGGGACGGACGGTGATCCGGGAGCCAGGAGACTCCGGCCGCCGCTTGGACCGCCAACGGGCGTGGACACCCGACGGAAGGACAGTGGGGCATGGCCTCCAGCGACGCGCGCTACCCGTTCTCCGCGATCGTCGGCATGGACGATCTCAAGCTGGCGCTGCTGGTCAACGCCGTGTCGCCGCGGGTCGGCGGTGTGCTCGTGCGCGGCGAGAAGGGCACGGCCAAATCCACGATCGTCCGGGCGCTGGCCGCGCTGCTGCCGCCCGTGCCGGTCGTGCCGGGCTGCCGCTTCTCGTGCGACCCGTCCGCGCCCGACCCGCGCTGCCCCGACGGCCCCCACTCCGGCGCCGGCGAGCGCCCGGCGCGGCTGGTGGAACTGCCCGTCGGCGCGGCCGAGGACCGGCTGACCGGCTCCCTCGACATCGAGCGGGCGCTGACCGAGGGCGTCACCGCGTTCGAGCCGGGACTGCTGGCCGCCGCGCACCGGGGCGTCCTGTACGTGGACGAGGTCAACCTCCTGCACGACCATCTCGTCGACCTGCTGCTGGACGCCGCCGCGATGGGCGAGTCGCACGTCGAGCGCGAGGGCGTGTCGGTGCGGCACGCGGCGCGGTTCCTGCTCGTCGGGACGATGAACCCCGAGGAGGGCGAGCTGCGCCCGCAGCTCCTGGACCGCTTCGGGCTGACCGTCGAGGTCGCCGCGACCCGCGACCCGGCCGAGCGCGCCGAGGTCGTGCGGCGGCGGCTGCGGTTCGAGGACGACCCGGGCTCGTTCGCCGCGCTGTGGGCGTCCGCCGAGGCCGAGCTGGCCGGGCGCATCGCCGCCGCCCGCGCGCTGCTGCCGGACGTCGCGCTGACCGACGCGGCGCTGCGGCAGATCACGGCGGTGTGCGCGGCGTTCGACGTGGACGGGCTGCGCGCCGACCTCGTCACGGCCCGCGCGGCGCTGGCGCTCGCGGCCTGGAACGGGCGGACCGAGGTGACCGCCGACGACGTCCGGACCGCCGCGCGGCTCGCGCTGCCGCACCGGCGCCGCCGCGACCCGTTCGACGCGCCCGGCCTGGACCGCGACCGGCTGGACGAGATCCTGGACGAACACGCCGATCCCGACCCGCCCGACGACGACCCCGGCGGCCCCGGCGGCTCCGGCGGCTCCGGCGGTGCGGACGACGCGGCCGGTCCGGGCGACGGCGCCGGCTCGGGCGACGCTGCGGGCGCGGACGATGCCACCGGCTCCGGCGCGGACGAGAGCGCGGGTGCCGGCGCGGGCACGGGCGCGAACTCCGGCGCGGGCGCGGGTTCGGCCGAGGGCGCCGACGCGAGTGCGGGCGCAGATGCCAATGCGAGCGCGGGCGAGGGCGCAGGTGCGGGCGCCGGGGGCGGGGCGCCGGACGCGGCGGACGAGCCGCCGAGCGGCGGGCGCGAGAGCGTCGTGTCGGCGGGGGCGGCGTTCAAGCCGCGCCTGTTCACCGTCCCGGGCCTCGGCGCGGGCGCGCCGGGACGCCGGTCCAAGGCCCGCACGTCGCACGGCCGCGTGACCGGCGCCCGTCCCGGGTCCGCCGGGATCCACCTGACCGCCACGCTGCGCGCCGCCGCGCCGCGCCAGCGCGCGAGGGGCCGCGCGGGCGCCGGGCTGGTCCTGCGCCCGGGAGACCTGCGGGCGGCCGTCCGCGACGGACGCGAGGGCAACCTCGTCCTGTTCGTCGTGGACGCGAGCGGCTCGATGGCCGCGCGCCGCCGCATGACCGCCGTCAAGGGCGCCGTGCTCAGCCTGCTGCGCGACGCCTACCAGCGCCGCGACAAGGTCGGCCTGGTCACGTTCCGGGGCCGGGACGCCGAGGTCGCGCTGCCGCCGACGTCGTCGGTGGAGGCGGGCGCGCGGCGGCTGGAGCGGCTGCCGACCGGGGGCCGGACGCCGCTGGCCGCCGGGCTCGTCCGCGCCGCCGGGGTGCTGCGCGCCGAGCGGCTGCGCGACCCGGCGCGGCGTCCGCTGCTCGTGCTCGTCACCGACGGCCGCGCCACGTCCGGCGCGGACCCGGCCGCCGCCGCGCCGCTGCTGGACGGCGTCGCGTGCGTCGTCGTGGACTGCGAGTCCGGCCCGGTGCGGCTCGGCCTGGCCGCCGCGCTCGGCGCCCGGCTCGGCGCGGAGACCGTCCGGCTGGACGACCTGGCGGCCGGCAGCCTCGCCGGACTCGTCCGCGCCCACCGCGCCGCCTGAGGGAGTCCGCGAGGGAAGCCGCCGCGTCGCGGCGGCGAGGCCAGAGGAGGAGCGATCATGCCGCAGGGGAAGCCGGAGTACGTGCCGCAGGACGGGCTGACGACGCGGGAGCGCCGCAACCGGCCGCTGCTGGTCGTCCACACCGGGCCGGGGAAGGGCAAGTCGACGGCCGCGTTCGGGCTCGCGCTGCGCGCCTGGAACCAGGGCTGGCCGATCGGGGTGTTCCAGTTCGTGAAGTCCGCGAAGTGGCGCGTCGGCGAGGAGACGGCGCTGCGCGTCCTCGGGGACAGCGGCGAGGGCGGGACGGTCGTCTGGAACAAGATGGGCGAGGGCTGGTCCTGGATCCGCAAAGCGGGCGGCGAGGACGACCACGCCGCCGACGCCCGTGAGGGCTGGGCGCAGATCAAGCGGGACCTGGCCGCCGAGACCTACCGGCTGTACGTGCTGGACGAGTTCACCTATCCCATGAAATGGGGATGGATCGACGTGGACGAGGTCGTGGCCGTCCTGCGCGACCGGCCCGGCGCCCAGCACGTCGTGATCACCGGCCGGGACGCCGACCCGCGCCTGCTGGAGGCCGCCGACCTCGTCACCGAGATGACCAAGGTGAAGCACCCGATGGACGCGGGGCAGAAGGGCCAGAAGGGCATCGAGTGGTAGCACGGCTGGTCGTCGCCGCGCCCGCGTCGGGCAGCGGCAAGACGACGGTGGCGACCGGCCTGATGGCCGCGTTCGCCGCGCGGGGCCTGACGGTGTCCCCGCACAAGGTCGGCCCGGACTACATCGACCCGGGCTACCACGCGCTCGCCGCCGGGCGCCCGGGACGCAACCTGGACGCGTGGCTGTCGGGCGAGGACCTGCTCGTCCCGCTGCTCAAGCACGGCGCGGCCGGCGCGGACGTCGCGGTGATCGAGGGCGTGATGGGCCTCTACGACGGCGCGACGGGCCGTCCGGGCGGCGACTCGGGCGGCGAGTTCGCGTCCACCGCGCACGTCGCCCGCCTGCTGGACGCCCCGGTCGTGCTGGTCGTGGACGCGTCGGCGGCGGCCGGACGGTCCGTCGCCGCGCTCGTCCACGGCTTCGCGTCCTACGGGGAAATCAGGCTCGGCGGCGTGGTCCTCAACCGCGTCGGCTCCGACGCCCACGAGGCCATGTGCCGCGAGGCCGTCGAGGCGCTCGGCGTGCCGGTGCTGGGCGCGCTGCGGCGCCGCGACGACGTGGCCAAGCCGTCGCGGCACCTCGGGCTCGTCCCGGCCGCCGAGCGCAGCGCCGAGGCCGTCGCGACCGTGGCGCGCCTCGGGGAGCTGGTCGCGGCTTCCTGCGACCTGGACGCCCTGCTCGCCCTGGCCCGCACCGCGCCCCCGCTCACCGGCGCCGCCTGGGATCCGGGCACGCCGCCGCCGGGGGAGCGGCCCGTGATCGCCGTCGCGGGCGGCCCCGCGTTCACGTTCGGGTACGCCGAGAACGAGGAGCTGCTGGCCGGGGCGGGCGCGGACGTCGTCCGGTTCGACCCGCTGCGCGACGAGAAGCTGCCCGCCGGGACGCGCGGACTCGTCATCGGCGGCGGCTTCCCCGAGGTCTACGCGGCGGAGCTGTCGGAGAACGTCCCGCTGCGGGCCGAGGTCGCCGCGCTCGCCGCGTCCGGGGCGCCCGTCTACGCCGAGTGCGCCGGGCTCCTGTACCTCGCCCGCGATCTCGACGGGGCGCCGATGTGCGGTGTTCTGCCCGATGTCTCCGGAGTCATGGCGCCGCGTCTCGCACTCGGCTACCGTGCCGCCGTGGCGATCAACGACTCGGTGGTCGCCCGGACCGGCGAACGGGTGCGCGGCCACGAGTTCCACCGCACCAGGACCACTCCGGCGCACGGCCCCCGCGGTGCGTGGCAGTGGTCCCCGGCGGGACCGGAGGGCTTCGTGCGCGGCGCGTGCGTCGCCTCCTACCTGCACCTGCACTGGGCCGCGACGCCCTGGTCCGCGCGACGCCTGGTGGAGGAGGCCCGATGACCGGACGGTTCGGCGACCCGGTGCGGCTGGAGGGGGAGCGGACCGTCCTGCGGCCGTTCTCCATGGACGACGCGGAGGACTACGTCGCCGCCCTGCGCGCGGAGGAGGACTGGCTGCCCCCCAACTTCCCCCGCGAGCTGGACGCCGAACGCCTCGCCTGGTGGTTCGAGGACGGCGTCCACCAGCCGCAGAAGCTCGGCCTCGGCGTCCACCTGGCGATCGTCGACCGGGCGTCCGGCGCGCTCACCGGGACGATCGGGCTGTTCCGCGTCGACTGGTCCAACCTCACCTGCGAGGTCGGCTACGGGATGCGGCCCGCGTGGCGGCGGCGCGGCTACGCCACCGAGGCGCTGAAGCTCGTCGTCCGGTGGGCGCTGCACGAGCGCGGCCTGCACCGGGTCGAGCTGCGGGCGCTGACGTCCAACCACGCGTCGATCCGCGTCGCCGAGTACGCCGGGTTCCTGCGCGAGGGACGGGCGCGCGGCGCCGAGCGGTCGGCGGACGGCGCGCACCACGACCAGGTGGTGTTCGGGCTGATCGCGCGCGACCTGGCCCGCGACGTCCCCGGCGCGCCTGACGGCGACGCGGCGCCGTCCGGACCAGGCTCGGCGGGATGAACGCACTCGTCCTCTGCGCCGGGGAGGGCACCCGCGACGCCGCACGCGCGCTGCTGCCCAAGGTGCCCGCGACCCGGATCGTCCACGCCGACCCCGCGACGCTGCCCGCCGCCGCCCGCGAGGCCGCCGCGCACGGCCTCGACACGGTCGTGGTCGTCGGCCGCTTCGCCGAGCTGGCGGACGCGGCGGGCGGCGAACCCGTCCTCGACGAGATCGCCGCCGCGCTGGACGCGCCCCCGCCCGCCGAGTGGGCGACGTCCGGGGCGCTCGGCCGCTGCGGGCGCGAGGTGTGCCGCCGCGTCGCGGACACGCTCGACATCGCCGCCGTCCAGATCGTCCTGGTGGACGCGACCGGCCGCATGACCGGCATGTTCGGCCGAACGGCGCCGTCGCGGTGATCGCGCTCGCCGCGCGGGCGCTGGACCGGGCCGGGCTCCCGGCCGCCGACGCGCTCGTCGTGTCGGCCCGCGACGGGGCGCTGCGCCGCGCCGCCAACGCCTGCCGCGCCCACCGCAAGGTCGCCGTCCTCACCGGCCCCGGCGCGGGACCGGCCGAGCTGGCGCGCGAGCTGTTCCCGCAGACGCCGCGCACGTTCGTCGTCTGCGAGGACCTGGACGGCCCCGCCGAGCGCATCGAGCGCGTCCGGCCCGCCGAGGCCACCACCCGGCCGTGGAACGACCCGCAGGTCGTGCTCGTCCTCGACCCGTTCGGCCGCTTCGACGCGCCGACCTGGCTGGCGGGCGCGCACGGCCCGTCGGCCTGGGCGCTGCCCGCGGACGCGTTCGCCCGTCCCGCCGCGCCGCCCGAGGTCCGCGCGCTCGCGCTGGCCCGGCTCGGCCCGCGCGTCGGCGACCTGGTCTGGGACGTCGGCGCCGACGCCGGCCCGATGGCGGTCGAGTGCGCCCGGCTCGGCGCGGCGGCCGTCGCGGTCGCCGCCGACCGCGCCGCCCGGGACGCGATCCGCGCCGACGTCGCCGCGCACCGCGTCAAGGTCGCCGTGGCGCGCGGCGCCCCGCCCGCCGTACTCGCGCCACTGCCCGAACCCGACGCCGTCTACCTCACCGGCACCCCCGACCTGGCCGCCCACTGCGCCCCCCACGCCCTCCGCGCCGCCGTGGCGATCACCACCCCCGACGGCACGGAAGCGGTCCGGGACGCCCTCGCCGCAGCGGGCTTCACCACGGGATCCGTCGTACTCGGCGGCCTCACGCTCGTCCACGCCACCCGCGACACCGCCCTCCCCGAACGCCCGGCCCCGACGACCCGGCGCCCCGTCGAGACGCTCGGCGGACTGCGGTGACCGCACCCGTCCACACCGCCCACGACACGGGCCTCCCCGAGCGCCCTGCCGCGTCCCGGCGTCCTGCCGGGACGCTCGGCGGGCTCGCGGTGGTCCACGGCGCCCACGACACGGGCTTCTCCGAACGCCCGGCCCCGGCGGCGCGGCGTCCTGTCGAGACGCTCGGCGGGCTCGCGGTCGTGCGCGGTGCCCGCGACGCGGAGTTGCCCGAAAGCCGGGCCGCCGCGCCGCGGCGTGCTGGCGAAAGGGTCGGTGGGTTGCGGTGATGGGGCTTGTCGTCGGTGTCGGGTTGTCCTCGCGGGCGGACGCCGCCGAGGTCGGCGCGCTGGTGGACCGGGTGCTCGCGGCGGCGGGGGCGCGTTCCGGCGACGTGCGGGTGCTTGCGACGCTTGAGGCTCGTGCGGCGGCGGCTGCGCTGGTCGAGGTCGCCGCGGCGCGCGGGTGGACGATCGTCGGGCACGCTGCCGGGGAGCTGGCGGACGTGGTCGTGCCGCACCCGTCGGAGGGCGTCCGCGCCCGCATCGGGACGCCGTCGGTCGCCGAGGCCGCGGCCCTGCGCACCGCTCGTACCCTGGGACGGGCCGTGCTGCTCGTCGGCCGGACGACGGCCCCGCACGCCACCGCCGCCCTCGCCGGAGCCGCGCCCCGATGACAGTTTCGACCCAGACAGGAGCCCGCGTGACCGTCCGCCAGCCCCACCCGATCGAGGTCCGGTCGTACGAGATCCTGCGATCCCGTGTCGACCTCACCCCGATGCCGCCGCTCTGGCGGGCGGTCACCGAGCGGATCATCCACGTCACCGCCGACCTGGAGTACGCCGTGGACGTCGTCACCCACGAGGAGCACCTGGCGCGCGGCCTCGCCGCGCTGCGCGCCGGGGCGCCGGTCGTCGCCGACGAGGGCATGGTCGTCGCGGGCATCACCGCGCGTTCGGCCGTCTGCCACATCGCCGACCCCGCCGCCGGACGGCTCGCGCGCGCCGCCGGGATCGCCCGCGAGGCCGCCGCCGTCCGGCTCTCCTACGCCGAGGTCGGCCCCGGCGCGATCTGGGCCGTCGGCTCCGCGCCCGCCGCCCTCATGGAGATCATCGCCCGGGACGTGCGGCCCGCGCTGGTCGTCGGGCTCCCGGTCGGGTTCGTCGGCGCGGCCGAGGCCAAGGAGGCGCTGCGGGCCAGCGGGCTGCCGCAGGTCAGCAACGTGTCGGAGAAGGGCGGCTCGGCCGTCGCCGCCGCCGCCGTGAACGCGCTGCTCTACTACGACCGGGAGGCCGCGTGAGCGAGCCGCAGAAGCGCGGGCCGAGCGGGCGCGCGGGCGGCTTCCCGGCGCGCCGTGGGCGAGCGGGGGGCACGGCGTGATCGACCTGCGTCATCACGGGGACAGCGAGGTCGGCGGCGGGCTGATCGACTTCGCCGTGAACGTCCGGACCGGCACCCCGCCCGCCTGGCTCGCCGAGCGGATCCGGGCGTCGGTCGCCGACCTCGCCGCCTATCCCGACCCGTCCGCCGCGCGCGCGGCCGTCGCGGCGCGGCACGGGCGCGCGGTGGGCGAGGTGCTGCTCACCGCCGGGGCCGCCGAGGCGTTCGTGCTGCTCGCGCGGGTCGTCGCGCCGCGCCGCGCGGTGGTCGTCCACCCGCAGTTCACCGAGCCGGAGGCCGCGCTGCGCGCCGCCGGGCACGCCGTCGAGCGGGTCGTGCTCGGCGGGGACTTCGCGCTGGACCCGTCCGCCGTGCCGGACGACGCGGACCTCGTCATGCTCGGGAACCCGACGAATCCGACGTCGGTGCTGCATCCGGCCGAGGCGGTCGCGGCGCTGGCCCGTCCGGGACGGCTCGTGGTCGTGGACGAGGCGTTCATGGACTGCGTCCCCGGCGAGCCCGCGAGCCTCGCCGGACGCCTCCCCGCCGGCGTCGCCGTGATCCGCAGCCTCACCAAGACCTGGGGGCTCGCGGGGCTGCGCGCCGGATACGTCCTCGCCGAGCCCGGACTGATCGGACGGCTCGCCGAGGCCCAGCCGCTGTGGGCGGTGTCCACGCCCGCGCTCGCCGCGATCGAGGCGTGCTGCGCGCCCGACGCCGTCGCCGAGGCCGACGCCTGGGCCGCCGCGATGGGCGCCGAGCGCGACCGGCTCGCCGCCGCCCTCACCGGACGCGGCCTGCACGTCGTCCCGCGCCCGGCCGCGTCGTTCCTGTGCGTCCGCCTGCCCGACGCGCTGGGCGTCCGCGCCCTGCTGCGCCAGCGCGGCTACGCGGTCCGGCGCGGCGACACCTTCCCCGGCCTCGGGCCGGACTGGCTGCGGATCGCCGTCCGCGACGCCGCCGCCCACGACGGCCTGCTCAAAGCGCTCGCCGACCTCGGCGTCTAGACAGAGGAGACCCCCCGTGATCGAGGAGACCCTGGCCGCGATCGTCCCCCCGGACGAGGCCGCCATCCGCGACGCCCGCGCCCTCCAGGCCCGGCTGACCAAGCCGCCCGGCTCGCTCGGCGCCCTGGAGGACCTGTCGGTGCGGCTCGCCGGGCTCGCCGGGACCTGCCCGCCCCCGCTCCCCGCGCCCGCCGCCGTCGCGATCTTCGCCGCCGACCACGGCGTCCACGCGCGCGGCGTCTCGCCGTGGCCGCAGGAGGTGACGGCCCAGATGGTGGCCAACTTCCTCGCCGGCGGAGCGGTCGTCAACGCCTTCGCCGCCCAGACCGGCGCGACCGTCACCGTCGTGGACGTCGGCGTCGCCGCCGACCTGCCGACGGCGCCCGGCCTTCAGGACCGCAAGATCGCGCGCGGCACCGCCGACCTGTCCGCCGGCCCGGCGATGACCGCCGACCAGGCGCGGGCGGCGCTGGAAGCCGGGATCGAGGTCGCGCGCGGGCTCGTCGCAGACGGCGCCCGCTGCCTGGTCACCGGGGACATGGGCATCGCGAACACGACCGCGTCCGCCGCCCTCATCGCCGCCTACACTGGCAGGCCCGCCGAGCAGGTCACCGGGCTCGGCACCGGCATCGACCCGGCCACCCACGCGCGCAAGATCGAGATCGTCCGGGACGCGCTGGGACGGCTGCCCGCGAGCGCCGGGCCGCTGGAGATCCTCGCCGAGGTCGGCGGGCTGGAGCACGCCGCGCTCGCCGGGTTCATCCTCGGCGGCGCCGCGCAGCGCGTGCCCGTCGTCCTGGACGGCGTGATCGCCGGGGCCGCCGCCCTCGCCGCCGCCGCGCTGGCCCCGGGCGTCGTCGGCGCCTGCGTGGCCGGGCACCGCTCCGCCGAGCCCGGCCACTCCGCCGCCCTCGCCCACCTCGGCCTGGAGCCGCTCGTGGACCTCGGCCTGCGGCTCGGCGAGGGCACCGGCGCGGTGCTCGCGCTGCCGCTCGTCCAGAGCGCCGTCCGCGTGCTCCACGAGGTCGCCACGTTCGACTCGGCGGGCGTGACGGGTAAGGACGGCGAGTCATAGCCCGCACCCCCGCGCCGTCGTAACGACCTGGTCACGGTCTGGGCGGCCGGGCCACATCGGCGGCGCGGGGGCGCTCCATCAGGCTCCTGTTCCGAGTACCTTTATCCGCAAAGAACCATGTCCGTCACGTACGTCCGTCAACGACCGCCCCGCCACGATCGAGAGACCCACGCCGTGCCCCCGTACCTGCTAGGACTCCGCCTCACCGGCCGACGCGTCGTCGTCGTCGGCGGCGGGCGCGTCGCCCAGCGCCGCGTCCCCGCCCTGCTGGCCGCGGGAGCCTCGGTCATCGTCGTGTCCCCGGAGATCACGCCCTCCCTGGAGGACCTCGTGACGGCGGGACGGATCGAGTGGCGGCAGCGCGGCTACGCCCCCGGCGACTGCGCCGGGGCCTGGCTCGTCCAGGCGGCCACCGACGACGGCAAGGTCAACGCCGCCGTCGTCGCCGAGGCCGAGGAGCGGCGGATCTGGTCCGTCCGCGCCGACGACGCCGACGCCTCGCCCGGCTGGACGCCCGCCGCCGGGCAGGTCGGCGAGACCACCGTCGGCGTCCTCGCCGGCGGCGACCCCCGGCGCGCCGCGGGCCTGCGCGACGCCGTCGTGGACAAGCTGCGCGACGGCGCCCTGGAGTCGCGCCGGTCGCGGCGCAAGCCCGTCGGCGTGGCGCTCGTCGGCGGCGGCCCCGGCGACCCCGGGCTGATCACCGTCCGGGGCCGGCGGCTCCTGGCCCAGGCCGACGTCGTCGTCACCGACCGCCTCGCCCCCCGCGAGCTGCTGGACGAGCTGGCCCCCGACGTCGAGGTCATCGACGCCGCCAAGATCCCCTACGGGCGCACCGTCCCGCAGGAGAGCATCAACGACTACCTGGTCGAGCACGCCCGGCAGGGCAAGTTCGTCGTCCGGCTCAAGGGCGGCGACCCGTTCGTCTTCGGGCGCGGCGGCGAGGAGGCGCTGCACTGCGCCCGGCACGGCATCCCCGTGACCGTCGTCCCCGGCATCACCAGCGCCGTCGCGGTGCCGTCCGCCGCCGGGATCCCGGTGACGCACCGGGGGCTGTCGCAGGAGTTCCACGTCGTCTCCGCGCACGTCGCCCCGGGTCACCCCGAATCGACCGTCGACTGGGAGGCCCTGGCGGGGTGCGGCGGCACACTCGTCCTCCTCATGGCGGTCGAGCGCATGGAACTGATCACCGAAGCCCTCATAAGCTATGGTCGGTCGCCGGGTACGCCGGTCGCCGTGGTCCAGGAGGGGACGCTCCCGGCCCAGCGTTCGCTGACGGCGACCCTGGCGACGGTGGCCGCCCGCATGCGGGCCGCCGGAGTCCGGCCACCGGCGATCGTGATCGTGGGCGACGTCGTCACCGTGGCACAGGAGATCGAGACGTTGCGAGCCGACCTGGGACGGGATCCGTGACCTCCCCCGCAGAACGAAGCGCGGTCCAGAACGACGGGCCGGACGAGACCGCGCCGTCCGCCGAGCACCGAGACGACAAGGACCGTCCCGTCGAGACGAACCGCTCCGCCGAACCGCCGAAGCCGCCCGCCGCCGTGCGCACCGAGGCCGTGACCCGCCCGCGGGCGGGCACCGTCCGTCCCGGCGAGCTGACCGTGCGCCAGCGCGCGCTCACCGACGCCCTGACCAGCCTGCGCGAACAGCTCGACGCGTTCGAGTTCGTCCTGGACGGCCCCGGCGTCGCCGACGCCCGCGAAGCCCGCTCCGAACTGCGCAACCAGCTCGAGGACTACCTTCTCCCGCGTGTCCAGGCGGCCGGGACGCCGATGCTCGTCGTCCTCGGCGGCTCCACGGGCGCGGGCAAGTCCACGCTGGTCAACACGCTCGTCGGGACCCGCGTCAGCGCCACCGGCGTGCTGCGCCCCACCACGAGCAGCCCGATCCTCGTCTGCCACCCCGACCACGCCGACTGGTTCCTCGAAGGGCCGCTGCTGCCCGGCATGGGACGCGTCCGCGGCCCCGCGCCCGACGCCATCGTCGGCGACCAGCTCGTCGTCATCGCCAGCGACACCCTGCCGCCCGGCCTCGCGCTGCTGGACAGCCCCGACTTCGACTCGGTCTTCGAGGACCACTACGAGTTCGCGACCAAGCTCATGGCCGCCGCCGACCTCTGGCTGTGCGTGACGACCGCCGCCCGCTACGCCGACGCCCAGGTCTGGGACATGCTCGGCCGCGCCCGCGACAACGGCGCCACGATCGGGGTCGTCCTGTCCCGCGTGCCGCAGGGCGCCGGGTCCGAGGTCGTGGAGCACTTCGCGGACATGCTCGCCGAGCACGGCGTGACGAGCGCGCGGCGCTTCACCGTCCCCGAGACCCGCATCGAGGACAGCCGCCTCCCCGAGGAGGCCGTCGAGGACGTCCGCTCCTGGCTCACCGACCTCGCCGCCAGCGCCGCCGACCGGGAGGTCGTGGTGTCGGAGACGCTCGCGGCCGTCCTGGACAGCCTGCGCACCCGCGTCCCCGAGATCGCCAGGCACGTCGAGGCGCAGGCCGAGCAGCGCGCCGAGCTGGCCCGCATCGTGGACGCCGCCTACGGCACCGCGCTCGCCGAACTGGACGAGGCCACCCGCAACGGCTCCCTGCTGCGCGGCGAGGTCCTCGCCCGCTGGCAGGACTTCGCGGGCACCGGCGACCTGCTGCGCTCGCTGCGCGTCCGGGGCCGGGGCAAGGCCGCCAAGCGCGGCGTCCGGCGGCACCGCAGCCCGAGCCGGGTCCGGTCGCTGAAGGCGGCGCTGCGCGGCGGGCTGGAGTCGCTGATCGTCTCGTCCGCCGAGCACGCCGCCGAGCAGGTCATGGCCCGCTGGCGCGAGCACCCCGCCGGCGGGCCGGTGCTCGCCGCGCCGTCGGCCGCGCTCGGCACCGCCTCGCCCGAGCTGGAGCGCCGCGTCACCCGGGCCGTCAGCTCCTGGCAGGACCACGTGCAGGAACTCGTCCGCACCCAGGGCGTGACGAAGCGGTCGGTGGCCAAGCTCGTCTCCTTCGACGCCGAGGCGCTGTCGCTCGTCCTCATGATCGGGCTGCTCGGCTACGGGACGTCCGACGTCACCGTGGACGCCGGCACCAGCGCCGTCCCGCAGCGGCTCCTCAAGGCGCTGTTCGGGGCCGAGTCGCTGCGCGGCATGGGCGCCAAGGCCCGCGCCGACCTGCGCAGCCGCATCGGCATGCTGTTCGACGAGGAGGCGATCAGGTTCGGGCAGGCGCTGGACGCCGCCGGGATCCCGGACCAGAGCGTCCCCGTGCAGCTCTACCAGGCCACCCACAACCTGGAGGTTGCCCGATGACCACCTCCGCGGCGCCCGTGGCGCCGCCCGCGCCCGCGCTCGTCGCCCGGCTCGACGGCCTGGAACGCCTCGTCACCGGCGGCGCCGACCGCGTCGACCCAGCGCTGCTGGACGACGCCCACGACCTGCTGGACCGGGCCGGGCAGCGGCTGCGGCTCTCGGGCGACCACACGGTCGTCACGCTCGCGGGCGGCACCGGCAGCGGCAAGTCCTCGCTGTTCAACGCGATCTGCGGGCTCGACCTGTCGCCCACCGGGGTGCGGCGGCCGATGACGTCCAAGGCCCACGCCTGCGTGTGGGGGCTGGACGGCGCCGGGCCCCTCCTCGACTGGCTCGACGTGGACAAACGCCACCGCTACGCCCGCGCCAGCGCCCTCGACACGCGCGCCGACCAGTCGCTCCAGGGGCTCGTGCTGCTGGACCTGCCCGACCACGACTCGATCCAGGCCGTCCACCGCGCCGAGGTTGACCGGTTCGTCACGATCGCGGACCTGCTCGTCTGGGTGGTGGACCCGCAGAAGTACGCGGACGCGGCGCTGCACCGCAACTACATCGTGCCGTTCGCCCGGTACGCGGCGGTCACGTTGATCGTCCTGAACCAGGTGGACAAGCTCCAGCCCGGCGAGGTGGACGACTGCGTCGCCGACCTGCGCCGCCTGCTGGAGGCCGAGGGCCTGGCCAAGCCGCGGATCGTGACCACGTCCGCCGTCAGCGACGAGGGGGCCGCCTCCTTCCGCGAGGTGCTGGTCGAGACCGTCGCGGCCCGCGAGGCCCGCACCGGACGGCTCGCCACCGACCTGGACCGGTTCGCCGACCGGTTCGCCGTCCACCGCGGCGACGACGAGGTGCCCACCTCGGTGCCCGTCGAGCGCCGCGCGGAGCTGGTCGCCGAGCTGACCGCCGCCGCCGGGGCGCCCGCCGTCGCCGAGGCCATGGAGAGCGCCTACGAGCTGCGCGCCGCGGACTTCGTCGGCTGGCCCGTCCAGACGCTCGTCTCCCGGCTCCGCAGCGACCCGCTGCGCCGGATGCGGCTCACCGAGCTGCGCGAGGAACTGCGCGGCGCGTTCACCGGCCCGGTCGGCGCGCAGCAGGGCGACGTGGACGCCGCCCTGGTCAAGGCCACCGAGGGCTTCACCGACGCGCTCCCGGACGCCTGGGCGCGCTCGGTGCGCGCCGCCGCCCGCGTGCACGCCCACGACCTGCCCGAATCGCTCGGCGCGTCGCTGCGGGACGTCCTGCCCGCGTTCAACCAGGTGCCGCGCTGGTGGTGGCTGGTCAAGACGTGGCAGTACTTCCTCGCGCTGGTGACCGTGCTCGGCATCGGCTGGATCGGTGTGCTCGTCGCCTACGCGGTGATGGGGACGGACGCCGACACCAACCGGCTGCTCGGGGACGCGGGGCTGATCCCGTACATCGCCGTCCTGGCCGTCTGCACGCTCGGGATGGGCTGGCTGACGGCGGCGGCGTGCCGGAACCTGGCGGCCCTGTCGTCGGCCAAGCACGGCGACCGGCTGGAACGGCACATGCGGGAACGGATCGAACGGCTCGCGGACGCCAAGGTCCTCAAGCCGGTGGGCGAAGAACTCGCCCGGTTCGCCCGGTTCCGTGCCGATGTGGACGCGCTGCGCGGCTGAGGGTTATCCACAGTTTGGATCGCGGCTTCCGTTGAGCTTCTGACCTGGGGGAGCGTGGGGTTCGAGCGCGGGGCCACAAGGGCTCGCGCCGGACGAAGGAGCCCACGATGAACGAAGCCCAGATCACCGTCACCGGCTGGGTCGCGGCCGAGCCCATCTACTCGGTCACGGCCGCCGGGACGTCCTGCCTGTCCCTGCGGATCGGCTGCACGCCGCGCCGCTACGACCGCCAGGCCGGCCAGTGGCAGGACCTGGAGACGATGTTCCTGACGGTCCAGTGCTGGCGGTCTCTCGCCGACAACGTCAACTCGTCGGAGTTCCGCCGCGGCCATCCCGTCATCGTGACCGGCAGGCTCCGGATCCGCCAGTACGAGAAGGACGGCGCAAACCGCTTCGCCGCCGAGATCGAGGCGGTCACCCTCGCCCCCGACCTCAACCGCGGCACGGTCGACTTCCGCCCGGTGACCCGCTCCCCGGGCCTCACCGAGGACGACCGCCGCGAGGCCGCCGACGCCACCGACCACTGGACCGCCGCCGGCCCCCTGGCCCCGCCCCCCGAAACACCCCCCACCCCCACGACGACCCCCGCCAAATCCCCCCGCCGAGCAACCCAAGCCGCCTAACACGCACCCCAAGCCGCCCCGCCTCCCACCCGCGAGGCGGCGCGGGGAGACAGCGCCGGGAGACAGCGCCGGGAGGTGGCGCGGTGCGAGGGTGCGAGGAGGCGGGGCGGGACGCGGCGCCGGGAGGTGGCGCGGAGCGAGGGCGCGAGGAGGGGGGCGGGGACACGGCTCAGGCGCGTCACGCGGGGACGCGGTGCGGGGCGGCAGCGCCGGGAGGTGGCGCGGTGCGAGGGTGCGAGGAGGCGGGGCGGGGACGGGGCTCGGGCGTGTCGCGCGGCGGTACGTAAGGGAGGTCGAGACGCAAGGTAAAGAAAACCTCACGACCATCACGGACGGTGGTGTGACGATCGCAAAAAGTTGCCCTCGGGTCTTTCGTGAGCGTAAAGATATCTGTACCGTCGGTAATCGTGAGTCGGACCCGGATTGCTGTTGCGGGGGACGCTGCCGCGGTCGTGCTGATCAAGGCTTGCGTCGTCCGTGGATCCGTCGTGTCCCCGCGCGCCGGGCTGCGCGCGAGGGCGCCGCGTCATGGCGTCGGCCGCGTTTTGTGCTCGTCCTCGCGTGGGAGGAGACGTGCCGCCGGAAGGGCCGTCTTCGGCGCGCGGGGGTGCGAAGTGGGTGTTCTGCAGCGTCGGGGAAACGGTGGTTCCCGACGGTGCGGGCCTGCGGCTAGAGCCTGGTCCGGTTCGTCGCGGCGCGGGTGCGCGGCGGACGGGCTCGGGCTGGTCGTCGTGCGTGAGGTGCTCGTGTTCGCGGGGGAAAGAGCGATGCCGGACGGGTGGCGTCCGGCGGAGGGGGTGGCGCGGTCGTCGGGCTTCTCGGCCGGGTGGGCGAGCGGTCGGACGGCGGGAGAGTCGTGGGAGGCGCCGGCGGGGGCGGTGATGCGGTCCGGGTGCCGGGCGAGGACCGCGGACCGCGAGACCCACGGCCGGTCCGTCCGGCGGGCGGACGGCGAGCGGGTGTCGCGGTCGTGACCGGGTCCGCCGTCCCCGGCGCGGGGGCGCCGTCGCGCCGTCCCCGCGCGGCGGGGGTCGCGGGCCGCCTCAGATCCAGGAAACGCCACGCATGATCTCTTCCCCCTCCGAATGTGCCGAGGCCCGCGGATTCGCGGGCCGTGCGGTGGATGGCCCGATGGCCACCGACTTGTGCGTAATCGAAGCTACCGGTTTCCGGCACGGTGCGCACACGTTGCAACTATCGTGTTACAGAACGTGATGCATAGGGGGGAAGGATGACAGCAGTGCAGTCGTCCGCCGAGGACCGTGGCGGGGACCTCACCCAAAAGCCCAGTTGGCGCGGGCTTTCCGGACGTCCGTCGGTGACGGCCGTGTACGTGTCGGTCGTCATCGCCGTCCACGTCTTCCTGACCGTCGGGGCGCTGTTGGAGGCGCCGCTGCGGTTGAACGATCTAGGGACCTTTGGCGCGATTTTGGCCTGCGGGGTCGTATGCATCGAGGCGTCCCGGCGTCTCGGCATGCCCGCGGGGGTCGCGCGCGACCTGCTGTCCGCGTGGTGGCTACCTGCGGCGCTGCTCCTCCCCCCCGCGTACGCGCTGGTCGTCCCGATCCCGCTGCAACTGCTGCTGCAGTTCCGCGTCCGCCGGACGCTGCTCTACCGGCGCCTGCTCCTCATGGCGGCGCACGGCATCGCCGCGGCCGTGGCGTCCGTGCTGTTCCACCTCGTCGTGCCCGACCCGCTCGCCGGGACGGGCTGGGTCGTGGACGTCACCCCCGGCATCCCCGTCGCGGTCGGCTGCGCCGTCCTGTTCACCGTCATCAGCACGTTCATCGTGGCGATCGCCGCGCACGCCGCCAACCCCGAGAGCGGCTGGAAGGACGTCCTGTGGACGCGCGAGAGCCTGCTCCTCGACCTGGTCGAGCTGTGCGTCGGCGTCACGGTCTCCATCTGCGCGACGATCTCGCTCGGCCTGCTGCTGCTCGCCCTCCCGCCCGCCGTCCTGCTCCAGCGCAGCCTGATGCACCAGCAGCTCCAGGCCGCCGCCCGCACCGACGCCAAGACCGGCCTCCTCAACGCCGTCGCCTGGCAACGCGAGGCCGACACCGAACTCTCCCGCGCCCAGCGCGGCCACGATTCCCTGGCCCTGCTGCTGATCGACATCGACTACTTCAAGCGCGTCAACGACACCCACGGCCACCTCATCGGCGACCAGGTCCTCATCGGCGTGGCGAGCACCCTGTGCCACCAACTGCGCGACTACGACATCGTCGGCAGATTCGGCGGCGAGGAATTCGTCGTCCTCCTGCCCGGCGCGGACACCGTGGAAGCATGCCGCGTCGCCGAACGCCTGCGCGGCCGAGTCCGCCGCCTGGCCGTCCCCGCCGAAGAAGGAACGGTCAGCGTCACGATCTCGATCGGCGTCGCCCTGTTCCGCATGCACGGCGCCGACATGATCGAGATGCTCGCCGCCGCCGACCTCGCGTTGTACCGCGCCAAACAGTCCGGCCGCGACCGCGTCTGCCTCCCCGCCCTGGACGGCCCCCGCACCCTCTGACCACACTCGTCCGCACCCACCGCCCTGGCCAACCCTTCCCACCTGCCCCGCCACCACGCACGCCCGGCCCCGCCGCGCCGCCCGATCCCATCCCGCCGCGCCACCCCGCCACGCCGCCCAATCCCGCCACGTCGACCCGACCCGCTGCACTGATCCGCCGCGCCGCCCCGAGCCTCCGCGTCGCCCGATCCCGTCCCGCCGCGCCGCGCTGGCCCGTCCCGCCGCGTCGACCCGTCATGCCGCTCTGCTTAGCAAGCCGTCCAGGTGTTTTTCGTGTCCCGTGGCAGCGTGTTGTGGTGCTCTGTTCCGCGTTTTGTCGGGGCGCTGCTTCGCTGTGGCGCGTGGGTGGCTGTGTTTCTTGTTTTGTGTCCGTGCTCTGCGGGCGCTTGGTTCGTGTTCTTGGTGGGCTTGCCGGGGGAGAGGCGGCGTGTTGTTGGGGGAAGTTGGTGGGGGCTCTTGTTGCTGTTCTTGGGGGTGGGGCGGGTGAGGGGGTGGGGTCGGCGGGGCGGGGTCGGGATGCGTCGACCGGTGCCCGGAAGGCTCTAGGCTTGACGATATGGCCGAGTACATCTACACGATGCAGCGTGTGCGCAAGGCACATGGGGACAAGGTCGTCCTGGACGACGTGACCCTGCACTTCCTCCCGGGCGCCAAGATCGGTGTTCTGGGACCGAACGGCACCGGTAAGTCGACGCTGCTGCGGATGATGGCCGGTCTGGAGCAGCCGTCCAACGGCGACGCGAAGCTCATGCCGGGCTTCACTGTCGGCATCCTGCAGCAGGAGCCGCCGCTGAACGAGGAGAAGACGGTCCTCGGGAACGTCCAGGAGGGCGTGGCCGAGACCAAGGCGCTGCTCGACCGGTTCAACGAGATCGCCGAGAAGATGGCGACCGACTACTCCGACGAGCTGATGGCCGAGATGGGCAAGCTGCAGGAGCAGCTCGACCACCGCAACGCCTGGGACCTCGACAGCCAGCTCGAACAGGCGATGGACGCGCTGCGCTGCCCGCCGCCGGACGCGGACGTCACCACGCTGTCGGGAGGTGAGCGGCGCCGGGTCGCGCTGTGCAAGCTGCTGCTGGAGGCGCCCGACCTGCTGCTGCTGGACGAGCCCACCAACCACCTCGACGCCGAGAGCGTCAACTGGCTGGAGCAGTTCCTGGCGAAGTACGAGGGCACCGTCCTCGCCGTCACCCACGACCGGTACTTCCTGGACAACGTGGCGACGTGGATTCTGGAGCTGGACCGGGGCCGCTGCCACCCCTACGAGGGCAACTACTCGACCTATCTGGAGAAGAAGGCCGAGCGCCTGAAGGTCGAGGGCAACAAGGACGCCAAGCGCAAGAAGCGCCTCCAGGACGAGCTGGACTGGGTCCGCTCGAACCCGAAGGCGCGGCAGACCAAGAGCAAGGCCCGTCTCCAGCGGTACGAGGAGATGGCGGCGGAGGCGGCCAAGACCCGCAAGCTGGACTTCGAGGAGATCCAGATCCCGCCGGGCCCGCGCCTGGGCAACACGGTGATCGTCGCCGACGACGTCGTCAAGGGGTTCGGCGAGCGCCTGCTCATGGAGCACCTGAGCTTCAACCTGCCGCCGAACGGCATCGTCGGCGTCATCGGCCCGAACGGCGTCGGCAAGACGACCCTGTTCCGCATGATCGTGGGGGAGGAGGGTCCCGACAGCGGCGTGCTGCGGCTCGGCGAGACCGTCCAGATCTCCTACGTGGACCAGGGACGCGGCGGGCTCGACCCGAAGAAGTCGGTGTGGCAGACCGTGTCCGACGGCCTCGACCACATCAACGTCGGCCAGGTCGAGATGCCGTCGCGCGCGTACGTCGCGGCGTTCGGCTTCAAGGGCCCGGACCAGCAGAAGCCGACGGGCGTCCTGTCCGGCGGTGAGCGCAACCGGCTGAACCTGGCGCTGACGCTGAAGCAGGGCGGGAACGTCCTGCTGCTGGACGAGCCCACCAACGACCTGGACACCGAGACCCTGTCCAGCCTGGAGAACGCGCTGCTGGAGTTCCCCGGCTGCGCCGTGATCACGTCGCACGACCGGTGGTTCCTGGACCGCATCGCGACGCACATCCTGGCGTGGGAAGAGGGCTCGAACTGGTTCTGGTTCGAGGGCAACTACGCCGACTACGAGAAGAACAAGGTGGAGCGGCTCGGTGCGGACGCGGCCCGTCCGCACCGCGTCACCCACCGCAAGCTCACCCGGGACTGATCCGGGACGGGCCGCTGGTCCGGGTACCATCACCCGGACCAGCGCCCCCGAACCCAGGTGAGACATGCAGCGCACCGAACCGCCCCCCGCCGAGTTCCGGCACGTGTACGAGTTCCATCTCCGCTTCGGCGACATCGACTCGCAGGGCCATGTGAACAACGTGAAGTTCCTCGGCTACCTGGAGGACGCGCGGCTGGAGATGTTCCACGGCGACCCCGTCCGCAAGGGCGAGGAGCCGGTGCGCGGGATGGTCATCGCGCGGCACGAGATCGACTACCGGCTGCCGCTGCTGCCGACCGTCCACCCGGTGCGGGTCGAGACGTGGGTGCGGCAGGCGCGGGCGGCGTCGTTCACGCTGGCCTACGAGGTCCGCGACGACGAGAACGTGTACGCGACGGCGACGTCCACGATCGTGGCGTTCGACGTGGAGGCGAACCGGCTGCGGCGCTTCACCCCGTACGAGCGGGAGTTCATCGGCCGGTACCTCGCCCCGGCGGAGTGACCGGCCGCGACGCGGCGACGCTGCGGCGGATCGCGCTGCGTCCGGTCGCCGAGGCCGACGCGCCGGAGCTGGCCGCGCTGTACCGGACGAACCGGGAGCATCTTCGCCCGTGGGAGCCGGAGAAGGGCGACCGGTACTTCACCGAGCAGGGCCAGCTCGACAACATCCGGGACCTGCTGGACGCCCTGGCGTTCGGTGAGATGTGGCCCGGCGTCATCCTCGTGGACGGGACGATCGCCGGCCGCATCACGCTCAACAACATCCTGCGCGGCGCGCTCCAGAGCTGCTTCACCGGCTACTGGGTCGACCGGGACCACGTCGGGCACGGCGTCGCGACCGAGGCGGTGCGCCAGGCGCTGGCCCTGGCGTTCGGCGAGCTGCGGCTGCACCGCGTGGAGGCGTTCACCCGCGTCGACAACATCGCCTCGCAGCGCGTCCTGCTGCGCAACGGGTTCACCCCGGTCGGCGTCGCGCGGCGCCACATCCATGTGGCCGGACGCTGGCACGACGAGCGCCTGTTCGAGCGCCTCGCCCCCTGGGACGACGGACGGACCCTCGCCCCGCCGTCCTGACCCCGGTCACGGATGGGTAACGGACGGAACAGGGCCGGTTCCCGCAACCGCGAGCCGCTTAGGGTCGCGTCGACATTTCACGCGGGAAGGGGAAGGATGCGGCGCTTCTCACGCGGGGCGATGGCCCTGTTCCTGGCGGCGGGGCTGGCCGGCGGCACCGTCACGGCGGTCCGCGCGGCGCCACCGGACGTCGCCGACCGGCTGCGCGCGATTCCGGGCATGACCGTGCAGGAGCGGACGTCCACGCTCCCCGGCTACCGGTGGTTCTGGCTCACCTACAAGCAGCCCGTCGACCACCGGAACCCGCGCGGACGGTGGTTCGAGCAGCGGGTCCTGCTGGAGCACAAGAGCACGGACCGTCCGATGGTGCTCTACACCAGCGGCTACAACACGCCCGAGACGATGTTCACGAGCGAGCCGACCGCGCTGGTGGACGGCAACCAGATCTCCGTCGAGTACCGGTACTTCACGCCGTCGCGCCCGGAGCCGCCGAACTGGCGCAAGGACACGATCTGGCAGGCCGCGACGGACGAGCACCGCATCATCGGCGCACTGAAGACGATCTACGGCGCCAAGTGGATCTCGACCGGCGCCAGCAAGGGCGGTATGACGGCCGTCTACCACCGGCGGTTCTACCCCCACGATGTGGACGGTAGCGTCGTCTACGTGGCCCCCAACGACGTGGTCAACGACGAAGACAGCCGCTACGACCGCTTCTTCCTGACCGTCGGCGACGACCCGAAGTGCCGGGCGCAGCTCAAGAGCCTCGCCCGCGAGTTCCTGGAGCGCCGCAAGCCGCTCGTCGCGCACCTGGAGGCCGACGCGGCGAAGAACGGCTGGACGTTCCGGATCCTGCGCACCGCCGACCGCGCGTTCGAGAACTCGGTGCTGGACTACGAGTGGGCGTTCTGGCAGTACAGCCTCCAGTCCGACTGCGCGAGCCTGCCCGCCGTGACCGCCCCCGACGACGAGCTGTACGCGAGCCTGAACGCCATCGCCGGCCTGTCGTCCTACACCGACCAGTCGTTGGAGCAGTACGTCCCGTACTACTTCCAGGCGGGTACGCAGCTCGGCTGGCCGTATCCCGCGTTCCCGAACCTCAAGGGCGAGCTGAAGTACGCGGACGACTACCTGCCCCGCACGTACGTACCCCGCGACATACCGATGCGGTTCGACGGCGGCGCGGCCATGCGCGACATCGACGCGTGGGTGCGCGGCCACAGTGACCGCATGCTGTTCCTGTACGGCCAGAACGACCCGTGGGGCGCCGAGCCCTTCCGGCTCGGAGCGGGCGCGAGGGACTCGGCGGTGTACGTGGCGCCCGGCATGAACCACAGCGGACGGCTCATCGCCAAGCTGCCCGAGGCCGAACGCGCCGCCGCGACCGGCGACGTCCGCCGCTGGGCGGGGCTCGGCCCGGCGCCGTCCATGCTGGCCCGGACGGTCCCGGCCGAGGACCCGGTTCTCCTGGAACGTCCGCGCCTGTGACCCGTGCGGCGGCCCGCCGGCGAGCGGGCCGCCGCGCCGGTCAGCGGTCCAGGAGCCAGACGGCGGTGTTCCCGGGCAGTAGGTCCCCGACGGGCGCGCTGGACAGGAGGCGTTGCCCGGACGGCAGTTTCACCGGCTCGGACCCGAAGTTCACGACGCAGGTCAGCGGCCCGCGCCGGAACGCCAGCGACTCGCCCGGCGACTCCGCCCACACGATGGAGTCGGGCAGGTCGGACGGCAGCGCCCGCCGCTTGCGCAGCGCCCGCCGGTAGAAGGCGAGCATCGAGTCCGGCTCGGCGGACTGGGCCTCGGCGGTGAGGTCGCGCCACGCGTCCGGGACGGGCAGCCACGGCCGCGACCCGTCCGGCCCGAACCCGAACGGCGCCGCCTTGCCCGCCCACGGCAGCGGGACGCGGCAGCCGTCCCGGCCGAGGACGGTCCCGCCGCTGCGGATCCAGATCGGGTCCCGGCGGGCGTCGGCGGGCATGTCCAGGACCTCCGGGAGCCCCAGCTCCTCGCCCTGGTACAGATAGGTCGAACCGGGCAGCGCGAGGACGAACAGCAGCGCCGCCCGCGCCCGCGCGAGGCCCGTCCCCGGCGGCCCGGCGGGCTGCTCGTACCGGGTCGCGTGCCGGATGACGTCGTGGCTGGACAGCACCCAGGTCGGCGCGGCCCCCGTCGGCGCCACCGCGTCGATCGCGCCGGTCACCACGCGCCGGAAGTCCGCCGCCGACCACGGCGCGAGCTGGAGGTGGAACTGGAACACCTGGTGCAGCTCGTCGGCGCGCAGGTACCGGACGAGCGTGTCCGGGTCGTCGGTCCACACCTCGCCGATCGCCATCCGCTCGCCGTCGTAGGAGTCCAGGACGCGCCGCCAGTCCCGGTAGACCTGGTGCACCTCGGGACGGCCGTAGATCGGGCTGCCCGGCTCGTGCCGCCCCCGGTCGCCGAGGTCGGCGAACTCGGGGTCCTTGAACAGCCCGGCGGCGACGTCGATGCGGAACCCGTCGGCGCCCCGGTCCAGCCAGAACCGCAGGATGTCCTCGAACTCGGCGCGGACCTCGGGGTTGTGCCAGTTGAGGTCGGGCTGCTCGGACGCGTACAGGTGCAGGTACCACTCGCCGTCCGGCAGGCGCGTCCAGGCGGGGCCGCCGAACGCCGAGGGCCAGTCGGTGGGCGGCGACCCGTCCGGCGGCCCGGCGCGGAAGACGTACCGGTCGCGGGCGGGCGAACCGGGCGGCGACGCCAGCGCCTCCCGGAACCACGGATGCCGGTCGGACGTGTGGTTCGGGACGATGTCGATGATCACCCGCAGCCCGTGCTCGTGCGCGTCGGCGACGAGCGCGTCGAAGTCCTCCAGCGAACCGAAGCGCGGGTCGACGTCGCGGTAGTCGGCGACGTCGTAGCCGCCGTCGGCGAGCGGCGACCGGTAGAACGGGGTGAGCCACAGCGCGTCGATGCCGAGGTCCCGCAGGTATCCCAGCCGGGACCGGACGCCGCGCAGGTCCCCGTCGCCGTCTCCGTCGGCGTCGGCGAAACTGCGGACGTACACCTCGTACACGACGGCGTTGCGCCACCAGGGGGTTCGCGTCATGAGCGAGATCTACCCTGTCAGGACGGCGCGTTCACCATGCTCTGCGCCGCCATCGTGAAGTAGTTCCAGAGCATCGCGTCGAGTTGTTCGGGCAGGTCGAGGTCGTCCATGGCCTCGCGCATCCGCGCCAGCCACGCGTCCCGCTCGACCGCGCCGATCACGAACGGCGCGTGCCGCATGCGCAGCCGGGGGTGCCCGCGCTCCTGGCTGTAGGTGTTCGGCCCGCCCCAGTACTGGACGAGGAACAGCCGCAGCCGGTCCTCGGCGGGGCCGAGGTCCTCCTCCGGATAGAGCGGACGCAGCACGGGGTCGCCCGCGACGCCCTCGTAGAAGCGATGGACCAGGCGCCGGAACGTTTCCTCGCCGCCGACCGCCTCGTAGAACGTCACCTGTTCAGCCATAGCGGTCCCCACCCTATGCGAGTCGTGATCACACCGTCGGGCCGACGGAGACGCCCGCCCGGTCGAACGCCACCTTGACGCGCTCGCGCAGCTCCCGCGCGGTCTCCGCCTGCTTGCCCGGCAGTGTCTTGATCACTACGCGGATCGTCAGCGCGTCCTCGGCGAGGGACTGGACGCCCCACACCGACGGACGTTCCAGGATCAGCGCGTCCCACGCGGGGTCGGAGCCCATCTCGTCGGCGGTGGACTGGAGCAGCGCCTTGACCTTCTCGACGTCCTCGGTGACGCCGACCGGGATGTCGAGCACGGCCCGGCCCCAGTTCTGCGACTCGTTCCCGACGTGCTTGATCTCACCGTTCGGGACGTACCAGACGATGCCGTTGACGTCCCGCATCCGCGTGACGCGCAGGCTGACGGCCTCGACGGTGCCCTTGGCGGTGCCGACGTCGATGACGTCCCCGACGCCGTACTGGTCCTCCAGGAGCATGAACAGCCCGGAGAGGAAGTCCTTGACGATGTTCTGCGCGCCGAACCCGACCGCGACGCCGATGACGCTGGCGCTGGCGAGGATCGGCGCGAGGTTCAGGCCGAGGTTTCCGAGGATGCTGAACGCGGCCGTCCCGAGGATCATGATCGACGCGATGCTCCGCAGCACCGACCCGATCGTCTTGGCCCGCGACGCCCGCCGCTGGCTGAGCAGGGCGGGACTGCCCTCGAAGTGCGTCCGCGTCCGTTCCTTGACGCGTTCGGAGATCGTGCTCTCGGCCATCCGGAGCGTCACCCGGTCGATCATCCGGTGCGCGATCCTGCGCAGCACCAGGGCGACGGCGGCGGTGAGGACGATCACGACGAGGGTGTTGAGCGGCTTGTCGAGCCAGGTGCGGAAGAAGTCGGTGAAGCCCTCGTCGTGCGAGACGTTCCAGACCAGGCGGCAGCCGACGCTGGGCTCCGCGGAGTGGCACATCGTCTCCGGCGTCCCCTTGTCACCCCAGGGGACCTGGAGGGACACGAGGTTCAACAACATGATCGAGCGAACCTTCCCGTGGCGTACCCGCTCGATCGTAACGGCCCGGGAGCAGTGGGTTTTCCACAGTGGACACGTCCCGCGCGACGGCGCTGCCGCGCCGAATCCGCCCGCCGGCGCGCGGGACGCGCCCGGTTCAGGGGTGTCCGGCCCGCCAGCGCCAGGCCGCGTCGGCGGCGCCGTGCGGGACAGGCCCGACGGGTTCGCGGCACAACGGCTGCAGGACGTGCGCCAGCTTGGACGCGGCGGCGGCGGGGTCGTCGGCGGGGTGGAGGCGCTCGCCCCAGGACCACCAGAAGTAGACGTCGGGGGACTCGGGCGAGGGGGCGCAGGTGACGTCCTCCGCGAGACTCGCCGCGTCGGGGTTGATCACCCGCAGGAAGGCGTGTCCCGTTCCGGTCGACACCACCCGGCCGACCAGGCCCCGCGTGTCGAGCGCCTGCTCCAGGTCCTCCAGGTAGGCGACGCGTCTGTCGCTGGCCACCCGCGCACCCCTTCCGTCGTCCGTACTCCGGCAACGGACGCGAGAATTGCAACTCTCAGCGGAAGGGTCAAGGCACCCGTCGGACGGTCAAGGAGGGGAAATCACCTACCCGGGAGCACAGATGACACCCCGCGGAGGAAAATCCTCTACCCGTGTGCCGGACGGCACCGGGGGCGCGCTGCCATTCTTCCATTTGGGTTGGCGCGCACCCGCCCGGGAGTTACGCTCTGTGCGCGAAAGATTATCTGTCGTGGCTATAACCAACCGGTCGCCGTGGCAGGAGACGTCGGCCGCCCCCGCGGCCGGAGCCCCCGCCGAACGGTGAGGGAGGCCGGAGGCGATGTCGGATCCCCCCCGAAAAGAAACGGACATTGCGCGCAGAATACGCGCACACGGGCTGGCCAGGGGACATTCTCCCGTGGAGATCGCGAGAGAAATCCACGACCAGTGCGGCCCGTTGTTCGGAACGAGCGCGGTGAAGGCGCACCGGCTCGCGCACGGTGTCGCGCTTTCGGACATCGTCGCGCAGGTCAGAGCGCTTTTCGAGCTGGACGGCAAGCCCGAGCCGAAACTCGGCGAGACGCTGCTGTCGGCCTATGAGAGCGGGTACAAGCGGCCCGGCCCGGAGTACCTGCACTATCTCTGCGCCGTGTACCGGGTCGAGCCCGTGCAGCTCGGCTTCGCGAACCTGTGCGTCTGCGGGCGCCCGCACGCGGCGCCGGTCGCCGTGTCGGGCGGAGGGGACGTCCGCGCGCCCGAGCCCGAACCCCTCGTCGGGAACGTCGTCGCCCGTCCGGAGCGGCGCCGCTGGCTGCCGGTCGGACGCGGGGAGTCCGGCCGCGCCGAGAATCCCGCGTCGATCGACGTGGGGGAGGAGGACATCGTGCTGCGTAGAACACTGCTGCAGCTCCTGGCCGGGGCGGGCGTCGCCGTCGACGGCCAGTTCCTCGGGGCCGTGGACGGGCTCCGCCGCAAGATGGACGACACGCTCGTCAACGCGACCGTCTCGCCGACCATGCTCGACCAGTGGGAGGAGACGACCCTCGGGTACGGGCAGATCTACCAGGCGACGCCGTCGCTGCGGATGCTCTGCGACGTCCTGCTGGACTTCAGCGAGGTCCGCCGGATGTGCGACATGCGCCAGCCGGTCGAACTCCAGGAGCGGCTGTGCGGGATCGCCGCGCGGCTGTCGGCGCTGTCGGGCCTGATCATGATCAACCTGGGCGACCACCGGCTCGCGCGGTCGTTCTTCCGCACCGCCCGCACCGCCGCCGACGAGACCGGCGACCGCAAGCTCCGCGCCTGGGTGACGGTGCGGGAGGCGCTCGTCCCGATGTACTACGGCGACCCGCGCGAGGCGCTGCACCTGGCGCGCAAGGCGCAGGACCTGGCCGGACGCGACCCGTCCGTCGCCGCCGCGATGGGGCCGGCGGTGGAGGCGCGGGCGCTCGGGATGCTCGCGCTGCGCGGGCGCGGCGACGCCGGGCCGGGCGCGCGGCGGGCGCTGGCGCGCGGCCGGTCGGTGTTCGAGCGGCTGACCAACGAGGACACCAACGACCTGGTGTTCGGCTTCACCGACCGGCAGATGACGTTCTACGAGGGCGACACGTTCACCAACCTCGGCGACCACAAGCAGGGCGACGAGGTGCTCAGCCGCGCGCTGACCCTCTACGCCCCGAGCGACCGGGTGGACCTGACGCTCGTCAAGCTCGACCGGGCGCTGTGCAAGCTGAACGCCGGGAACGCCGACGGGGCGCTCGTCACGGCGCAGGACGCGATCCTCGACCTGCCGCCCGAGCACCGGTCCGACATCCTGATGCACCGCGCCCGGCAGATCGGCGCCGAGGTCAAGGTCCGGCACGGGAAGATGCCCGCGCTGGACGCCTTCAACGAGGCGATGACCGGGCCGTGGGTCAAGAGCCCCGCCACCTCCGACCCGAGTACAGAGGTCTGAACCGCGAGATGACGACGTTCGAGGGCACGTCCCCGCAGGGCGCCGGACCGGCGGGACGTCCGGTCCCGGTGCGGCTGGCGCAGGAGCCGCCGGTGTGGCGGCTCGGGGAGCTGCGGCTGCGCCGCTACCGGCCGGGCGACCACGCCACCGTGCTGCGGCTGCACCGCGAGGGGCTGGCGCAGGTCGGGCTGCGGCCGGGCGACGGCGTGTACTACGACCACGACTTCTTCCGGATGGAGGAGATCTACCTGACCAACGACGGGGAGTTCCTCGTCGGGGAGACCGGCGGCGCGATCGTCGCGATGGGCGGGCTGCGGCGGGCCGATCTCGTGCCGGGCGGCCGGGCGCGGGCGTTCGGCGCGACGGTGCTCGGCTCCCCGGAGCTGGACGCGGTCGAGATGGTGCGGCTGCGCGTCCGTCCCGACCACCAGGGACGCGGGTACGGCACCGCGCTGGTGCGGATGCTGGAGGAGCGCGCCGTCGAGCTGGGGTACCGGGTGCTGCGCGCCGACACGACGTCGCGGCAGACGACGGCGCTCGCGCTCTACCACCGGTTCGGCTGGCGCGAGACGCGCCGGGAGCGGATCGGCGGGCTCGTCAACGTCTACCTGGAGAAGCGCCTGCGCTAGACGCGGCGTCCCGCGACGATCTGGGCGAGCGGGTAGCGGTCGCGCCGGACGTCGGCGAAGCCGCGTTCGGCGAGGGCGCCGGTGACCTCGGCGTCGCCGAACACGCGGATCCCGGCGGCGCGGCCGGCCGTGCTGACCGTCAGGCCCGTCACGGGCAGGCGGGGTCGGCGGCTGGTGAGGATGACGAGCCGTCCGCCCGGCCGCAGGACGCGGGTCATGGCGTCGAGGGCGGCCCACGGGTCGGCGAACAGGTAGAGCGCGCCCGAGCAGCACACGGCGTCGAAGGTCGCGTCGGCGAACGGCAGGTCGACGGCGTCGCCCCGGACGTACCCGATCGCGGGGCCGTCCTCGGCGACGGGCTCGGCGGCGGCGCGGGCGAGCATGCGCGGCGCCGCGTCCAGGCCGACGAGGAGTCCGCCGGGGCCGACGCCGCGCGCCAGCGCCCGCGTGACGTTGCCGGGTCCGCAGGCGATGTCGAGGACGGTCGCGTCCGGGCGGTCGCCGCTCCCCGCGTGCCGGCGGGCGCCGAGGCCGAGGCGGCGGCGCAGCAGCGCCTGCTCGGCGGCGGTGTCGGGTCCGGCGGGCCAGCCCTTGGCGAGGTTGAACCCGACCGGACGCCACACGCGTTCGTAGATGCGCGGCAGGAACGACGAGCGCATGACCGACTGCGCGAGCGTCGGCGCGGGTTCCTCGACCGGTCCGAGGAGGTCGAGGTAGCCCGCGCCGGTGTCCGGTACGGCGGGCGGGTCGGCGAGAAGGGCCAGGATCCGGTCCAGCGCGGCGGGACGCGCGGCCACGGGAGTCATGCGGCTATTGGAGCACGCGTCAATTTCCCTGTCGTCCTGCTTCGTCCCGGTGTGAGCGAAGCCACTCAGCCGAGGTCCAGCCCGGTCTGCGCGGCCATGAACGACAGCGTGTCCGTCATCAGGTCCACCGACCGGCTCACCGACCGCGCCGCGTGCCCGACCTGTTCCTCGTTGCGCAGCAGGACCGGCGCGTCCGACGCGGTCGCGTGCTGGAGCGCCGCGCACATCTTGCGGCCGTGGAGCGGGTCGACGCGCGTGTCCTCGTCGAAGACCGTGAACAGGACGGCCGGATAAGCGACGCCCTCCCGCACGTGGTGGTACGGCGAGTAGGACAGCAGCCACTCCAGCTCGCCGGGGTCGTCGGCGGTGCCGTACTCGTCGTTCCACGTCCGTCCGAGGCCGAACTTCTCGTAGCGGACCATGTCGAGCAGCGGCGCCGAGCACACGACCGCCCGGTACAGCTCGGGGCGCTGCGTCAGTACCGCGCCGACGAGCAGGCCGCCGTTGGAGCCGCCGGAGACCGCGAGCCGGTCCGGGGTCGTCCAGCCGCCCGCGACCAGCGCCACGGCCGCGGCGTGGCAGTCGTCGAAGACGTTCTGCTTGTGCTCGCGCATCCCCGCGCGGTGCCACTCCTCGCCCTCCTCCGACCCGCCGCGCAGGTTGGCGATCGCGTAGACGCCGCCCGCCTCGACCCACGCGAGGACGCTCGCGGAGTAGCCCGGGGTGAGCGGCACGTTGAAGCCGCCGTAGCCGTACAGGACGGCCGGACGCGGCCCGTCCGCCCCCGGCCGCGCCATGACCAGCATCCGGACGGTCGTCCCGTCCCGCGAGGTGAAGGCGACCTGCTTGGTCTCGATCCGCGGGACGTCCACCGTGCCGGGCGGCGCCGCCCAGGTCGCGGTCTCGCCCGTCCGCGCGTCGTAGCGCAGCACCCGCGCGGGCGTCACGTTGTCGGTGTAGGAGAACCACGCCTCATGGCCGCCCTCGGGACGCTCGGAGAACCCGCCGACCGAGCCGAGCCCCGGCGTCGGAACGGTCCCGACGCGCTCGCCGGACGCCAGGTCGTGCACGGTGATCTCGCCGATCGCATGCCGCGTCCAGGCCGCGAGCAGGACGGGACGGTCCAGGTCGTCCAGGATCGCGAAGTCCGTCAGCACCGCCTCCGGGTCCTGCGGGATCAGGTCCCGCCAGGTCTGTGGCGCCGGGTCGGACGGGTCGGTCACGCACAGCCGCGAGCGCGGCGCGTCCCGGTCGGTGAACACGTAGGCGCGGCCGTCGCGGCCGACGTACAGGCCCGTCTCGGCGTCCACGCCCTCCTGGACGGCGCGCAGCGCGGGCTTGTCCGGCGACGAGGCGGCCAGGTCGGCGATCCACAGGTCGTTGCGCGGCGCCGTGCCCTGGGACGCCGAGATCGTCAGCCAGCGGCCGTCGCGGCTCACGCTCGCACCGTAGTAGTTCGTCTTGTCGCGCCCGTCGCCGAAGATCTCGGCGTCCTCGGCGGGGTCGGCGCCGACGCGGTGCAGGTAGACGCGGCGGTGGTACTGGTCCTCGCCGTCGGGGACGTCCTCGGGCGGGAGCCGCCGGACGTAGTAGTACGCCTCGCCGCCGGGCAGCCACGCCACCGACGAGTAGCGCGCCCGGTCGATCGGCCCTTCGACGGGCGCGCCCGTCGCGGCGTCCAGGACGTACAGCAGCGACTCCTCGTCGCCGCCGCGCGAGATCTTGTAGGCGACGCGGCGGCCCTCCTTGTCGGGCTGCCAGCCGTCGAGCGTGGTGGTGCCGGCGTCGTCCAGGGCCATCGGGTCGACCAGGACGCGTTCGGTGCCGTCCGGATCGGTCGTCACGAGCACCGCGTGCTCCTGGGCGGGGTCGCGGCGGGTCTGGAACAGCCGTCCGCCGCGCCAGACCGGCGTGCCGACGTGGCCCGCGCCGAGCAGTTCGGTGAGGCGGGCGCGGAGCCGGTCCCGTCCGGGCAGGCCGTCGACCGCCGCGTGGAACAGGGCGTCCTGGGCGGCCAGCCAGTCGCGCGTCTCGGCCGAGTCGCGGTCCTCCAGCCACCGGTACGGGTCGGGCACCTCGCGGCCGTGGAGCACGTCCACGACGTCCTGGCGGCGCGCGGGCGGATATGTCGGTCGGCTCATGATCCGCACTGTATTCGGCGACGATCTTCGTGTGCGCGGCGCGTCCCGCCTCGTCCGGACGTGATGGGGACAACACTGTGACCTTCGTGGTTCGCGCGGGGTTCACGGGTTCGGCCGGGCCGAGGGGCGGGGAGATATGGGGTAGCGAACGACCTCCCTCTGAGGCCACACTGATTTCGGGTCCGTTCGCCCCTGGGGAGGTCCCTACATGGCGGGTGCACACATACCGGAAGCGATATGCGGGCCTCGGCGGAGAGCACTGCCCGCCGGGGCGATGCCGACGGCGTGCCGGCGGGAGGTCCTGTGATGCGACAGGTCCTGCTGCTCAACGCCACCTATGAACCCCTGACCACGCTGCCGCTGCGGCGCGCCGTCTGCCTCGTCCTGCGGGAGAAGGCGGAGATCGTCCACCACGACTCGTCGGGCGCGGCCCTGCACTCGGCGACGATGCGCGTGGACGTCCCGTCGGTGATCCGGCTGCGCCGCTACGTCCGGATCCCGTACCGCAGCCGCGTCCCGCTCACCCGCGCGGCGCTCATGCGGCGCGACAACTTCCGCTGCGTCTACTGCGGGCGTCGCGCCGAGACCATCGACCACGTCCAGCCGCGCAGCCGGGGCGGCAAGCACGTGTGGGAGAACTGCGTCGCGTCCTGCATGACCTGCAACCACAACAAGGCGGACCGGCTGCTGGAGGAACTCGGCTGGACGCTCCCCACCGCGCCCTGCGTGCCGCGCGGCGCGCACTGGCGGCTGATCGGCGTCATCAACGACGGTGATCCGCAGTGGGCTCCGTACGTCAAAGAACCGGCCGCGTAGCCGGGCGTGCTGTCCCTGATCGTCCTCTACACGGCGCGGGCCGCCGAATGCGTGGCGTTCTACACCGCGCTCGGGCTGGACTTCGTGCCCGAGCGCCACGGCGACGGGCCGCCGCACCACGCGGCCGTGCTGCCGGACGGCCCGGTGTTCGAGATCTACCCGGCGTCCGGCGGCGGCGACACCGGGAAGCTGCGGCTCGGCTTCACCGCCCCGGCCGAGGGGTTCGCGCCCGGACGCCATCTGCTGCGCGACCCGGACGGCCGGACGGTCGAACTCCGGGTTCCCGATACCGGTGAAGGCTGATAGGAAAAGACCGTGCCACGTTACGACTTCCGCTGCCGCTCGTGCGGCGCCACGTTCGAGGTGTCGCGTCCGATGACGGAGGCGTCCGACCCCGCGCCGTGCCCGGACGGCCACGACGACACGGTCAAGCTGCTGTCCACGGTCGCCGTGACGGGCGGCGCCGCGGCCCCCGCCCCGCGCGGCGGCGGCGGAGGCTGTTGCGGCGGGGGCTGCTGCTCCTAGCCCGCCTGGAGCGCGCGCATCCGCCGGCCGAGCGCCGCCGCGTCGTGGTCGGGGCTCGCGCCCTGGACGAGGATCGCCTCGCCGGGGATGTTCTCGGTGCGCAGCGGCAGGATCTCCTGGTAGGCGTCCGAGGCGTACCAGGCGCGGGCGCGGTCCAGGTCGGGGAACTCGATCACGACGACCGCGCCCTCGAACGGCCCCTCGACCACCTCGGCGTCCGCGCCGTGGACGAGGAACCGGCCGCCGAACGGGTCCAGCGTGCCCTGGATGCGCTCCAGGTAGGTGAACACGCCGTCGTCCAGCGGCGGGACGGGACGCAGGTGGGCCAGCGCGTAGGCGGTCATCGCGAACCTCCGGGGAGAGAACCGGGCCGTCGCCGGATCCGGCGACGGCCCCAGTCTTTTCCCTCCGGGGGAGGCGTGGCGATGACCTCCGGGGTAACCGTCAGCCGCGGTCGAGGAGCGTCACGTCGCGGGACGCGCCGGTCGACGCCGACGTCGCGAGCGCCGCGTACGCCTGGAGCGCCGCGCTGACCGTGCGCTGGCGGTCGCGCGGGCGGTAGCGGCCCAGCTCGTCCAGCAGCCGGGCGCGGCGGGCCTCCAGCTCGGCGGCCGGGACGTCCAGGTCCAGGCGGCGCTCGGGGATGTCGATGACGATGCGGTCGCCGTCCTGCACCAGCGCGATGATCCCGCCGCCGGCCGCCTCGGGGGAGGCGTGCCCGATCGACAGGCCGCTCGTCCCGCCGGAGAACCGGCCGTCGGTGATCAGCGCGCACGCCTTGCCGAGGCCGCGCCCCTTGAGGAAGCTCGTCGGGTACAGCATCTCCTGCATCCCGGGGCCGCCCTTGGGTCCCTCGTAGCGGATGACGACGACGTCGCCCTCCTTCACCGCGCCGCCGAGGATGCCCTGCACGGCGTCGTCCTGGCTCTCGAAGACCACCGCCGGGCCCTCGAAGCGCCACAGTTCCTCTTCGACGCCGGCCGTCTTGACGATGGCGCCGTCCTCGGCGAGGTTGCCGCGCAGCACGGCCAGGCCGCCGTCGCGGGTGTAGGCGTGCTCGACGTCGCGGATGCAGCCGTTCACGCGGTCGAGGTCCAGCTCGTCCCACCGGGCGCTCTGGCTGAACGCCGACGTCGTGCGGACGCCGCCGGGAGCGGCGTGGAACAGCTCGACCGCCTCGGGCAGGACGTCCGGCGACCGCACGTCCCACTTGGCGAGGAACTCGGTCAGCGACGACGCGTGGACGGACGCCGTCGTCCGGTGCAGCAGGCCCGCCCGGTCCAGCTCGCCGAGCAGCGCGGGGATGCCGCCCGCCCGGTGGCAGTCCTCGACGTGGTACTTGCCGGTCGCGGGGGCGAGCTTGCAGACGCACGGGACGCGCCGGGACAGCTCGTCGATCTCCTTGAGGCCGAAGTCGACCCGTCCCTCGAACGCCGCCGCGAGCAGGTGCAGGATCGTGTTCGTGGAGCCGCCCATCGCGACGTCCAGCACCATGGCGTTCTCGAACGCCTCCTTGGTGGCGATGTTCAGCGGCAGGACGGACGCGTCGTCGTCCTCGTAGTACCGCCGCGCGATCTCCACGACGGTGCGTCCCGCGTCCTCGTAGAGGCGGCGGCGCGCGGTGTGGGTCGCGAGCGTCGTGCCGTTGCCGGGCAGCGCCAGGCCGATCGCCTCGGTGAGGCAGTTCATGGAGTTGGCGGTGAACATGCCCGAGCAGGAGCCGCACGTCGGGCAGGCGGCCTCCTCCATCTCGGCGAGCTTGGCGTCGCTGATGGACTCGTTCGCCGCCGCGATCATCGGGTCGATGAGGTCCAGCTTGTTGCCGTTCGAGACGCCCTCGACGGGCTTGCCCGCCTCCATCGGCCCGCCGGACACGAACACGGTCGGGATGTTGAGGCGCATCGCGGCCAGCAGCATGCCCGGGGTGATCTTGTCGCAGTTGGAGACGCAGACCAGGGCGTCGGCGCAGTGCGCGTTGACCATGTACTCGACGGCGTCGGCGATCAGCTCGCGGGACGGCAGCGAGTACAGCATCCCGTCGTGGCCCATCGCGATGCCGTCGTCCACGGCGATCGTGTTGAACTCGCGCGGCACCCCGCCCGCCGCGGTGACGGACTTGGCGACGACGTCGGCGACCTCGCGGAGATGGACGTGGCCGGGCACGAACTGGGTGAAGCTGTTGGCGACGGCCACGATGGGCTTGCCGAAGTCCTCCCGGGCGACGCCGGTGGCCCGCATGAGCGCGCGGGCGCCCACCATGTTCCTGCCGTGCGTGACCGTACGTGACCTGAGCGGGGGCATGGGCCTCTCCAACCTCTGATGTTCGTGCTCGGACTGCCGCCGGAGCGCGTCGCGGGCGGCGGCGGGCCGTCCCGCACGGGCCGGCGGGGTGGCGGTCGCAGCGGCGGATCGCGGCGCTGCCCGTCGGCGACGCAGAGGTCATGTGGGGCCGACCGACCGTCCTCGCAGTCTACTCGCCGCACCGGAGGTCGCCGGAGGCGAGCCGAGCCCCGCCGGAAGCGGGCCGCCCGAGCCGCCCCGAGGCGATCCGGGCGACCCGGCGGCCAGGGGACGCGGTGCCGGCCGGGCGGCCAGGGGACGCGGGGCCGGGCGGCCGGCGGGGAGCGGGGGCGGCCGGGGGCCGGGACGGGCGAAGGCCCGCGCGGGGGGCGCGGGCCTTCGCTGTGGGGGAGAGGATGGTCTGGCGGACGTGTCAGGCGACCCACACCATCTCGGCGTGCAGGCGCCGGGCGGCACTTTCGGGGCTCTGCCAGTGCCCGAAGGCGCGGCCCTCCAGCGTGAGCGTGGTCGCCGACCCCCGGGGGAGCGCGACGCCGTACGCGACGACCGCGAGCTGGGCGTTCGGGGCGTCGTCGGCGTCGTCGGCGTCGTCGTCGGATTCGCCGGGGCCGTGGACGTTCTCGCCGTCCCGCTCCGGGAAGATCACGCGGACGAGCAGGAACAGCCGCAGCCGCTCCCCGCCGAGCAGCCGCGCGGCCAGCTCGGCGTCCGCCGCCTGCTCCTCGGGGGTCAGCTCCGGGTCGAGCAGCGCCTTGACGATGGCGTCGCTCTCGGCGGACGTTTCGGGCTCGTTCGTCCCGGACGCCCCGACGTGGTAGACAGGCTGGCGTTCGGACTCGTGGATGCCGTCCATGTGATGCGCTCCCTTCCGAGCACCCCGGGCCGGGACGGCCTGCCGCCAAGCACTGACCGTCCCGGCCCTTCTCTTTTGTCGCCGGTGCGACGCCCCAGAGGCCGCACGGCTTGATTTTTCCGATACAGCGCGTGAGAAGCCCCACACCTTCGGTAGACTGGCACATGACCAACGGTCAAGCAAGCTGATGTCGCTAAGCAATCTGATAGGTTCGTGTCATGGCACCTTCACGATGGGTCACCTTGCGGGCGCAGTGGCTCGGTCAGCAGTTGCGCAACCTGCGCGAAGAGAACGGACTCCTGCTCAAGGAGGTCGCCGAGTACCTGGAGCGCGACCCGGCCACGCTGAGCCGCTACGAGAGCGGCATCTACCCGATCCAGTCGCCTGAGCTGATGAAGCTGCTCGACCTCTACCGCGTCTCAGACGAGCACCGCCGCTTCACCTTGCTCAAGCTCGGCGACGAGGCATGGCAGAAGGGTTGGTGGGACGGCTACTCGCCCGACCTGGCCGATTGGTTCAGCGACTACATCTGGCTGGAGTCCCGCGCCGACCGCATCCAGATGTTCGACAACGTCGTGCTCCCCGGCCTGCTCCAGACGGAGGAGTACGGCGAGGCAGTCATGCGCACGACGGCATGGGATCTCGACGACGAGAGCATCCGCCGCATGTTGGAGCTGCGGATGACCCGCAAGGCGATTCTCGCCAAACCAAAGCCGCCCCAGCTCTCCGTGGTCCTGGACGAAGCTGTAGTGCGCCGCGTAGCAGGCAGTCCGGAGGTCTTCGCGGCCCAGCTTCGCTACGTCGCCGAGTGCGCTGAGCGGCCGAACATCGAGATCAGGGTGCTCCCGTTCAAGGCGGGCATCCACCCGAGTGACACGGGAAGCTTCAAGATCTTCACGATGCCCGAGCCCTTCCCTCAGATCGCTCACGCGGACACGCCACAGGGGTCGATCTACATTGAATCCCCGCAGTGCGACCGCCTGGTTGACGTATACGATCGTCTGCGCAAGCTGTCCCTCAACCCCGCAGACTCGGTCGAACTGATCTCGGCCGTGGCAGAGGAGCTGGAATGAGCAAGGCCGAGACGCGCGACGTTCTGAGTCCAGACGAGCGGTCCCGGGTTGGCTGGCACATCAGCACCTTCAGCGACGGCGGCCGGCCCAACTGCGTGGAGGCTGGCCCGCTCGGGGACGGCAGCGGGCGCGTGGCCGTGCGGCACAGTCAGCACCCCGACGCCGAGCTGATCGTCTACACGCGCGCCGAGTGGGAGGCGTTCGTGGCCGGGGTGCGCAACGGGGAGTTCGACTTCTTCGGCTGACGGCGCAGCCCGTGACAAGACGAAGCCGGTGTGCGGACGCGGGTCCGCACACCGGCTTTTCTTCGATCAGCCCACGTTCACCGCGGACCAGGTCGCGGCGACCGCCGCGTACTGCTCGCTGCCCGCGCCGAACAGGTCGCGCGCCGCGTTGAGCGTCGCGGTGCGGGCGCCCGCGTAGTTGGTGTTCGACGTCATGTACGCCGTCAGCGCCTTGTACCAGATGCGGGTGGCCGCGTCGATGCCGATGCCCTTGAGCGTCGAGCCGTTGGACGTGGGGCTGTCGTACTCGACGCCGTTGAGCGTCTTCTTCCCGCTGCCCTCCGACAGCAGGTAGAAGAAGTGGTTGGCCACGCCCGAGGAGTAGTGCACGTCGAGGCTCGCGAGCTTCGACGACCAGGCGTCGAGGGACTTGCCGTCGCGGCTGGGCTTGTCCATGTAGCGCAGCGCGGTCCGGCCCGAGCCCGGCAGGACGATCTTCTCGCCCACCAGGTAGTCCGGGACGTCCTTGCCGTTCTTGGCGAAGAACTCGACCGCCGCGGCGAAGATGTCGGACGTCGCCTCGTTCAGGCCGCCGGACTCACCCGTGTAGGCGAGCTTGGCGGTGCTGGACGTCGCGCCGTGGCTCATCTCGTGCGCCGTCACGTCCAGGCTGGTCAGCGGCCCGAAGTTCGTGCCGTCGCCGTCGCCGTACGTCATGCAGAAGCAGGAGTCGTCCCAGAACGCGTTGGCGTACTTGTCGCCGTAGTGCACACGGTTGTACGACCCCTTCCCGTTGCCGGCGATGCCGTTGCGGCCGAAGACGGTCTTGTAGAAGTCCCACGTCATGCTCGTGCCGTACTGGGCGTCCACCGCCACGGTCCCACGGTCGCCGGTCGTACCGTCGCCCCACACGTTGTCGGTGTCGGTGAGGACCTGCGACGGCGCCCGCCAGAAGCAGAAGATCAGGAAGCAGAAGTCCGACTGGTTCTTGGCGTCGCCGGTGTAGGTGCCGCCCCGGGACGGGTCGGTGAGCGTGTACCCGTACCCGCCGCCCTGCACGGTCGTCTCCAGCGGCACCGTCCCGCTGTAGAGGCTCTTGCCCTGCCCGGCCTCGGCCTCGATGGTCTCCTCGCGCGTCAGCACCTTGCCGGTCCGGGCGTCCACCGACACGTACACCCGGCTCGGGGTCCCGTCCGCCTGCCAGCCCTCGACGGCGAACCGCCACGCCAGCCGGGGCACCCGGTCGGCCGTGCGGGCCTCGTAGACGAGCTGCGCGCCACCGGTCACCTCGTGCCGCTTGTCGCTCGCCTTCTTCTCGGCGTCGCCCGCGCGCACCTCCGGCGTCGCGGCGGTCGGCGCCTTGGCCAGGCCGAGGCTGCTGCCCTTCCACCCGCCCGTCCGCGTCTGGTGCACGACCACGTCGCCGCCGAGCACCGGGAGCTTGCGGAAGGTGCGCGCCATCCGGGTGTGCGTGCTGCCGTCCCGGTCGACGATCACGTCGGTCACCGCGAACGACGTGCCCGGATCCGCCTTGACCTCGGCGCCGCGCGTCGCGGCGGCGGCCAGCGCACGCGACGCCGCGACCCGGGGCGACGGCGCGGCCGACGGTCCGGGATCCGCGTACGCGACCTGGACGGTGGCCGCGACCGTGACCAGCGCGGTGGTCGCCGCGAGACCTGCTCGCTTCATGAACGCCTCCTCCGACGGAGCGTCACGGCGCGGGGATCGACCGTGACATTTGGCGTTATTAGTCCCATATGGGAGTGGTCGTGCCTATGAAGCGAAAGGTGAAGCGGGACGGCGAGGTTGGCACTCGCCGACAAAGAGGCGCCGCAGGACCGGTGCGCGGGCCCCGGACGCGAAGAAGAGGGAAGGCCGGTGCGGCCTTCCCTCTGGGGTTCGGGGGGTCAGGACTCTTCGGGGTACTTCGGCGGCAGGGAGTTCTCGGCCGCCGCGTAGATGCGCTGGACGTCGGCCTCGGTGAGGATCGTCGGGCGGCGGCGCAGGTAGCGGCGCGCGTGCGTGCCCGAGTAGACGTCCACGTCGCGGACGCGCATCACCTTCCACGGGATGGACGGCCCGTAGATCGCCACCGACGGCTGCACCGGCACCTCGAAGCCGACCTGGCCGCTCAGGGTCTTGCTGGCCTGCTCGGCCTCCCAGCGGGCCTCGTCCAGACGGTCCTTCTTGTCGAAGGGGCCGTGGTAGAGCTTCAGGTGCGAGCCCGTCCGGATGGGGAGCCGCGAGTCCCACTTCTCGGAGTCGATCGCGTAGACGCCGCTCGGCCCGATGACGAGATGGTCGATCCGGCCGTCGCTGACGCCCTCCTCGTCCAGCGGGACGGCGCGGGCGTGCAGCACCCGGTAGCCGTTGCGCTCCAGCGTCCGGAGCTGCTTCTCGGTCTTGCGCTCGACGGCGGACGACTTCTGCCACGCCGCGACGCTGCTGGTCGGCCGCCGGCCGCGCCGGACGGCGTCCCACAGGACGTAGAGAACGCCGACCGTGATGCCGATCCGCGCGTTGACGAGCGCCGACACGATGACGGCGACGACGACGCCGATCGCGGCCCGGCGGATCCACGTGATGGTCCGGCGGCTGGTGAGCACGTCACGGAACGTCCTGGGGGGCCGGCCCTTCGCCGGGGCCTCCTCCGCGGGGGACGCGTCGGCGGGCTGCTGCGCTTCGTCGTGCTCGCTGATCGCCATGAATGACGCTCCGTGTTCCTTCCGCGCGCCGGGAACATGATTCTCCGAGCGCAGAGTAATCAGGTGCGGGGTGCGGCGACTAGCCGTGCCGGGTGGAGACTTTTGTCCCCGTTGCTGTGCGATTCGCACGAGCGCCGCCGGGGTAAGGCTACCGGCCCGGCGGGTCCGCCTGGAGACGGCCCGGCGCGGGCGTCTACCGTCGGTCGGGTGACGCAACTGCATGATCTGACGGCGCTGGACCTCGCGGCGGCGATCCGCGCCCGCGAAGTGTCCCCGACCGAGGTCGCCGACCACTACCTGGACCGGATCGACCGGCTGAACCCGCAGGTCGGCGCGTATGTGACGGTCACCCATGAGGTCGCGCGCGGGCAGGCGGAGCGGGCGGAGAAGGCGGTGCTGGACGCCGCTGACCCGGGGGACCTGCCGCCGCTGCTGGGCGTCCCGGTGCCCGTGAAGGACCTCGCGATGGTCAAGGGTGTCCGAATGACCCTGGGATCGGAGGTTTATTCAGACCTGACCGGATTCGCTGATGATCATATCGTCGTCGCGCTGAGGGAAGCCGGATCTATCCTTCTGGGTAAGACCAACACTCCCGAATTCGGCCTGCCTTGTTACACCGAAAACGGCGTGTCCGATCCCGCGCGGACGCCCTGGGACCTCACCCGCTCGGCGGGCGGCTCCAGCGGCGGCGCCGCCGCGGCCGTCGCGGCGGGCCTCGCCCCGGCCGCGCAGGGCAGCGACGGCGGCGGCTCGATCCGCATCCCCGGCAGCGCGTGCGGCCTGTTCGGCATCAAGCCGACGCGCGGCCGGATCTCGCAGGGACCGATCGTCCCGGACCTGTTCGGCCTGTCCACCGGCGGCCCGCTGGCCCGGACGGTCCGCGACGCCGCCCTCCTGCTGGACGTCATGACCGGCTCCCTGCCCGGCGACCTCTACGCCGCGCCGCCGCTCGCGCCCGGCGAGACGTTCCTCGGCCACGCCGGACGCCCGCCGGGACGGCTCACGATCGCCCGCAGCGCCGTCCCGCCCGTCCCCGGCGCCGAGGTCCACCCCGACTGCCTGGCGGCCTACGAGTCCGCGAGCGCGCTGCTGGTCGACCTGGGCCATGAGGTCGTCGACCTCCCCGAACTGGTCGGCACGGACCTGCTGCCCCGCTTCGAGACGATCTGGGCCGCGATCGCGACCCGCACGCCCGTCGACCCCGCCGAGGAGCACCGCCTCCAACCCCTGACGCGCTGGCTGCGCGAACGCGGCGCGGCGATCACCGCGCCCGAGCTGATGGACGCCCTGACGGCCTTCCAGACGGCGATGCGCTCCGTCCTGCCGCTCACGAACCGGTACGACGCGATCCTCCAGCCGACGCTCGCCCAGCCGCCCGCCCCGATCGGCTACTTCCACGACTGCGCACCCGAGGAGAACTTCCGCCGCCAGACCCTCTTCACGCCGTTCACGTCCGTCTACAACGTGTCGGGCCAGCCCGCCGTGACCGTCCCCCTGCACTGGACGGACGAAGGACTCCCCATCGGCGTCATGCTGGCCGGACGCATCGGCGCCGAGGGAGACCTCATCGCCCTGTCGGCCCAGCTCGAAGAGGCCGCCCCCTGGATCCACCGCACCCCGCCCCTCTGGACGGCCTGACGCCCGTCAGCGGAGCACGCCGAGAAGGCGGCCGGCCACGTCGTGCAGAAGGGTGTCGGAGCGGATCGGCGCCCCCGCGACGGCGGAGAACAGCGCGGCCAGCCCCGGAAGCGGGTAGTCCTCGTCGTCGGTGCCCGCCAGGGCGGCCGCGGCAAGTGGCTGGTGGCGCAGCGACGCGCGGGCGCGGGACCAGGCCGTCTCGACCTCCTCGGGGGACGGGACGCCGAAGCCGTGCCCGACGGGCGCCGCGTGCCGCAACCGGACCACGGCCGTGTCGGCGAAGTCGGCGGCCAGCTTCGCCCGCGCCGACAGGTCCGTCCGGACGGGCTCGTCCAGCCGCGTCATGACGGCGCACGGCGTCCGGCAGCCGGACGCGCACTTCCCGAGCGCCGACGCGACCTGGCTGTGCTGCCGGTCCAGGTAGGCGCGCCAGCCCGACGGCGGTTCGGCCGCGACCCGCAGCGTCCGCTCGCAGGCGGAACGTTCCGGACGCGTGTGGTCGCAGCGGCGCGGCTCGCCGGGCTCGATCGGCACGCCGAACCGGCTGCCGGGGACCGACACCGACGACCCGAGCAGCGCCGGGTCGCCCGCGTGCCCGAGCACCGGCTCCCACGCCAGCAGCGGCAGGTACTCGCTCGCGATGTGCACGGCGGCCACCAGCGCCGCCATCTCGCGCCGCCGCCACCGGATCTCCACGACCTCCAGCAGCAGCGCGTAGGCGGGGCGCAGGCTCGCGAGCGCGCCGCGCGGACGCTCCCGGGGCGCCTGCGGCATCCGCGACGCCCGCGCCCGGTCCAGCAGGTCGCGCGGGACGTCGCCGACGGCCTCGGGCATCCCGAAGTCCTCGGCGTCCAGGTCCAGCACGCGCTGCCCGAACGCGCACAGCGCGGCGGCGGCCGGGTCGCCGCCGGTCAGGGCCTCCAGGTCGCCGAACGCGTGCCGCCGGGCGAGCGCCCGCAGCACGTCGCGTGCCGTCTCCACATGGTCCTCCCCGCCGTGCGCCGGCCCCCATCGTCGCAGGACCGGGGGACGCGGCGACCGGCGCACGCGGGGTCACGGCCGGATCAGGACGCGGCGGCGTCCCGGGCGCGGGCGCGCAGCGCGCGGGCCACGCCGTCGCGGCCCTCCGACAGCAGGCGGCGCAGCGCCGACGGCGGGTTCTCGGCCGCGATGTAGGCGTCGGTGCGGTCCAGCGTGGCCTGGTCGATCACGAGGAACGGGTAGGCGACCTCGGCGAACGTCTGCGACATGTCGCTCGTCCAGGACGTCCAGACCCGGCCGACCTCGGCGAAGTACCGCTCGACGTAGGGCTCCAGCAGCGCGGCGCCCTCGGCGTCCACGAAGCCGCCGATCGTCGCGCGGAACACCGCGTTCGGCAGTTCGCCGCCGGTGATCGCGGCCCACGCGGCGGCCTTGGCCTCGGCGGTCGGGATCTGCGCGCGGGCGCCCGCGGCCTGCCGCTCGCCGGCGGCGGTCGCGTCCCGGGCGGCCTCGGCGTCGATCGCGGCGGCCCCGGCGCGGCCGGTCGCGACGAGACGGCGCAGCAGCGTCCAGCGCAGGTCGGTGTCGACGGTGAGGCCGTCGAGGACGGACGACCCGTCCAGCAGCGCCGCGATCCACGCCAGGTGCTCGTCCGACGTGGCGACCCCGGCGAACGCCTGGAGGTAGGCGAGCTGGAAGTCCGAGCCGGGCGCGGCCTCGCGGGAGAGGTCGTAGAGCGCGTCGGCGAGCAGCCGCAGGCCCTCGGGACGCCACTCGGGCGCCGCGTACTGCTGGACGGCCGTCCGCGCCTGCCGCAGCAGCGTCTGGAGGACGGTCATGTCCGTGACGCCGCGAATGCCGCTGATGACCAGCTTGATGTAGTCGCGCGTGGCCATCTCGGCGTCGCGCGTCATGTCCCACGCCGCCGACCAGCACAGGGCGCGCGGCAGGCCGTCCCGGATGTCCCCGATGCCCGCGACGAGCGTCCGGAGCGAGTGGTCGTCCAGCCGGATCTTGGCGTAGGTGAGGTCGTCGTCGTTGACGAGCACGAGATCGGGCCGGGCCGTGCCGATCAGCTCGGGGACGTCCGTGCGGGCGCCGACGACGTCCAGCTCCACCCGGTCGCGCCGGACGAGCCCGTCGGCCGTGCGGTCGTAGAGCCCGATCGCCACGCGGTGCGAGCGCAGCGTCGGGTAGTCCGCCTTGGCCTCCTGGAGCACGGCGAACGACGTGAAGTTGCCGTCGCCGTCCACTTCATAGGACGGGCGCAGCGTGTTCGCCCCCGCCGTCTCCAGCCACTCCTTCGACCAGGACGCCAGGTCGCGCCCGGACGTCTCCTCCAGCGCGTCCAGCAGGTCGGCGAGGACGGTGTTGCCCCACGCGTGCCGCTGGAAGTAGCGCCGCACCCCCTCCAGGAAGTTGTCCCGGCCGACGTAGGCGACGAGCTGCTTCAGGACGCTCGCGCCCTTGGCGTAGGTGATGCCGTCGAAGTTGACCTCGACGGCCCGGATGTCGGGGATGTCCGCCGAGATCGGGTGCGTGGACGGCAACTGGTCCTGCCGGTACGCCCACGCCTTCTCGACGTTGGCGAACGTGGTCCACGAACCCGTCCACTTGGTGGCCTCGGCCTGGCACAGGACGCTCATGTACGTCGCGAACGACTCGTTGAGCCACAGGTCGTCCCACCAGCGCATGGTGACCAGGTCGCCGAACCACATGTGCGCCATCTCGTGCAGGATCGTCTCGGCGCGGCGCTCGTAGGCGGCGTCGGTCACGCGGGACCGGAAGACGTAGTCCTCCAGGAACGTGACGCACCCGGCGTTCTCCATCGCGCCCGCGTTGAACTCGGGGACGAACAACTGGTCGTACTTGGCGAACGGGTACGGACGGTCGAAGACCTTCTCGAAGAACGCGAAGCCCTGCTTGGTCACGTCGATGATCGCGTCGGCGTCCAGGTGCTCGGCGAGCGACGCGCGGCAGAACACGCCGAGGGGGATCGCGGTGCCGTCCGGACGGCGGTACTCGTCGGTGACGACGTGGTACGGCCCGGCGACGAGCGCGGTGATGTAGGTGGAGACCTTCGGCGTCGGCGGGAAGTGCCAGACGCCGCCCGACGCCGAGTCGGCGGCCTCGTTGGTGACGACCTGCCAGTCCTGCGGGGCGCGGACGGTCAGCTCGAACGTCGCCTTGAGGTCGGGCTGGTCGAAGCAGGTGTACATGCGGTGCGCGTCGGCGGTCTCGAACTGCGTGTAGAGGTACACGCTGCCGTCGACCGGGTCCACGAAGCGGTGCAGGCCCTCGCCGGACCGCGAGTAGAGGACGTCGGCGGCCACGCGCAGCTCGTTGGACGCCGCGAGCCCGTCCAGCGGGAGCCGTCCCTTGGCCGCGTCGTAGCGCGCCGGATCGATCGGGCGGCCGTTCAGCGTCGCCTCCCGCACGACCGCGTCGTGCAGGTCGACGAAGCTGTCGGCGCCCTCGTCCGCGCAGGCGAACCGGATCACCGTCGTGGACCCGAACCGTTCCTCGCCCGTCGTGAGGTCCAGCTCCACCGCGTAGGACTCGACGGTGAGCGACCGGGCGCGTTCCCGCGCCTCATCGCGCGTGAGGTTGCCTGCCACATGGACTCCTTGAGTCGTCTGTTTCCTGGTCCCCCCATATCTACCAACCGGGCGGCGCCGGGGGCCGGTCCGCGGCGCGGGAATGGGGCGCGGCGGCGCGGGGTTGCCGCTGGTGTTGGTGTGGAACGGCCCATTGGAGGGGTTTCTCTTGGCGCAGGACGACCGCACGGCGGTGGACTTCTGGTTCGACCCGCTGTGCCCGTGGGCGTGGATGACGTCGCGGTGGATTCTGGAGGTCGAGAAGCAGCGGCCGATCGACGTCCGCTGGCACGTCATGAGCCTGTCGGTGCTCAATGAGGACAAGGACGTCCCCGAGAAGTACAAGGCGCTGATCGAGGCCGGCTGGGGTCCGGTGCGGATCTGCATCGCGGCCGAGCAGAAGTACGGCCCCGAGGTGCTCGGGAAGCTCTACACCGAACTCGGCACGCGCCACCACCACGAGAAGGCGCCGTACGAGCGCGCGACCTTCCTCGCGGCGCTGGAGGCGGCCGGGCTGCCCGCCGAGCTGGCGGACGCGGCCGAGTCCACCGAGTACGACGCGGCGGTGCGCGCCTCGCACGCCGACGGCATCGACCGGGTCGGCCAGGAGGTCGGCACCCCGGTGATCGCGGTCGGCGGGAACGCGTTCTTCGGCCCGGTCGTGTCGCCCGCGCCGCGCGGCGCGGCCGCCGCGAAGCTCTGGGACGGCGTGCTGGCGGTGTCGGAGACGGACGGCTTCTTCGAGCTGAAGCGCTCCCGGACCCGCGACCCGATCTTCGAGTGACGGCTTACTGCCCCTAGGGGGTAGTTGCGACTGTCTTGCATCTACGCATCCATGCCGTCAAACTGGTGGGAACTGGAACGATCTGCCAGGACGGGGATGGGTGTGCACGTACCGGATGGGTTCATCGACGCGCCGGTGTCGGCCGGAGCGGGCGTCGTGGCCGTCGCGGGCGTCGCGCTCGCGCTGCGCGGCGCCCGCCGCGAACTGGACGACCGCACCGCGCCCCTCGCGGGCCTGACGGCGGCGTTCGTCTTCGCGGCGCAGATGCTCAACTTCCCGGTCGCCGCCGGGACGAGCGGGCACCTGCTCGGCGGCACGCTCGCCGCGATCCTCGTCGGGCCGTGGACGGGCGTGCTGTGCGTGTCGGTGGTCCTGCTCGTCCAGGGCCTTCTGTTCGCCGACGGCGGGCTGACGGCGCTCGGCGTGAACATCGTCAACATGGCGTTCGTGACCGTCCTGGTCGGCTACGGCCTGTTCCGCCTGCTGCTGCGGGTGCTGCCGCGCACGCGCGCGGCGGCGGTCGGAGCCGCGTTCGCCGGAGCGGTCGTGTCGGTGCCCGCCGCCGCCGTCGTGTTCACCGGCATCTACGCGCTCGGCGGCACCACGGACGTGTCGATCGGCAAGGTCGCCGCCGCGATGATCGGCGTCCATGTCCTCATCGGGATCGGCGAGGCGCTGATCACGGCGCTCACGGTGTCGAGCGTGCTGGCCGTCCGTCCCGACCTGGTCTACGGCGCACGGGGGCTGGCCAAGCCGCTCGAACTGCGCGCCGAGCCCGTGTCCGTCTGAGAGGGACCGTGAAGAACAAGCGCTTCCTGGTCGTCTTCCTGCTGGTGTCGCTCGTGCTGGCCGGGATCGTCAGCCACTACGCCAGCTCCAGCCCGGACGGCCTGGAGAAGGTCGCCGCCGACAAGGGCATCTCCGCCAAGGAGAAGGACCACTCGCTGAAGGACGCTCCGTTCGCCGACTACGGCGTCAAGGGCGTCGGGAACGGACGGCTGTCGGGCGGCCTCGCCGGGATCGCGGGCGTCGGCGTCGTCCTGCTCGTCGGCGGCGGGGCGTTCTGGCTCCTGCGCCGCCGCGCGCCCGCGCGGGACGCCTAGGTGGGCGCCGGGCACGCGCACCGGCTGTACGTGCCGGGGGCGTCGCCCGTCCACCGGCTGCCGCCGCAGTGCAAGATCGTCGCCGTCCTGGCGTTCGTGCTGGCCGTCGTCGCGACGCCGCGCGAGCGCGTGTGGGCGTTCGCGGCGTACGCGGTGCTGCTCGGCGCGGTCGCGGTCACCGCGCGGGTGCCGGTGACGCTCGTCCTGCGCCGCGTCGTCATCGAGGCGCCGTTCGTGGCGTTCGCGTTCCTGCTGCCGTTCGTCGCCGAGGGACACCGCGTCGCCGTCCTCGGGCTGCGGCTCAGCGAGGACGGCCTGTGGGGCGCCTGGAACATCCTCGCCAAGGGCACGCTCGGCGTCGTCGCGTCCCTGCTGCTGGCCGCGACGACCGAACCCCGCGTCCTGCTGCTCGGCGTCGAGCGGCTGCGGATGCCGCGCCTCATCACCCAGATCGCCGCGTTCATGCTCCGGTACGTGGACGTCGTGACCGCCGAACTCCAGCGGATGCGGGTCGCGCGGGCGGCGCGCGGGTTCCAGGCCCGGGACCTGCGCGCCACCCGCGTCCTCGCCCGGTCGCTCGGCGCGCTGTTCCTGCGGTCCTACGAGCGGGGCGAGCGCGTCCACCTCGCGATGCTCAGCCGGGGGTACTCGGGCCAGATGCCCGTCCTCGCGGACGTGGGCGCGACGCGGGCGCAGTGGACGGCCGCCGCCGCGCTGCCCCTGGCCGCCGCCCTGGTCGCGGCGGCTGCTTGGATCGTGGCATGACCCCGTCCCTGAAGGTGAGCGGCCTCGCCTACGCCTATCCCGACGGCACCCAGGCGCTCTACGGCGTGGACGTCGTGATCGGGCGGGGCGAGCGGGTCGCGCTGCTCGGGCCGAACGGGGCGGGGAAGACGACGCTCGTCCTGCACCTCAACGGGATCCTGCACGGCGGGCTCGGCACCGTCGAGGTCGGCGGGCTGCGCGTGGACGCCGGGGACAAGAAGGCGCTGCGCGAGATCCGGCGCCGCGTCGGGATCGTCTTCCAGGACCCCGACGACCAGCTCTTCATGCCGACCGTGCGCGAGGACGTCGCGTTCGGCCCCGCCAACCTCGGCGTCCGGGGCGACGCGCTGGACCGGTGCGTCACGGCGGCGCTGGAGCGGGTCGGGATGGCGCACGTCGCCGACCGTCCGCCGCAGCACCTCAGCTTCGGGCAGCGCCGCCGCGTCGCGGTCGCGACCGTGCTGGCGATGGAACCGGAGATCCTCGTGCTGGACGAGCCGTCCTCCAACCTGGACCCGGCGGGCCGCCGCGAGCTGGCCGAGATCCTGCTGAGCCTGGATGTGACCGTTCTCATGGTGACCCACGACCTGCCGTACGCGGCCGAGCTGTGCCCGCGCTCGCTGGTGCTGTCCGGCGGAGTGATCGCGGCGGACGCCCCGACGTCCGAACTGCTCGCCGACGACGCGCTGCTGCGCGCGCACCGGCTGGAGCTGCCGTTCGGGTTCGATCCTTCGGCGGTCCGGGCGCGCTAGCGGGTTCCGCTTGCTCCGGCACGCGGCGTTCGCAAGACTTACCCCTGGTAATCGGTAACGGTTTTCATTCCATCAGGGGGCACCTCATGAAGATCGCGTTCGTCGGCAAGGGCGGCAGCGGCAAGACCACCCTGTCCTCGCTGTTCATCCGGCGGCTCGCCGCGCTCGGCCGGCCCGTCGTCGCCGTGGACGCCGACATCAACCAGCACCTCGGCGTCGCGCTCGGCCTCGACGACGATCGCGCCGCCAAGATCCCCGCGCTCGGCGACCACCTGCCCGAGATCAAGGACTGGCTGCGCGGCGCCAACCCGCGCGTCGCGTCCGCCGCCGCGATGGTCAAGACGACGCCGCCCGGCACCGGCTCGCGGCTGCTGCGGCTGCGCGGCGACGACCCCGTCCACGCGCTCGGGCAGGACGTGGACGGCGTCACGCTCCTCGCCACCGGCCCGTTCAACGACGACGACCTCGGCGTCGCGTGCTACCACTCCAAGACCGGCGCGGTCGAGCTGTACCTGAACCACCTCGTGGACGGCGCCGGCGAGTACGTCGTCGTGGACATGACGGCGGGCGCCGACACGTTCGCGTCCGGCCTGTTCACGCGCTTCGACCTGATGTTCCTGGTCGCCGAGCCCACCCGCAAGGGCGTCGGCGTCTACCGGCAGTACGTCGAGTACGCGCGGGACTACGACGTCGCCATCGCCGTCGTCGGCAACAAGGTCCAGAACGACGAGGACGTCGCGTACCTGCGCGCCAACACCGGCGACGACCTGCTGACCTGGGTCGGGCAGTCGGCCGCCGTCCGCGCGTTCGAGCAGGGCCGCGCCGGGATCGCCCTGGAGGACGCCAACACCGCCGCGCTCGACGCGATGCTCACCGCCGTGGACGCGCGCGGCAAGGACTGGGACGGGTACCTGCGCCAGGCCGTCCAGTTCCACCTGAAGAACGCCGAAAGCTGGGCGAACCGGGCGGTCGGCGCGGACCTGGCCGAGCAGGTCGACCCGGAGTTCCGCTACCCGGTCTGAACCGTGATCCGGGCACCCCTGTCGGCGGGGCGGACGCGGGGTTACGCTTCCCGGCCATGACGTTCCGGCCCCCGGCTCCCGCTCCCGCGCCCGGCCCCGCCGCGCCGCGCGCGTTCCTCATCGGGCTCGCGGCGGTGCTGCCGCTTCTCGTGTTCTGCGTCCTGTTCGGCAACCCGTGGTTCCGCGACTGGTGGTTCCGCCAGCACGTCCTCGGCAACGGCTACCTCCAGCCGATCCGGCTCGTGTCGTTCCTCGACTGGGGGTTCGCGCGCGGCTACCAGCCGCCCATGGGCTACGTCGTCATCGACCTCTTCGGGACGCTCGTCGCGCTCGGCCTCACCGTCCTGCTGGCCGCGCTCGCCGGGCGGACGGTGGACCCGCGCCGGGGCGCGTTCGGCGCGCTCGCGTCGGGCTGGTGGGCGGCGCTCGTCGCGTGCGGCGCCGGCGGATTCGTCAAGGGACTCGCGACGTTCCAGTACGACGACATGCCGGCGCCCGCGCGGCTCCTGTGGAGCACCACCGAGGCGGGGCTGGCGTTCGGGTTCGTCTACGGCTGGCTCGGCGGCCTCGCCGCGCTGCTGGCGTTCCTGGTCGGCCGGGGCCGGACGCCGCGCGCCCCGGTCCATCCGTACGCGCCGCCCGCCGCGCCGTACGCGCCGCCCGCCGCCCCGCCCGCCGCGCCGCCCGCCGCGCCGCCCGCCGCGCCGCCCGGGTGGGGCGGCCCGGGGACGCCGCCGCCGTACCCGCAGCCGGGCTGGGGCGGCCCGCAGCCGCCGCCCGCGCCGCGCGGGGACGGCCCGCCGCCGCCCGCCTGACCCGGGGACGGCCCGCGCCGGGCCGCCTGCGACAATCTCCCGCATGCGCGTGTATCTGGGATGCGACCATGCCGGCTTCGAGCTGAAGGAGCACCTGCTCGCCTGGCTCAAGGCCAACGGGCACGACGCCGTGGACTGCGGCGCCCTCGCCTACGACGCGGTGGACGACTACCCGCCGTTCGTGCTGCGCGCCGCCGAGCGGGTCGCCGCCGAGCCGGGCGCGCTCGGGATCGTCATCGGCGGCTCGGGCAACGGCGAGGCCATCGCCGCCAACAAGGTCAAGGGCATCCGGGCCGCGCTGGTGTGGAGCGACGCGACCGCGACCCTCGCGCGCGAGCACAACGACGCCAACGTCATCAGCCTCGGCGCCCGCCAGCACGACCTCGGCACGGCCACCCGGTTCGTGGAGCTGTTCCTCGGCACCGCCTACTCCGACGAGCCGCGCCACACGCGCCGGATCACGATGCTCGCCGAGTACGAGGAGACGGGCGAACTCCCGCCGCTGCCCGGTAACTGACCGTCACGGCGCGTGACCGCCGTGCGGGCCGCCCGAGGTGATCCTGATCATGGACGGCCCCGCCCGGCCGGGCGATCCGGCAGGTCACGGGTCCCATGACGGGCGTGCGCGCATGATGACCGTTCCGTCACGGACGGTCATCGGTGCCGTGGAACCCCACCGTACGGGCCGGATGCTCGGTATCGTCTGCACGTCATGCTGCAACGACTGGTGCGCCACCTGCCGCTCCGGATCCGCACGCTCCTGCGCCGGGTCCCGCTACTGGTGCGCCTCTACCGGTGGACGCGCCAGGGCAAGCTGACGCGCGAACGGTACGTCTTCGTGGCGCTGGCGTTCCTGGTGCTGGCGGTCGGGCTCGGCGGCGACTCGCAGGAGCGGGCGGCGTCCGGCGCGCTGGTGCTGATCGTCCTCGGCGGCGGGCTGCTGCTGAAGATCCGGACGGTCGTCGCGCTGCTCGGCGTCGTCGCGGCGGTGATCGCCTACAACGCCTACGACGCGTGGGACGACGGCCGGGGCCTCGGCCTCGGCGTCATCGCGACGCTCTCGATCACGGCGCTGCTCGCGCTGACGCTGGCGCGCACCCGCCAGCAGCTCGGCGTGCAGGGCCTGCGCGGCGACTCGATGCTGCTGGAGCTGCGCGACCGGTTGCGGCGGCAGGGCGAGATGCCGCGCCTCCCGGCGGGCTGGGACGCGCAGGTCGTGCTGCTCCAGGCGGGCGGCTCGTCGTTCGGCGGCGACTTCGTCGTGTCGGCGCGCGACGGCGACCGGCTGGAGGTCGCGCTGGTGGACGTGTCCGGCAAGGGCACCGACGCGGGGACGCGGGCGCTCATGCTGTCGGGCGCGTTCGGCGGTCTTCTTGGATCGGTCCAGCCGGAGGGCTTCCTTCCCGCCTGCAACCGCTACCTGCACCGTCAGGGCTGGGACGAGGGCTTCGTCACGGCCGTCCACGTGGAGATCGACCTGTCCACCGGGGCGTACACCGTCGAGTCGGCGGGGCACCCGCCGGCGGTGCAGTTCGACGCCAGCAGCGGCGAGTGGCAGGTCAGCCCGGCCAAGGGCGTCGTGCTCGGCGTGGTGCCGGAGATGGACTGCGTCCCCGACCACGGCACGCTGATGCCCGGCGACGCCCTGCTCCTCTACACCGACGGGCTCGTCGAGTCGCCCGGCAGCGACCTGGACGCGGGCATCGAGCACCTGCTCGGCCAGGCCGAGCGCCTGGTGCCCGAGGGGTTCGCGCGGGGCGCCAGGGAACTCGTCGAGACGGTGGCGGCGGCGCGCGACGACGACTGCGCGCTCGTCGTGATCTGGCGCACGTGGCCGCCGTCGCCCGCCGCCGGGAAACAAGGGCATCTGGAAACGTGAACGTCATCTCGATGTTTCCGTCTGTGAACAACGGTCCGGCAGAGTAGTCATCAGTTCGGCAACCGCCCCGGACTCGTCGGATCCTCCTCGGCGCGCGAGGCTCCCGGGCGGTTGGCGGCACCGAAGGAGATGCCCGCGCGAACGGCACCCCAGGGGTGGGAGGCGCCGTCCGCGCGGGCATCGGCCGTCCCATATCCCGATATAGCCGATTGACTTGGTAGGGATATTGCCCTTCAATGGGGGACGTGAGCTTCCTGGTCATCATCGGCAACCCCCGTCCGCACTCGCGCACCGCCACGGCCGCCGTCGCGGCGGCGCGCGCGGTCGCGGACGCGGCGGGCCTGTCCTCCGCCCCCGAGACCATCGACCTGTCGGACCTGGCCCCGCGGCTCCTGGCCGCCGACCCCGGTCCGGACGTCGCCGCCGCGCTGGAGCGCGTCGCGGCGGCGGACGTCCTGCTCATCGCCAGCCCCACCTACAAGGGCACCTACACCGGACTGCTGAAGTCCTTCCTGGACCGGCTGCCCGGCGGCGCGCTGACCGGCAAGGTCGCGCTGCCGCTGCTGGTCCTCGGTGCCCCGCAGCACGCACTGGCCGTCGAAGTCCATCTGCGGCCCCTGCTCGTCGAGCTGGGCGCGACCGTCCCGACCCCGGGGCTCGCGCTGCTCGAATCCGACCTCGACCGGCTCGACTCCGTCACGGCGGAGTGGGCCGGACGGGTGGCCTCCGCAGCGCGGGGCGCTCTGCGCGCGGAGGCGTCCCGGTGACCGGGACGGCGACGGCACGGCCCGTCCCGGTCACCGGGGACTCCTTCCGCGACGCGCTCGCGCGGCACGCCGCCGGCGTGGTGGTGGTCACCGCCCGCCCCGACGGGGCCACGCCCGAAGGGCTGACCGCGACGTCCTTCACGTCCGTCAGCCTCGACCCGCCGCTCGTGTCGTTCTACGTCGCGGGGTCGTCCACGACGTTCCCGCGCCTGCGCCGGGCGGCGACGTTCGCCGTCAACGTGCTCCGGCACGACCAGGCCGACCTCGCGGCGCGGTTCGCCAGCCGCGACGTGGACCGGTTCGCCGAACCGACGCGGTGGCGGCCCGGCCCGCAGGGCGAACCGCTGCTGGACGGCGTCGCGGTGCGGCTGCGCTGCGCCTGGCACAGCGTCCGGGAGATCGGCGACCACCTGCTCGTCGTCGGGCACGTCACCGGCGTCGAACTCGGCGCCGACGACGACCTGCCGCTCCTCTACCACCGGGGACGGTTCGGACGGTTCACGGCGCACCGGCGGCACCGCTAGAGGTTTCCGCCCGGCGGCCACCGGAAAGATCTTGAAGACCGGTCGCAGGCCCCCCGGCGACGGTCGCGCGGACGAGCGCCCGCGCGGGTCCGAGCGGGGAGGCGGCGAGGATGCCCGAGCGCGGGCGGTGGCGGCGGCCGTCGCGGTGGTCGCTGGGGCCCCGCGTGACCGCCGTCGCGACCGGCGTCTTCCTGATGTTCGGGGTCGTCGGCGCCATCCTGTTCTTCGTCGTGCTCAAGCAGGTCGTGTTCACCAGCCTGCGCCACCAGGGGGACCGCGCCGTCCGGGAGGTCGTCGCCGAGGCGCAGTCGGCCGGATCTCCCGTCCTGCGGTCCCGCCAGCTCGGCTTCTCGCTGCTCCAGATCGTGGACGAGCGGGGACGCGTCGTCGCGGCGAGCGCCCAGGCCGCCGGACGTCCGGCACTGACGACGGCACGGCCCTCCACGCCGGGCGGGCACGTCCACAAGGTCGTGCACATCCCCGGCTACGACCACCGCGTGTACGTCGTCGGCGCGTGGACGCACGACGCCGCGGGACGGCCCCAGATGGTCTACGCTGGGCTGCCCGTCCCGGTGCTCGACCTGGTGCGGAAGGTCATCGCGGTCGAGATCCCGCTCTCGGTGCCGGTGATGGCGGTGTTCAACGGCTGGATGGTCTGGTACTCCGTGCACCGCGCGGTGCGCCCGGTGGGACGGATGCAGCGGGAGCTGGCCGCGATCACCGGCGGACGGGAGGAGCGGCTGGTGACCGTCCCCGACACCGAGGACGAGGTCGCCGAACTCGCCACGTCCATCAACGTCACGCTGCACCGCCTGCACCGGGTGCTGGAACGCCAGCGCGGCTTCGTCGCCGACATCTCCCACGAGCTGCGCAACCCGCTCACCGGCCTCCAGGCCCAGCTCGAAGTGGCGCTGGAGAGCCCCGAGGACGAGGACTGGCCCGGCGTCGCGCGGGCGACGCTCGCCGACGCCGACCGGCTCCAGCAGCTCGTCTCGGACCTGCTGATCATGGCGAAGCTGGACGCGGGCGTCCCGCTGGACCGCGAGGACCTGGAACTCGGCGCGTTCGCGCGGGAGGAGGCGACGCGGCGCAGGCGGCGGGTGCCGGTCGAGGTGGACCCCGGCGACGGCGTCCACGTGCACGGGTCGCGGCACGCGCTCGCGCGCATCCTCAACAACCTGCTGGACAACGCGGCCCGGCACGCGGCGGAGCGGATCGAGATCCGCGTGCGGGCCGAGGGCGGCGAGGCGGTGCTGACCGTCCGCGACGACGGCGCGGGCATCGCCCCCGAGGACCGCGAGCGCGTGTTCCAGCGGTTCCAGCGGCTCGCCGAGAGCCGGCGGCGCGACAAGACCGGCAGCGGACTCGGGCTGCCGATCTCGCGGGAGATCGCTTCGGCGCACGGCGGGACGCTCGTCGTGACCGGCGACGGCCTGCCGTCGGAGTCGGGGGACGGACGCGGCGCGGCGCTGGAGCTGCGGATCCCGCTGGCGGACACCCGCCGCGCGGACTGAACGCACGGTCCGCCTATGCTCGGCGCACTGTCCCGGCGCCGAGGGGAGCCCGCGTTGAGCGAACGGGTCGGAGCCCGTGCGTTGCTGGACCGTGTCGTCACCGGATGGACGTCCTGGGACGAACCGCCGGTCGAGACCGCCCCGCCCGGCTCCCGGTACGCGGCGGACCTGGCGGCGGCACGGGAGAGGAGCGGCTGCGACGAGGCCGTCCTGACCGGCGAGGGCCTGCTGCGCGAGCACCGGGTGGCGTGCGTGGTGTCGGAGTTCGGCTTCCTCGCCGGGTCCATCGGGATCGCGACGGCGGACCGGATCGTCGCGGCCGTCGAACGCGCCACCGCCGAGGGGATCCCGCTGCTGGCCGCGCCGTCGTCGGGCGGGACGCGGATGCAGGAGGGCACGGCCGCGTTCGCGCAGATGGCGCGGATCACGGCCGCCGTCACGGCGCACCGCGCTGCGGGCCTGCCGTACCTGGTCTACCTGCGGCACCCGACGACGGGCGGGGTGTTCGCGTCCTGGGGGTCGCTCGGGCACGTCACGGCCGCCGAGCCGGGCGCGCTCATCGGGTTCCTCGGGCCGCGCGTCTACGAGGGCCTGTACGGCAAGCCGTTCCCGCAGGACGTGCAGACCGCCGAGAACCTGGCCGCCAAGGGCGTCGTGGACGCGGTCGTCCCGATCGACGACCTCGCCGACGTCGCGGCGTGCGCGCTGGACGTGCTCGCGGCCCGTCCGTCCGTCGCGGTGCCCCCGGCGCCCGACCCCGCGCCGGTGCCCGCCGCGCCCGCGTGGGAGGCCATCGAACGGTCGCGGCGCCCGGACCGGCCCGGCGCGCGGGACCTGCTGCGGCACGGCGCGACGGCCGTGACCCCGCTGTCGGGCACCGGCCAGGGCGAGGCCGACCCCGGGCTGCTGCTCGCGCTCGCCCGGTTCGGGTCCGCGCCGTGCGTCGTCGTCGCGCAGGACCGCCGCAGCCAGCGCACCGGGCACCCGCTCGGCCCGGCCGGGCTGCGCGTCGCGCGGCGCGGCATGAACCTCGCCGCCGACCTCGGGCTCCCGCTCGTCACCGTCGTGGACACGCCCGGCGCGGTGCTGTCGGCCGAGGCCGAGGAGGGCGGGCTCGCGGGCGAGATCGCGCGCTGCCTCGCCGACCTGCTCACGCTGCCCGCGCCGACGCTGGCGCTGCTGCTCGGCGAGGGGACGGGCGGCGCCGCGCTCGCCCTGCTGCCAGCCGACCGGGTGCTGGCGGCGCGGCACGCCTGGCTGGCGCCGCTGCCGCCCGAGGGCGCGTCGGTGATCGTCCACCGGACGCCGGACCGCGCGGCCGAGCTGGCCGAAGCGCAGGGCGTCGGAGCCGCCGACCTGCTGCGCGACGGCATCGTGGACGACCTGGTGGACGAACGTCCCGACGCCGCCGACGAGCCCGTCGCGTTCTGCCTGCGCGCGGCGGCGGCCGTCGAGCGGGCGCTCACCGGGCTGGCGGCGGCGCCGCGCCTGCGCGCCGCCCGCTACGACCGCGCGGGGCGCCGCTGACCGAAGGGGACGCCTCTGTCGGTGGCCGCTGCCATAATCCGCGACATGTCCGTCCCCCTGCCGCACGATCCGCGTGCGTCCACCCTCTACCTCGACTGGGCGAAGGCGCACGGCCACGACCACGCCGCCGCCGAACGCCTGGTCGAGACGCTGCGCACCGGCGCCGCCCGCGTCCACCGCAAGCCCCGCCGGTTCGTCGACGAGCTGGCCCGCGAGACGCGCGGGCTGCCGCCCGACCACGTCCCCTGGTACTGGGACACGGTCGGGCACCGGCTGCTGAGGGCCGCGCCGCGCGCCGCCGGGGAGGCCTACGTCGCCGCGCGGCGGGCCGAGCGGGACGGCGCGCTGCCCGTCGACCCGGACTTCCGGCTCGCCAACGCCGCGCTGTTCGCCCGGCACGGCGCGCTGCCCGCCGGCGAGGTCCGCGCCCTGCGGGACTGGCTGGCCGCCGCGTACCCGGCCGACCGCGCGCACGAGCTGTTCGCGAACCTGGTGCTGGCGTGGCGCAAGGCGCCGCCGCCCGCCGAGCTGCCCCGGCTCGTGCGCGCGTCCGCGCGGGCCGCCGGGCACGGCCCGGCCGAGGAGTCGCGGATCCTTGCGCGCGTCCTCGCCGCCTGCGCGGGCACCGAGCTGTCGGACGGCCTGCTCGACCGGTCCGCCGCGACGTTCGCCGCCGCGCCGCCCGAAGACCCGGTCGCGCTCGCGGGCCTGTTCCCGACGGGCGCCACTGACGGCGCCGCGTTCCTGCGGATGCTGGACGCGGCGGGCGCGCTCACCGCCCTCGCCGACGGCGCCGAGCCCGAGGGCGGGCTCGCGGCGTGGCTCGGCGGGTTCCCGTTCCACTACTCGTACGTCCGCGTGCCCTACGGCGGCATCACCCGGCAGCCGATGCCCGCCGAACTGTTCGCGGCCGTCGAACGCGTCGCGCCCCGGCTGGCGGCAACGCCCGTGACGTTGCACCGGTCCCGGTTCAACGGCACGTCCAGCCTCGACGCCGACCTGCTCGACGCGTGCCTGGCGGCCGGGGTGCCGGTCACCGTCCCGGAGCTGAAGCGGCTGACGGAGTGGGGCGCGGCCTCGGTCCGCGACCTCAAGGCCGTCGCCGCGCACCCGGAGTTCGGGCCGCTGCTCGAACACACGCTGCGGTCCGGCCCCGGCACGGCCGTCACGCGGCTGCGGCCCGGCTCGGGCATCGAGGCGAGCGTCCACGCGCGGATCGAGGAACTGCTCGCCGCCGTCACGTCCGGCGGCGCCCGCGCGGCCGAACAGGCGCTCGCCGAACTGGACGGCGTCCTGGACACCCCGACGCTCGCCGCGCTGGACGGCACCGCCGCCGCCCTGGCCGCGCTGGACCTCACCGCCCCGCTGCTGCGCACGCTGCGCGCCGGGATCCCCGCCGAGCTGGCCTGGCCCGCCTACGACGCGGCGGTCGCCGAACTGGACGAGATCGCCGGGACGACCGCGACGTGGCCCGTCCTCACGCTGTTCGGGGGCGGGCGCGCGATCGCCGTGGGGCCGTCCGGACGGGTCGGCGCCTGCGCCTACACGCTGCCGGACGACGCCGGGATCCACACCGTCCACTACGCCGACGGCGACTTCCTCGTCGCCTGGACGGCCGACCGGTACGCGCCGCGCCGCGCGTTCTGGGCGAGCGACCCCGGCACGGTCGCCACGCTCGCGTCCGCCGACGCGCGCGGCGTCAGCGAGAGCGCGCACTGGGAGTACGGCGACGAGTTCGCCGTGCCCGGCGGCCGGTTCGACGGGAAGCGCGTGCAGCGGCCCGGCGAGTTCACCGGCATCGCCTACCCGGGGCGCCAGCTCAGCGACGGCACCCGCGTGTGGGCCACGCACAGCAGCCCCCGCACGCTGGACGACTACACGGCCGAGGACGGCACGCCGCTCCCGTCCTTCTTCACCGCGCCGCGCGCCGGGTACGAGATCGAACCGCGCCTGGTGTTCCTCGCCCCGGCGCCGGACTCCCCGCTCGGCGGCGCGGAGGGCCTCAGCGGGTCCCGCGTGCTCGTCCCCGAGGGCCGCGACCCCGACCACTACATCGTGGAGACGCTGGACGGGCGTTCGGCGAGGATCGCGTCCAAGCACATCGCGCCGTACCCGTTCGGCATCGCGCGGATGCCCGGGGGCGCCGCCGACACCGTGCTCCAGCGCGCGTGGCAGATCGTGCGCGGCGTGGACCCCGCCGACGGCACCGTGCTCTGGGAGGCCCCGACGCACGGCGCCGGGACGCCGGTCCCGCCGCCGCTGTTCTGGCACCTGCTCGCGCCGCGCGACCCCGCGTCGTCGCGGGCGCTGCGGGCCGCCGACGCCTCCGCCGCCCGCGCCCTGCTCGACGGCGGCGCCGTCCCCGGCGTCGCCGATCCGGTGATCGCGGCGACGGCGGCCGACCTCGCGGCCCGGCTGGCGGACGCGCGCGACCGGCTGGTGCGGCGCGCGGAGGTCGTCGCGTCGGGCGCGCTCGTCCGGCCGCCCGCCGAGGCCGCCGACACCGCCCTGCTGCCCGCGCTGCGCGGCCTGGTCGCCCTGCGCGGCCCCGGCGCGCCGGACGGGCCGCCGTCCCCGCTGCCCGCCACGCTCACCGCGATCGCCGCCGACGGGCGCTTCCTCGACGGCGCGGTCACCGACGAGGTCCGGCGGCTGAGCCGTCCCGCCGCGCCCTGCGACTGGCCGGTGCTGCTCGGCGCCATCGGCGCGGTCGCGCTGCGCGCCGTGACGGCCGCGACGTCCGGCGACGATCGGGCCGCGCTCGTCGCGCTGCTGCGCACCTGGGCGGACACGCCGTTCGCGCGTCCGGGCGAGTGGCGGTACGGGTACGCGCGCTCGGCCGCGTCCGGGGACGGGACGGTCACGGTGGCGCCGCCGCGCTTCGTCCAGTGGGCGTCCGCGCCGCTCCCGGCGGACGCGACCAAGGTCGAGACGGCCGTCACCGGCGACGACGCGGCCCTGATCGGGCGCGTCCTGGACCTGCTCGCCGAGCACGGCCCGGTGACGTTCGGCGACGCGGCGGCCGAGGAGTTCGCGCGCCGCACCGGCGTCCGTCCCGGCCTCGCCCGCTACGTCCTGGACGGCCTGCCGCGCCGCGCCGAGTTCGGCAGCGACCGCGTGACGAGCATCGAGGAGCAGGAGAAGGCGCTGCGCTCCTACACCGGCTCCAAGACGGCGGTGCAGGAGGCCGAGAACCTGCTGCGGCGGCTCGGGCACGCCGGGCACCGCCGCGTCCTCGCCGCCGCCGTGCCCGCCGACCCCGCCGAGCTGTGGACGGCCGGCGGCGCCGTCGCCGCCGCCGCGCGCATGGCCGACGCCTGGACGGCCCTGCTCGGCGCCCGCCGCCCGGTGGACGAGAACCTCGCCGCCGAGCTGGACCGCGACCTCGGGCTGGACTCGTCCTGGGCCGCCGCGCTGGGCGATCCGTCGCCGCGCGCGGTGGAGGTTCCGGCGATGGTCCCGTCCGCGCGGCGCGGCGACATCTGGCTGCGCGCCCTCAAACCGGACGGCACGCCCGGCGGCTACCACTACGGCCACCCGTACGTGGTGCTCGCGTCGGTGCTCGCGTGGGCGTGCTCGGAACGGCCCGCGGGGGACCCGTCCGTCGGCGGCCTCGCGGCCCTGCTCGACCAGTTGCGCGCCACCGTCGCGGCGCCCGACCGGTTCATCCCGCTCGGGTCGCAGCGGATCGGGGGCGGGCGCGCGGTGCGGGCGGCGCTGTTCGGGCCGCGCACGCTGACCGTCCAGGCGCACGCGTCCGACGCCGGGGACCCGGTCGACGCGTTCGACGACGGCGTCCTGATCGTCGGCGCCGACGACAACTGGGCGCGCCCGCTGCTGCGCACGACCGCGCTGAACGACCCCGCCGCGCTCGCCGAGGAACTGGAGGTCTGCGCCGAGTACAAGCTGGACTCGCTGGCCTTCGACCTGCGCCGGGAGGCGGCCCGGCTGAACGTGGCGGCGCTGGTGGAGCGGGCGCTGAACAGCCCGGTCCCGGCCGGACGGTACGAGAACGACCCGTCCGCGAGCGTCCCCGGCCTGGTCGCCGAGGTCGCCGCCGACCTCGGCGCGAGCCCGGACGCCGCCGCGCTCTACCTCCAGCTCCTCACGCTCGCGCAGCCGACGGACAAGAACGTCCGCCGCTGGAACGGCTGGAAACCGGCCCGCCACACGGCCGCACAGGACGAGCTGGCGGCGCTCGGCGCGGTCGTCGTGGAGAAACGGCCACGGGCGCGGCGGACGGCGTTCGTCCCCGGCCCGTGGACGGATCTCAAGTCCCCGGCGCTCCCGATGGAGGAACGGAAGCTGGAGCCGTACCTGCTGAAGGTGAACTACAAGAAGGAAGTGAGCGGGCCGTTCATGCGGGTCCTGCCGCCGGTGCCCGTCCACGAGCTGTTCCACCGCGCGTGGGCGGACCGCTGAGCTTCGCGAAGAAGTCCAGCACGTGCCCCGCCACCGCGTCGGGGTCCTCGGTGGCGGGGAAGTGCCCGACGCCGCCGAGGACCTTGACGCGCAGGTCGGCGGCGCGTGGCCCGAAGCCGGACATCCCCCGGACGGGCAGCAGCGGGTCCCGGTCGCCCGCGAGGACGAGCGTCGGGACCGTCAGCGGCGTCCGCCGGTACCGCCCCGCGAGGATCGCCGGGATCTCCCGCGCGACCAGCCCCCGGTAGTAGCGGACGGTCGCGCGGACCCGCTCGGGGTCCTCGAACTGCCGCAGGTAGACGGCCTGGTCCTCGGGCGGCAGGGTGCCGGTCCGGTGGACCCAGTGCCGCAGCGCCCACCGGGGGATCGCCGACCCCGCGAGCCGGGGTCCCGTCGCGTTGGCGAGGATGTGCCACAGGCGCGCGCCGTCCGGCAGCGTCCCCGGCGTCGGCCGCGTGAACGGGCTCGCGGTGTTGATCGCGACGAGCCCCCGCACGCGGCCGGGGTGCCTGAGTGCGATGAGATAGGCGGCGAGGCCGCCCCAGTCGTGGCCGACCAGCCCGAACTCGCGCACGCCGAGCCGGTCGAGCAGGCCGAGCACGTCGCGGGCCATCACGGCGGGCCGGTAGCCGTCGCGCGGCGCGTCCGTCCAGCCGAGGCCGCGCAGGTCCGGGCAGACGACCCGGTGCCGCTCGGCGAGGCGCGGCAGGACGTGCCGCCATTGCCACCAGTGCTGCGGCCAGCCGTGCAGCAGGACGAGCGGGTCGCCCGCGCCGGCGAGCGCGACGTGCGTGCGCAGGCCGCCGACGTCCACGAACGCGTGCTCGACGCCGGGGACGTCCGGCGGCGGCGCCGTCACCGGGCCTCCGCCGACGTCCGGTCCAGGAAGCCGGTGATCGCGGTGGCCAGCGGCAGCGGCCGGTCGACGGGCGAGAACGTGCGGGCGCCGGCGATCCAGGTGAGCCGCGCGTCGGGGAAGTCCCCGGCCAGGCGCTCGGCGTCGGACGCGGGGAAGAACCGGTCCTTCTCCGACCAGGCGATGAGCACGGGCCGGTCGAAGCCCGCGAAGCGCTCCGCCGCCGCGCGGGTGTGGCGCGGGTCGAGACCGCGCAGCACGCGGCGCAGGTCGGCGCGGACGGCCGGGTCCACGCGGGCGGGCGTCACGAACGAGTCGCTGACCTCGCGGCGCAGCGGGACGCTCGTCAGCCAGCCGTAGGCGAGCGGCGTCCGGCGCAGCGCGCGGACCCGCAGCGTGGCGGCCAGCGCGGTGAGCGCGCCCGGGAGCGCGGCGGCGACCTTGAGGAACGCGAACGCCTTCGGCGGGAACCGGTCGTAGGCGTCGCAGGAGGTGAGGACGAGCCGCGCGACGAGGTCGGGCCGCGTCACGGCGGCGATCTGGCACACCGCGCCGCCGGTGTCGTTGCCGACGAGCGTGACCGGCCCGAGCCCGAGGTCCTCGATCAGGCCGATGAGCAGCGCGGCGAGGCCGGGCGGGGTGAGGTCGGCGTCCGGCGCGGCGACGGTGTGCGACCCGAACGGCAGGTCGACGGTGACGCAGCGGTGGCCGGGCGCGACGAGCGGCACGACCCCGGCCCAGAGGTTGGCGTTGACGAGCAGCCCGTGGACGAACACGACCGGCGCGCCGTCCCCGGTCTCGAACACGGGCAGCCGCGCGGCCGGCAGGACGATCTCGCGGCGCGTCCCGAGGGCGGGGTCGCGCCAGGTCCCGTACGTGGTCTGGGTCATCCGAACCAGCTCCCTGCTTGAGAGGATGGGTGTGCCAGGAGAGTAACAAACAGGCTGTCTGTTTTTAAGAGGGGGACGATGAGTCGGCAGGCGGAGAGGTCGGAGGCGACCCGGACGGCCCTGGTCGCCGCCGCGCGCGAGCTGTTCGCCGAGCGCGGCTACGCCGGGGTCGGCACCGTGGAGATCGTGGACCGCGCCGGAAGCTCCCGGGGCGCCATGTACCACCACTTCAAGGACAAGAAGGAGCTGTTCCGGGCCGTCTACGAACAGGTCCAGGAGGAGATCGTCGCGCAGGTCGCGGCGGCGATGGAGGACGTCGGCGACGACCCGTCCGCCGCCCTGGACACGGGCCTGCGCGTCTTCCTCGACACCTGCCTCCAACGCGACAAGGCGCGCATCGGCCTGGTCGACGCGCCCGCCGTCCTCGGCTGGGCGGCCTGGCGCGAGATCGACGAGCGGTACGCGCTCGGCCTGGTCACCGCCGGGCTGGAGATGGGCCGCGCGGCGGGCGTGCTGCGCGCCGACCTCCCGCTGCGCCCGCTCGCCCACATGGTCCTGGCGTCGCTCGCCGAGGCCGGCCTGCTCATCGCCGGCTCCGACGACCCCGAGACCGCCGGCCGCGAAGCCCTCCCCGCCGTCCTGGCCTTCCTGGAGGGCCTCCGCGCCTAGCCCTCCGCCGCGCGGTGGAGGGCCGCGAGGTGGGAGAGCGCGGGGAGCGCGGCGGCGAGGGCTTCGCGTTCGGCGGGCGCGAGGCGGCCGGTGACGTCGGTGAGGCGGGCGATGCGCTCGGCGTGGCGGCCGTCCACGATCGCGGCGCCCGCGCCGGTCACGTGGACGAGCACAGCACGTCCGTCGGACGGGTCGGACTGGCGCTCCACCAGGCCGTCGCGCTCCAGGCGGGTGACGATCTGGGTGACCGCCGACTGCGTGACGTGCTCGTCGGCGGCCAGGGCGATGAGCCGTCGCGGGCCGCACCGCGCCAGCGTGTGGAGCACCGAGAGCGTGGTGAAACTGAGGCGCTGGGACGTCGGGAGCCGCACGGACATCCGCGCGACGTCCTCCAGCACGGTGGCCAGATCGGCGACGTCGAGATCGGTGGCGGAGGACACGCGCCCGAACGATAGCGAAGTCCGCCCGCCGCGCCGACTCATTTTTCCCGCGCCGGACGCGCAGGTCGCGCGGCACGGCGACCGGCCGTCAGGAAGTGTTTACGAGGATTTAGCGGGATACGGAATGGTCTCGTCGGGACGCGGGCGGTGACGATGGCGGCGTCGACCCCCTCGCTCTGGGAGGCCCCGTGTCCAAGCAACGCCCCCGCTCGTCCTGGGCCAGGCGCGCCGCCGTCGCGCTCGTCGCCGCCGTGTCGGTGACGGGCGCCGTCTCGACCGTCCCGGCGAACGCGACCGTCTACGGCTCCTGCACGATCTCGCGCTGCGCCGACGGCAGCTACGCCGCGTCGGTGTGGGCGGGCAAGGGCTGGCCGTCCACGTCCGGCTGGTACACCTGGCCGGACGGCAAGTGGAACTACACTGGCGGCGTCTACCACAACTACGACGGACAGCTCCCGTCCGGCGCGACCTACCACGAGTACGACGTCTACTCGCGGGCGAAGGGCGCGTCGCGGGACGCGTACCGGATCGTCCACAGCAGCACCGGCGCGGTCTACTTCTCGCCGGACCACTACGCGAACTTCTACCGGCTCTCCTAGAACGAGGTCCCGCCGATGACGCCGCCGCCCTGGTTGACGGTCACCGGCGACCCGGTTCCGGCCGACCTCGACGGACGGGACTGCCGGACCCGCGCCGCCCTCTTCACCGAGGCGGCGCGGGCGCTGGCCTTCCCCGACTACTTCGGCCGCAACTGGGACGCCTTCGCCGACTGCCTCCGCGACCTGGACCGCTCGTCCCTGACCGTCGCGCACGCCGACGAACTGCTCGCCGACGAGGACCCGCGCCAGCTCGCGATCCTGCTGGACGTCCTCGCCGACGCATCCGCCGACGGCCTCACGACCACCTTCCTGGTCCGCGCCGACCGCGAACCCGAGCTGGAGAACCGCATCGCCGCCGCTCTAACCTGACGGGCACGATGCCCGATTGTTCCTCCTGCGGGGGCGTGGTCGCCCCCGACGGCCGCTGCTGGGACTGCGGCACGCCCCAGCCGTCCTTCCGCGCCCACCTCGAAACCGTCCTCGCCGACCGCGCCGCCGGCGTCAGCGACCGCGGCACCCGCCCCGGCGCCAACGCCGACGCGCTCGCCCTGGCGACCGCCGGCGCCTGGACGATCGCCGTCGTCTGCGACGGCGTCTCACTCACCCCGCGCGCCGACCGCGCCGCCCGCATCGCCGCCGAGACGGCCGCCGCCGAACTGACGACCCGCCTGCACGCCGGCACCGAACCCGAGGACGCCCTCGACGCCGCCGCCGTCCGCGCGGCCCGCGCCGTGACCGCCCTGGCCACGTCCGCCACTCCTGCTGCCGCCCCGCCCGTGCCCGGCCGCGCCGCGACCCCGTCCGCCGCCTCGCCGGAGGCCGCCCGCGCCGCGCTCCCGGCTGTCGCTCCGCCCGGGACGGCTCACGCCGCGTCCCCGTCGGCCGCCTCGCCCGTGCCCGGCCGCGCCTCGTCCCCGGCTGCCGCCATGGGGGTGACCGGCCGCGCCGCGTCCCCGGCCGCCGACCCGGCCGGGGCCGACCGCGCCACGCGTCCGGCCGCCGCCCCAGTTGTGGTCGCCCGCGCCACGTCACGGGCCACCAGTCCGGTCGTGCCCGGCCGCGCCGCGTCCCTGGCCGCCGGTCTGACGGTGGGCGGGTGCGAGACGGTTTCGGCGGCCCTGGGCGAGGCGGGTCGTGGGGCGGGTCCGGCGCCGGCGTGCACGTTCGTCGCCGCGATCGCCGGGCCGTCCGGGCTGTGGACGGGCTGGATCGGCGACAGCCGCGCCTACTGGCTCCCCGACGACGGGACCGCGCTGCGCCTGACCGGGGACGACCACGGCGCGCACGAGGCGCTCGCCGCCTGGCTCGGCGCGGACGCGGACGAGCCGCGCGTGCGGATCCGGTTCCTGCGCCCGTCCGGGCCGGGTCGGCTGCTGTTGTGCACGGACGGCCTCTGGCGCTACCTGCCGGGCGCCGCCGAGCTGCGGGCGCGGCTCGGCGGCGGCGACCTGCGCGCGGACGCCCGGGCGCTCGTCGGGCACGCGCTCGCGGCGGGCGGCCACGACAACGTCACGGCCGTGCTGATCAGAGCTGGAGGCCCGTGAGGACCATCACCTTCTCCTCGGTGTAGTCGTTCATCGCCGAGTGGAGACCCTCGCGGCCGACGCCGGAGTCCTTCACGCCGCCGTAGGGCATCTGGTCGGCGCGGTAGGACGGGACGTCGCCGATGATCACGCCGCCGACGTCCAGTTCGCGGTGCGCGCGGAACGCGACGTCCAGGCTGCGGGTGAACACGCCCGCCTGGAGGCCGAAGGCGGAGTCGTTGACGTGGGCGAACGCGTCGTCCACGCCGTCCACCGGCTGGACGAGCAGGACGGGCCCGAAGACCTCCTCGCGCGCGACCTTGGCGTCGGCGGGCACCTCGGACAGGATCGTCGGGGCGTAGACCGCGCCGTCGCGCGAGCCGCCGGCGAGGACCTTGGCGCCCGCGTCCACGGCCTCGTTCACCCAGGTCTCCACCCGGACGGCCGCGTCGGTGCTGACCAGCGGGCCGACCTGGGTGCGCTCGTCCCACGGGTCCCCGGTGACCAGGCCGTTGACGGCGTCGATGAGCTTGGGCAGGAACTCCTCGTAGACCGAACGGTCGACGTACACGCGCTGGACGGCGATGCAGCTCTGCCCGCCCTGGTAGTTGGCGAACAGCCCGATCCGGGACGCGGCCCAGTCCAGGTCGGCGTCGGGCAGCACGACCGCCGCGCCGTTCCCGCCGAGTTCCAGAGTGACGTGCTTGCGCGGGACCTGGTCGTTGATGGACCACCCGACCGGCACCGAGCCGGTGAACGACACGATCGGCAGGCGCGGGTCGTCCACGAGACCACCCGCCCGGTCGTTGGGCACCGGCAGCACCGAGAACATCCCGACCGGCAGGTCGGTCTCGGCCAGCAGCTCGCCGAGCAGCAGCGCCGACAGCGGCGTCGCGGGCGCGGGCTTGACGATGATGGGCGTCCCGACCGCGATCGCCGGAGCGATCTTGTGCGCGGTCAGGTTGAGCGGGAAGTTGAACGGCGAGATCCCGAGCACCGGGCCGCGCGGTACGCGGGTGACGTAGGCGACACGTCCGGCGGCGGCGGGCTCGGTGTCGAGCCGCTGCACGTTCCCGCTCCAGCGGCGCGTCTCCTCGGCCGCGAACCGGAACGTCGCGACCGCCCGCGCCACCTCGCCGCGCGCCCACAGCAGCGGCTTGCCGTTCTCGGCGGTGATCAGCCGGGCGACCTCGTCGGCGCGCTCGGCCAGCCGCCGCGACACGTGCAGCAGCGCCTCGGCCCGCACGTGCAGCGGCAGGGCGGCGGCCTGGCGGCGCACCGCGTCGGCGGCGGCCACCGCCTCCTCGACCTGCGCGGGCGTCGGGACGGACGCCGCCCCGACCACGTGCCCGTCAAAGGGGTTGGTGACCTCGATGGACTCGTCCCCGGTCGCCGGACGCCCGGCCAGCCAGAAAGGTGTCACGTTCATCCGTCTGCACTCCTTCTCGCGTCGATCCACGCTATCCCGGCGCCCGCGCCCGTCATCGGGCGAGGTCGTAGGGATCGGCGAGCAGTTCGTAGGACCGCACCCGGTCCTCGTGGTGGTACACCGACGTCACGACCATGACCTCGTCCACGCCGGTGCGTTCCAGCAGCGCGTCCAGCTCCGCCCGGACGGTCGCGGGGCTCCCGATGACCTGGTCGGCGAGCCGGTCCTTGACCATCTGGGCCTCGACCGGCGAGAACACCTGGGCCGCGGCGTCCTCCGGCGTCGGCAGCGGCCCGGGCAGCCCCTGCCGCAGCCGCAAGAACTGAAGCGCCTGCGGACGGGACATCTCCCGCGCCTTCTCGTCCGTCTCGGCGGCCATGACGGACACGCCGATCATCGAGTACGGCTCGCTCAGCACCGACGACGGACGGAACGACTCCCGGTACAAAGCGAGAGCGGGCAGGGTGTTCCGCGCCATGAAATGGTGCGCGAACGCGAACGGCAGCCCGAGCAGCCCGGCGAGCCGCGCGCTGTACCCGCTGGATCCGAGCAGCCACACCGGGGGCCCGTTCCCCGCCGCCGGGGTGATCACGCTCTTGTCGTCGAAGTAGCCGTTCAGCTCGGCGACCTGCTCGGGGAAGTCGTCCGCCGACAGGGCCTCGGGGGAGCGGCGCAGCGCCCGCGCGGTGGCCTGGTCGGTGCCGGGCGCGCGGCCGAGGCCGAGGTCGATGCGGCCGGGATAGAGCGCTTCGAGCGTCCCGAACTGCTCGGCGACGACCATCGGCGCGTGGTTGGGCAGCATGATCCCGCCCGACCCGATCCGCATCCGCTCCGTCGCCGCCGCGACCTGGCCGATGAGGACGGCCGTCGCGGAGCTGGCGATGCCGGGCATCGCGTGGTGCTCGGCGAGCCAGTACCGGTGGTAGCCGAGGGCCTCGGTGCGCCGGGCGAGGTCCAGCGTGTTGCGCAGCGCCTGCCCGGACGTGGAGCCGGACGCCACGGGAGCGAGGTCGAGGACGGAGAAGGGAACGGTCATGTTCTCTGCAACCCGTGCGTCCGCGCGGGTCTTCCCGCCGTCCGGGGTACGGTCCCGATCATGGAGGACGGGTTCGTCCGGGTCCGGGACGCGCGGGAGCACAACCTGCGGAACGTGGACGTCGCCGTGCCGCGCGACGCGCTCGTGGCGTTCACCGGCGTGTCCGGGTCGGGCAAGTCGTCGCTGGCGTTCGGGACGATCTACGCCGAGGCGCAGCGCCGCTACCTGGAGTCGGTCGCGCCGTACGCGCGGCGGCTCCTGGACCAGGCCGGGACGCCCGCCGTCGGCGACGTGACCGGGCTGCCCCCGGCGGTCGCGCTCGGCCAGCGGCGGTCGGTGCCGTCGTCGCGGTCGTCGGTCGGGACGGTCACCGCGCTGTCCAACTCGCTGCGGATGCTGATGTCGCGCGCGGGCGACTACCCGCCGGGCGCCGAGACGCTGTACTCCGACGCGTTCTCGCCCAACACGATCGTCGGGGCGTGCCCGCGCTGCGACGGGCTCGGCGAGGTGCACGAGGTCACCGAGGAGTCGCTCGTCCCGGATCCGTCGCTGAGCATCCGGGATGGCGCGATCGCGTCCTGGCCCGGCGCATGGCAGGGCAAGAACCTCCGGGACGTCCTCGCGGCGCTCGGGTACGACATCGACCGGCCGTGGCGGGACCTGCCGCAGGACGAGCGGGACTGGATCCTGTTCACCGAGGACCAGCCCGTCGTGACCGTCCATCCCGAGCGCGAGGCGCACCGGATCCAGCGGCCGTACCAGGGGACGTACTCGTCGGCGCGGCGGCTCGTGCTGCGCGCGTACTCCGAGTCGCGCAGCGAGGCGCGGCGCGCGAAGGCGGCGTCGTTCCTCGCCGCGCGCGTCTGCCCGCTGTGCGGCGGGCGGCGGCTGCGCCTGGACGCGCTCGCCGTGACGTTCGCCGGCCGCTCGATCGCCGAGCTGGCCGCGCTGCCGCTGACGGAGCTGGCCGATCTGCTGCGTCCGCACACCGGGGGCGACGAGCCGGCCGGGGTCCTGACGCGTGATCTGGTGGCGCGGATCGCGGTGCTGACCGAACTCGGCCTCGGCTACCTCAGCGTGGACCGGACGAGCCCGACGCTGTCGGCGGGGGAACTGCAACGGCTGCGGCTCGCGACGCAACTGCGGTCGGGCCTGTTCGGCGTGGTGTACGTGCTGGACGAGCCGTCCGCCGGGCTGCACCCCGCCGACACCGAGGCGCTGACCGGGGTGCTCGGGCGGCTGCGCGCGGCCGGGAACAGCGTGTTCTTCGTGGAGCACGACCTGGACGTCGTGCGCCGCGCCGACTGGATCGTGGACGTCGGGCCGGGCGCCGGGGCGGCGGGCGGGCGCGTCCTCTACAGCGGGCCGGTGGACGGCCTCGGCAAGGCGGCCGAGTCCGTGACCCGCCGCTATCTGTTCGGTGAGGTAGAACGACCGGTCCGGACACCGCGCGAGCCGTCCGGGTGGCTGCGGCTGCGCGACGTCGCCCGCCACAACCTGCGCGGACTCGACGTGGACGTCCCGCTCGGCGTGTTCACCGCGATCACGGGCGTGTCCGGGTCGGGGAAGTCCACGCTGCTGGACGTGCTCGCGGAGACGCCGGAGTTCGAGCGGATCGTCCGGGTCGACCAGAAACCCATCGGCCGCACCCCGCGCTCCAACCTCGCGACCTACACCGGCCTGTTCGACGCCGTGCGCCGCGTGTTCGCCGCCACCGACGCGGCGAAGGCGCGCGGCTACGACGCCGGACGGTTCTCCTTCAACGTGGAAGGCGGGCGTTGCCCCCACTGCCAGGGCGAGGGATACGTATCGGTGGAGCTGCTGTTCCTGCCGTCCACCTACGCGCCGTGCCCGGTGTGCCACGGCGCCCGCTACAACCCCGAGACACTGGACGTCCGGTGGAACGGCCTGGACATCGCGCAAGTCCTCGGCCTGACTGTGGACGACGCGGCGACCGTCCTCGCCGAGATCCCCGCCGCCGCCCGCGCGCTGCGGACGCTGCGCGGCGTCGGCCTCGGCTACCTGCGGCTCGGCCAGCCCGCGACCGAACTGTCCGGCGGCGAGGCGCAGCGGATCAAGCTGGCCGCCGAACTGCGCCGCGCCCGCCGCCGCGACACCCTCTACCTGCTGGACGAGCCGACGACCGGCCTGCACCCCGCCGACGCCGACCTGCTCATGGCGCGCCTGCACGCGCTGGTCGACGGCGGCGCGACGGTCGTGGCGGCCGAGCACGCGATGGACGCGGTGGCCGCCGCCGACTTCGTCCTTGACCTCGGACCGGGCGGCGGGGACGACGGCGGCCGGATCGTCGCGGCCGGCACCCCGGCACAGGTCGCCGCGTCCCCGGAAAGCCGCACGGCGCCCTATCTGCGCCCCCGGCTGGTCGGCTAGGCCCGCCGCGTCGAGCAGCACCGCGACGACCTCCCGCGCGGTGGACACCGGGGCGACGGCCGTCGCGGCGCCGGGCGGGTGCGGAACGCCGAGCAGCGCGGCGGGCCGTGCGGCCGGCGTGCGGGAACCGGGCGCGAGTGCCTCGCCACCAGGCCCGCTCGGATTGAGCCGGCCAGGCGCAGCGCGGCGTGCGGGAACCGGGCGCGAGTGGCTCGCCACCGGGCCCGCTCGGATCGAGCCGGCCAGGCGCAGCGCGGCGTGCGGGAACCGGGCGTCGGGTGGCGGGCGCCGGGTGCGGTGGCCTGGTGCGCGGGTCGGTCAGAGTGGGCCGGTGAGGTAGCGCTGGAAGGTCGGGGCTAGCCAGGCCACGGCGTCGTCGCGGCTGAGCGCTACGACCGGCGGCAGCCGCAGGACGTGGCGGCAGAGGGCGAAGCCGAGGGCCTGTGACGCGGCCATTCCCGCGCGCGGGGCGGCGGTGGACGGGTCGCCGGTGACGGCCGCGACGGCCGGGACGAGCTGGGCCGCGAGGACGCCCCGGACGCGTTCGGCGACGTCCTCGTCCGTCGTGGCGGTGCGGAGCAGGATGCGCAGGTTCTCGTCGTCGTCCCACAGGTCCAGCAGGTGGCCCGCGAGGACGCGGCCGATGTCGGCGCGCGGCGCGGCGGCGAGGTCGGGCAGCCGCAGGTCCAGGTCGGCGGCGGCGGCGAAGAGGCCCTGCTTGCTGCCGAAGTAGCGCATGACCATCGACGGGTCGATGCGCGCGTCGGCGGCGATGGCGCGGATCGTCGCGCGGTCGTAGCCGTCGGCGGCGAAGCGGCTGCGCGCGGCGGCGAGGATCACGCCCCGGGTCTCCTCGGATGTCCTTCTCATGCGCCGCATCGTAGGCCAACATCCGTTGGCCAACAAGTGTTGACATTGCGGTCGGCGCCGCTCCATGCTGTTGGCCAACGGCCGTTGGCCAACAAACGTTGACATGGAGGACGCCATGACCGAGCAGACCGGGATCCTCATCGTCGGAGCCGGCCCCACCGGGCTCACCGCCGCCGTCGCGCTCACCCTCGCCGGACACGACGTCACCGTCGTGGACGCCGCCGCCGAGGGCGCCAACACCTCCCGCGCCGCCGTCGTCCACGCGCGCAGCCTGGAGGTCCTCCAGCCGCTCGGCGTCACCGGGGAACTCGTCGCGCGGGGCATCGAGGCGGGCCGGTTCACCGTCCGCGACCGGGACCGGGTCCTCGTGCCCGTCCCGTTCGACGGGCTGCCGACCGCCCACCCGTACACGCTGATGCTGTCGCAGGCCGAGACCGAGGCCGTCCTGCTGCGCCGCTTCACCGACCTCGGCGGACGCGTGCTGCGGCCCGTCCGGCTCACCGCGCTCACCGAGGACGCCGCCGGGATCACCGCCGAGTTCGAGAGCCGCGAACCGATCCGCGCGCAGTACGTCGTCGGCGCCGACGGGATGCACAGCACGGTCCGCGAGCAGGCCGGGATCGGGTTCGGCGGCGGCGACTACGCCGAGTCGTTCGTGCTCGCCGACGTCCGGCTGCGCGGCGGCGCGCTGCCCGCCGACGAGGTCGTCCTCTACTTCGCCACCGCCGGGATGGTCGTCGTCGCGCCGCTGCCCGGCGGCACCCACCGCGTCGTCGCCACCGTGGACGCCGCGCCCGAGCACCCGGACGCCGCGTTCGTCCAGGCCCTGCTGGACGAGCGGGGCCCGCGCCGCGTCCGCGCCGTCGTCGAGGACGTCGTGTGGAGCTCGCGGTTCCGCGTCCACCACCGCGTCGCCGACCGGTACCGCAGCGGGCGGATCCTGCTCGCGGGCGACGCCGCGCACGTCCACAGCCCGGCGGGCGGGCAGGGCATGAACACCGGCATCCAGGACGCCGTGGCGCTCGCGGACGCGCTGCACACCGCGCTGACCAGCGGCGATGACGCGCCGCTGGACGCCTACGCCGCAGCGCGCCGTCCGGTCGCCGAGCAGGTCGTCGGGCTGGCGGACCGGCTGACCAGGCTCGCGACCGTCGGGCCGCGCGTCCGGCCCGTCCGCAACCTGCTGCTCCGGGCCGCCGGGCACGTGCCCGCCGTCCGGCGCGGGCTGGCCCTGCGCCTGTCGGGGCTGGTGTACCGGTGACGGACGCTCAGCGCGCCGCGACGCGATCGGCCCCGCCGGTCGCGTCGGCGTGGTGCCGGGTGCCGGGGAACACCGCGCGCCACGCGCCGTCCGCCGCGCCGGGCACGCGCACCGCGAAGCCCCCGTTCCGCGCGGTGACGGCCGTGTCGCGGACGGTCCACGGTTTCGTCCCGTCCGGGCGCGACTCGATCTGAACGCGCGCCCCGCCGTAGGGGACGTACCGGTTCGCCCACGGGTCCAGCCGCGTCAGCCGTCCGGCGACCTCGGCGCCCGTGCCGCGCGCCCGGACGCCGAACCCCGTGATCCGGGTGTCCCGCTTGATCTCGAAGCTCGCCGCCGCCTCCCGCCGCACCGGCGCCGACGTGCCGCAGACGCTGCCGCTGACCGCGACCGTCCACCGGCCGCGCGTCTCGATGCCGTCGAAGGCGAAGGACGCGGTCGCACGGCCATCGATCCGTTCCCCGGACGACACATAGTCATAGCCGTGGCCTTCGGCGGCCTCGACTTCGATGAGCGTTTCGTCCATGCACGTCCCGAAATCGACCGCGACCGTCACCGGGGCGCTCGTGCCGGGCACCAGCCGCACCACGGGCGGACCCACCGTGACCACCGGATCCTTCGGGGCGGCGCCCGCCGTCGCCGTGACCGCCAGCGCGGCCCCCGCCGCCAGGACCGTCCGCACCGCTTCCTCCCCGAGCCGCGGAAACCGTCGGGGACCACGATCGGGGGCGGGGACGCCCGGGCCCCGCGCGGCACGCCGCCCGTGACCGGGGCTTTCCTTTGGTCGGGCTGGGGAGATTTGAACTCCCGGCCTCCGCGACCCAAACGCGGCGCGCTGCCAAGCTGCGCTACAGCCCGTCGACGAACCCGGACGCCACGGCGCCCGGAACGCTGCCGAGCCTACCAGGGAAGGCGTCCGGCGACCCCGGCCTAAGCCGCGCTTTGGGCGCTCCCGGCACGGTGGCGTCCGACGGACCCGAGGGCGAGAGGAGCGTGCCGGTGGACGAGCCGCGCGGCGGCGGACGGGCGGTGCTCGTCCTGCTCATGGTCTTCATGGCCGTCAACTTCGCCGACAAGGCGGTCCTCGGGCTGGTCGCCGACCCGATCCGCGACGACCTGCACCTGTCGGCGACCCGGTTCGGGACGATGGCGGGCGCCTTCTACCTGCTGTTCAGCCTCTCCTCGCTCGGCGTCGGGTTCCTCGGCGACCGGCTGCGCGCACGTCCGCTGCTGGCCGCGCTGGTCGTGGTGTGGTCCGCCGCGCAACTCGCCGTCCTCGCGCCCGCCGCCGGGTTCGGGCTGCTGCTGGCGACCCGCGTCGTGCTCGGCGCGGGCGAGGGCCCGGCGTTCCCGCTGGCCAACCACACCGTCTTCACCTGGTACCCGGTCGAGCGCCGGTCGCTGCCGTCCGCGCTGGTCTCGGTCGGCGGCGCGGCGGGCGCGATCCTCGGCGGGCCGCTGATCCTCGCCGTCACCGGGGCGCTCGGCTGGCGCGCGGCGTTCGGCGTGCTCGGCCTCGCGGGCGTCCTGTGGCTGCCGCTGTGGCTGCGGCGCGGCGCCGAGGGGCCCTACAGTGCCCGCGAGGAGCCGGAAGCGTCCCCGCGCGTCCCGTACCGCCGCGTCCTGCTGACCGGGACGTGGCTCGGCGGGACGTTCGCGTCGTTCACCGTCATGTGGTCGCTGGCGCTCGGGCTCACCTGGATCCCCACCTACCTCAAGGACGACGCCGGGTTCGGCGACGCGGCGGTCAGCGGCGTGATCGGGCTGCCGAGCGTGACCGGGATCGTGTTCGTCCTCGCGACCGGAACGCTCGCGCAGCGGCTCATCCGGCGCGGCGTCTCGCACCGCGCGGCGCAGGGCCTGCTCGGCGGGGCGGTCGCGGCCGTCGCCGGGGTCTGCATGCTCGGCATGACGCGGGTCGGGCCGGTCGCGCTGATGCTGCCGCTGCTGGCCGTCGCGTTCTCGGCGGGCAACGCGCAGGCGCCGCTGACGAACGCCGCGATCGCCCGCGTGTGCCCGCCGGGGCAGCGGGGCGCGGCGCTCGGCGCGTCCTACGCGGTCGCGGCGGCGGCCAGCGTCCTCGCGCCCGCCGTGACGGGCCGGATCGTGGACACGTCGGGTTTCTCACGGGCCTTCGACCTCGCGGCCGTGTTGCTGCTGGCGGGCGGGGCGGTGGCGGCGCTGACCGTCCGGCCCGAGCGGGACGCGGTCGCGCCGGCCGTCCCCGCCGCGCCCGAACCCGCCGCCGCATGACTATCGGTGCAGGTCATCGGGTATCGCGAGGCCCATGGACCAACGCACGGTGACGGACGAGTTCGGCAAGGCCGTCAATATGACGCCCAAAGAACTGGAACGGTGGCTCGACAGCGGCGAATCCCGGGCCGTCGGGCAGAAGGACGGCGGCGGCGAGTCGGTCGGGCACGCGTCCGGCCGCCGCATCATCGACCTGCTGCGCAAGCGGAAGGCCGAGCGCACCGACGACGACTACGCGCACATGAACAAGGTCGTCGGGTACGTGCACCGGCACCTCGCGCAGCGGCCGTCCGGGGACGTCCGGGACACCCGCTGGCGCTACTCGCTGATGAACTGGGGCCACGACCCGCTGAAGTGAGCCGTCACAGTTTCGGCGTCGCGAAGACGTCGTGCTCGGCGAGCAGCTTGTCCAGCCGCGCCTGGTCGACGCGGCTGCTGAGCGCCAGGCCCTCCTGCTTGTCGCGGACGCACTTGGCGAGCGTGAACGTCGAGGTGATCACGTAGAGGAGGCCGATCGCGAGGAACGCCCGCACCCAGCCGTTGACGGGCAGGTAGACGATTCCGGCGGCGACGGACACGGCGGACACGAGAAACGAGATCGCCGCCTGGACGAGGAACGCGGTGGTGTTGGCCGGCTTGACCGGCGCTGAGTTCGCCATGTCGCCGAGTGTCGCGGATCGGGGCTTTCCGGTCGTGAGTACGCGTGCTCAATTCACCTACTCAAAATCCGGTTGCGGTCGCGGGCCGGTGTTCGGCAGGGTCGGCGGGTGCTGAGGACGAATCCGGGCTTCCGGCTGTTGTGGTGCGCCAGGACGTGCTCGTTCCTCGGCGACGCGCTGAGTCTCGTCGCGCTTTTGCTTTTCGTCGCGTCAGGCACCGGGCGGGCGCTGTCGGTCGCGCTGCTGCTGCTCGCCGCCGAGCTGGCGCCCGCGCTGCTCGGGCCGCTGGCCGGGGTCGTCAGCGACCGTTTCGACCTGCGGAAGGTCATGGTCGGCTGCGAGCTGGCGCAGGGCGCCGTGATGCTCGTCGTGGCTCTGTGGCTGCCGCCGCTGGCGGTGCTGCTGCCGCTCGTCGCGGTGCGGGCGCTCGCGGGGCAGGTGTTCCAGCCCGCGTCCCGGGCCATGGTTCCCGCCCTGGTGGACGACCGGGACCTCGAACGCGCCAACTCCCTGGTGGGGCTCGGCACGAACGCCGGCGAGACGCTCGGACCCCTGGTCGCCGCCGGTCTGCTGCCGCTGCTCGGCATCCGGGGCGTGCTGCTGCTCGACGTCGCGACGTTCCTGGTCTCGGCCGTGCTGCTGGCCTTCCTTCCCGCCGCGCCCCGTGAGCGGCTGCCGGACGCTAACCCGTTCCGCGCGGCGCGTGCGGGGCTCGGGCACGTCCGGGCGAGCCCGCTCCTGCGCGCGGTCGTGCTCGGTTTCGTGCTGGTCGTGCTGTTCAACGGCATCGACGACGTCGCGCTCGTCTTCCTGGTGAAGGACGACCTGCACGGCGGCGACGCGGTGGTGGCCGTCGTGCTGTCCGCCGTCGGGATCGGGCTGTTCGTCGGATACGCGGTGGTCGCGCGTGTCTCGGCGGGGGCCGCGCTGCTCGCCTTCGGGTTCGCGGTGAGCAGCCTCGGGAACCTGCTGACGGGCTTCGCGTGGGCGGCCGGGGCGGTGTTCGCCGCGCAGGCCGCCCGGGGCGCGGGCCTCGCGGGCATGGACGTCGCGGCGAACACCCTGATCCAGCGGACCGTCCCGGCCGACCGCCTCGGCCGCGTCTTCGGCACGTTCCACGGCGGGATCAGCGCGGCCGCCGCGCTCTCCTACATCGGCGGCGGCCTGCTGCTGGACGCGACGTCCCCGCGCGTCGCGTTCGTCGTGGCGGGCGCGGGCGGCCTTGCCGTCACGGCGGCGACGTGGGCCGCGCTCCGGCGAGCCCGGCGCCGGGACGGAACGCGTCCCGGTCGTCCGGGGGACGCCGAGCACGAACGACCGCGCGGAGCCTGATCGGCTTGTCGTCCAGCGCGGGTTGCCGGGACGCCGGGCGAACGACCGCGCGGAGCTTGATCGGCCTGTCGTCCAGCGCGGGTTGCTGGGACACGCCGGGCACGAACGACGTCGCGGAGCCGACGTCCTGCCGATCGTGCGCGCAGGGCGGCGAGCGCCGCGCCGCGCTGGTCCTCGGCGTCCGCGCACGTGCCCCGCAGCAGGCCGGGGACGTCGCGCGCTGACCCGTGGGCGTGGGCTCGTCCGGGCGACCGGGTCTACCAGGGCAGCGTCCCGTTGGCGTCGAAGAAGCCGCCGGTGGGGCCGTCGCGACCGATCGACGCCATTCGGACGATGATCTCGGCCCCCTCTTCGACGCTCTGGTGCCCCTGGTTCCCGTTGAGGTCCGTGCTGGTGTAGCCCGGTTCGACCGCGTTGATCCGGAACTCGGGGAACGCCTTGGCGTACTGGACGGTGACCATGTTCAGTGCCGTCTTCGACGCCGGGTACGCGACGCCCGGATACGCGTGCGCCGGGTGGCCGGGCGTGGTGACGCTGGTCAGCGACGCGAGGCCGCTGCTGACGTTGACCACGACCGGCGCCGCCGACCGCCGCAGCAGCGGCAGGAACGCGTGGAGGACGCGGACGGGGCCGAACACGTTGGTCTCGAAGGTGTCGCGCATGATGTCGGCGGTCAGGCCGGGCGCGCCGATGATGCCGTCCTCGGTCATCTCCCACTGGGCGCCCGCGTTGTTGACCAGGACGTCCAGGTCGCCCACGGCCGCCGCCGCGGCCTGGACGGACGCGTCGTCGGTCACGTCGATCCGGATCGGGCGGGCGCCGATCCGCTCGGCCGCGCGCCGCCCGCGCTCGGCGTCCCGGCTGCCGAGCAGGACGCTGTGCCCGGCCGCCACGAGCCGCCGCGCGGTCTCGAAGCCGAGGCCCTTGTTCGCTCCGGTGATCAGTGTCGTCGTCATGTCCACCAGCATCCGGTACATCGTTCCGGTTAGCCTGGCCCTGGCGGTACCAGGACGTTTCCGCCTGTGAGCGGGCACAGTGGAAGTCATGACGGGAACCGATTTCGGGCAGGCGGTACGACGCTGGCGGGACCGGACGACGCCGTCCGCGTCCGGCCTGCCCGCCGGCGGACGCCGCCGCGCGCCCGGCCTGCGCCGCGAGGAACTCGCCCTGCTGGCCGGGATCTCGGTGGACTACCTGACCCGGCTGGAACAGGGCCGCGCCGCCCGTCCGTCCGAGCAGGTGGTGGCGGCGCTCGGCCGCGCGCTGCGGCTGACCGACGAGGAGCGCACGCATCTCTACCGCCTCGCCAGGCTCGCCCCGCCCGGCGAGGGGACGGTGCCCGTCCACATCACGCCGGGCGTCCACCGGATGCTGGACCGGCTCGCCGGGACGCCCGTCGCCGTGTCCGACGCGGCGGGGAACCTGCTGCTGGCCAACCCGCCGCACGTCGCGCTGATGGGGGAGCGGCGCGGCCGGGAGCGCAACGCGGTCTGGCGGACGTTCCTCGGCGCGGTCGGCCGCGTCCACTACACGCCGGACGCGCGCCGCGCGCTGGAGGCCGCCCAGGTCTCCGCGCTGCGGACGGCGACGCTCCGCTACCCGGCGGACCGGCGGCTGCGCCGTCTCGTCGCCGACCTGCACGCGGGCAGCGCGCGGTTCGCCGAGCTGTGGGACGCGGGGACCGTCGGACGGTACGCGGTGTCGCAGAAGACCGTGCACCATCCGCTGGCCGGCGCGATCACGCTGGACTGCGACATGCTGCACGTCGAGAACGGCGACCTGAACGTGATCGTCTACACCGCCGAGCCGGGCACCGAGGACGCCGAACGCCTCGCGCTCCTCGGCGTCCTCGGCACGCAGGACCTCGCCGGTCAGGACGCGTAGGTTCCGAGGAGCAGCTCGCGGAGCGCGGGATCGGCCCGCGCGAGGATTCCCTCACGGGCGGCGATGTCGCGCAGGACGCGTCCCGGGGCGTGCTGGACGATTCCCCGGCCGACCTCGGGATAGACGGCGCAGCCGAACACACTCCGCCCGTCGCCGTCGAGAACGAGCCCTTGACCGTCCTGAACCTCGATTTCCTTCCAAAGGAAATCAGCGCCGCTCACGCATTCGGCTTCTTCCGCTACCGAGCGTTCTTCGTCCCAGCGCTCGCGAAGAAATCGCACGGCATCATCATCGGCGGTGATCTGACGCTGCGGAGGCCGCCACGAAGGCCGGTACCCGGGCTCGTCGGCATATCTGAAGGCGAGAAGCCGAAGGACTTCCCCGTTCGCCCGCGCCCGGACGGCCTGTCGCGTCCGATGCCACGCCGCGCCGAGCCGCGCGCACATCCTGAGGTGGCGTTCCAGCGCGTCCGGGACGGGATCGGCGTCGGCGAGGAGGTCGTCCAGGTCGTCTTCGGAGAACCGGGCATCGCGCGCCAGCAACGGATCCAGGAATCGCTCCACGACGCGGGTCATGGGCAGAGTTTGTCAGCCCCGAGTGGATCACGGGACCGGAGTTGCGCGTCCGCGGCACAGCCGCCCCGAGCGCTTTCCGGGATCCTTGGGCGGTCAGACATGGTGCCGGTCCGCCGCCGGTCGGGGCGGCGGACCCCATGCCGTCGGGGAAGGTCGCCGAATGACGAACACCGGTTACTCGCTGGATTTGAGCGAGGACGTCCGCGAGGTCAAGCAGTGGGTGCACGAGTTCGCGCGGGACGTCATCCGCCCGGCCGCCCACGAATGGGACGAACGCGAAGAGACGCCCTGGCCGATCATCCAGGAGGCCGCCAAAATCGGCATCTACTCCCTGGACTTCTTCGCCACCCAATGGCTGGAGCCGTCAGGCCTCGGCATCCCGGTGGCCTTCGAGGAACTCTTCTGGGGCGACGCCGGCATCGGCCTGGCGATCGTGGGAACGGGTCTGGCCGCCGCCTCCGTCGCGGCGGTGGGCACGCACGAGCAGATCGCCGAATGGGTCCCGCTGATGTTCGGGACGGCCGACGACGTGAAACTGGGCGCCTTCTGCGCGTCCGAACCCGACGCGGGCTCCGACGTGGGATCGATCCGCACGAGAGCCGTCTACGACGAGTCCAACGACGAGTGGGTTCTGAACGGCACCAAAACGTGGGCCACGAACGGCGGCATAGCCGACGTCCATGTGGTGGTCGCCTCCGTCCATCCCGACCTGGGCAGCCGAGGCCAGGCCAGCTTCATCATCCCGCCCGGAACCCCCGGCCTGGAACAAGGCCAGAAGTTCAAGAAGCACGGCATCCGGGCGTCCCACACGGCCGAAGTCATCCTGGACGACGTGCGCATCCCCGCCCGCCTCATCGTGGGCGGCAAGGACAAGTTCGACGAGCGCATCGCCCGCGTCCGCGAAGGCAAACGCGGCCGAGGCCAAGCGGCGATGCGCACCTTCGAGTCGACCCGTCCCAGCGTGGGCGCCGAGGCCCTCGGCGTGGCGCGAGCGGCCTACGAGTACGCGCTGGAATACGCCCAGCAACGCGAGCAGTTCGGCCGCAAAATAGGCGACTTCCAAGCCGTGGCCTTCAAACTGGCCGACATGAGAATGCAGATCGACGCGGCACGCCTGATGGTCCACCGGGCCGCCTGGATGGCCCGCAACGGCAAGGACTTCGCTCACGCCGAAGGTTCTCAGGCCAAACTCCTGGCATCCGAAGTGGCCGTCCGAGTGACCGAAGAAGCCATCCAGATTCTGGGCGGCAACGGGTACACCCGCGACTACCCCGTCGAACGCATGCACCGCGACGCCAAGATCTTCACCATTTTCGAGGGCACCAGCGAGATCCAGCGTCTCGTCATAGGCCGGACCATCACCGGCCTGCCCCTCCGCTAGTCGCTCCGGATTGGCCGATCGGCGCGTCGATTGGCCGTTCGGCCAGTGCCTGCGGGAACGGCCGCGCCCGTAGCTTTCCGGGCATGAGCCGACTCACCTGGGCACAGCGCCGTCCGGCGATCGTCCTCGCGACCCTGCCGCTCGCGGGGACGCTCGCCTGCGGCACCGGGACGCCACAAGCCCCGGACGCCGTCGTCCGCACGACGGGCGGACTCGTCCGGGGCGCCGCGAGCGGCGCGGTCCTGCGCTACTACGGCGTCCCGTACGCCGCGCCGCCCACGGGCGCGCGGCGGTGGCGACCGCCCGCGCCGGTCGCGCCGTGGGCGGGCGTGCGCCCGGCGCTCCGGCCGGGCAGGCCGTGCCCGCAGGGGACCGGGGCCGGTGACGCCGAGGACTGCCTGCACCTCGACGTGACCGTCCCCCGGACGCGTCCGGCGCGGGGCGGCAGGCCGGTGCTGGTGTGGTTGCACGGCGACGGCTTCCAGGGCGGCACCGGCAGCGAGATCGACCCGGCGCGGATGGCTGTCCGGGGAGGCGTCGCGGTCGTCTCGGTCGACTTCCGGCTGGGGATCTTCGGCCTGTTCGGCCTCCCCGGACTGCCCGGATCCGGGACGTTCACCCTCCAGGACCAGCAGGCGGCGCTGCGGTGGGTGCGGGCGAACATCGGCGCGTTCGGCGGCGACCCCCGCAACGTCACGCTGTTCGGCCAGTCCGGCGGTGCCGTGGGCGCCTGCGCGCAGCTCACCTCGCCCCCCGCGGCGGGCCTGTTCGACAAGGTGATCCTGCAGAGCGGGTCGTGCGCGGTGCGCTGGCCGGCCGGCGGCATGGGCACGGGCACCCCGGCGGGGTCGTTCTTCCGGCCCGTCGCCGACGTGGCCCGCAGCGGCGGCGCGGCGGCGCGTGCGCTCGGCTGCGCGCCCGCCGACCTGGCGTGCCTGCGCCGGGTGCCGATGACGAAGGTCCTGGCGCACAACGGTGAGTTCACCGCCGCCGCGACCGGCACGCCCACTTTGCCGGAGGAGCCCGCCGCAGCGATCCACGCGGGCCGGTTCCACCCCGTCCCGGCGATCTCCGGCCACACGCGGGACGAGTTGACGTTCCTGGCCGCGCTGATGCGGGTCCAGGGCCTGCCGTTGGGCCGGAGGCGGTATCTCGCGCGGCTCGCCGAAGGATTCGGGACCGGGGGAGCGCGGCGCGTGGCGGCCCTCTACCCGCCGCCCGCGAAGGGCGACGCGTGGGTGCCGCTGTACCGCGCCTACGGTGACCGCATGTTCGTCTGCTCGCAGATCGAGACCGGTGACGCGTTGGCACGCCGCGTCCCCGTCTACAGCTATGAGTTCGCCGACGAGAAGGCGCCGCCCTATTCGCCGACGCCGACGGACTTCCCCGCAGGCGCCACGCACGCCGCCGAGCTGCTCTACCTGTTCGACATCAAGGGCAAGCCCGTCGATTTCGCGGGCCGTCCGCTGACGTACACGCCGGCGCAGCGCGCCCTCGCCACCACGATGATCGACTACTGGACGTCCTTCGCCCGCACCGGACGGCCCGGCGGCGGATGGCGGCGCGGCGGCGGCTCGTCGGAACTCGTCCTCGCCCCGGGCGCGGCGACCGCGACGGTCGACGGCGCGGCGGAGCACCGGTGCGGCTTCTGGCGCACGGTCGCCGACCGGCGATGAGCGCGGGGATCGAACGGTCGTGGCTGCTCCCGGCGGACCTGCGCGACGACGCGCCCGGCCGCCGGACGGTCCGGGACTGGTGCGCGGACCTGTCCCTGGCGCTGCTCTCGCTCTGCGTCGCGGGCGCCGTCCTCGCGGGCGAGCACTTCACCACCGAACGCCCCGCTCCCGCATGGTTCGCGCTGGACGCGGCGGTCGGCGTGCTGGCCCCGGCCGCGCTGCTGCTCCGGCGGCGGTGGCCCCTGGCGGTCGCGCTGGCGCTGGTGGCGGCGTACGCGGTCGCCCGGACGGCGGGAGTCCCGGCGGGCGTCGCGGCGTTCGGCGTCGCGCTGCGCTGCCGCACCCGGACGGCCGTGGCCGTTGCGACCCTGCTGGCCTGCGCGAACGTCCTCGACATCACGGTCCGCCACCCGGGCCTGGCGAGCGGGCCGCTGCTCGCGGCGGCCGTCCTGCTGTGCGCGGCGGGCCTCGCGGCCGGTCTGTTCGCACGCGCCCGGCGCGACCTCGTGGTCTCGCTCCGGGACCGGGCGATCCGCGCGGAGTCCGAGCAGCGGCGGCGGGCCGGGGAGGCGCGCCGCGCCGAACGCGCCCGGCTGGCCCGGGAGATGCACGACGTGCTGGCCCACCGGATCTCGGTGATGAGCGTCCACGCGGGGGCGCTGGCGTTCCGGCCCGGCGCGCCCGCCGACCAGGTCGCCCGCACCGCCGAGATCCTGCGCGCCGCCGCGCACGACGCGCTCGTGGAACTCCGCGAGGTGATCGGCGTCCTGCGCGACGACGGCGCCGGGGAGCCGCCCGGCCCGCCGCCGACGCTCGCCGCCGCCCGCGCGCTGATCGACGACGCGCGCCGCGCCGGCACGTCCGTCCAGGTCGAGAGCTTCCCCGACGAACTGCCCGCCGCCGTGGGACGCGACGTCTGCCGCATCCTCGAGGAGGCCCTGACGAACGCCCGCAAGCACGCGCCGGGCCGTCCGGTCACCGTCGCGGTCGAGCACGCGGACGACGGCGTCCGGATCACCGTCCGCAACCCGCTCCGCGCCGCGCCGGACGACAACCCGATCCCCGGCGGCGGCTTCGGCCTGATCGGCGTCGCCGAGCGGGTCGAACTGGCGGGCGGGCGCCTCGACCACGGACCGCGCCCCGACGGGACCTTCACACTGTCGGCCTGGCTACCCTCGGCACCGTGACCGCGCCGATCCGTGTCGTCATCGCCGACGACGACGCCCTCGTCCGCCTGGGCCTGACGACGATGCTGGACGGCCTCCCCGACATCACGGTCGTCGCCGAGGCCGCGGACGGCGCCGAAGCCGCCGCGCTCGCCGCCGAACACGCCCCCGACGTGATCCTGATGGACCTGCGCATGCCCGTCCTGGACGGCGTAGCCGCCACCGCCGAAATCCGCCGCCGCCCCGCACCCCCGGCAATCATCATGCTGACCACATTCGACGCCGACGAAAACGTCCTAGCCGCCCTACGCGCCGGGGCAGGCGGCTTTATCGTCAAACACACACCGCCCGCAGAAATCGTCACCGCAATCCGCCGCGCCGCGTCCGGCGAACCAGTACTGTCACCGTCCGCGCTACGCAGCCTCATCGACCAGCTCACCGCCCCGTCCCGCCAATCCGAACGCCAACAAGCCCGCGACGCCCTGGACCGCCTCACCGACTCCGAACGGGCCGTAGCCGCGATCGTCGCCCGCGGCCGGACCAACGCCGAAATAGCCGCCGAACTCTATATGAGCATCGCATCCGTGAAACTGCACATAGCCCGGATGCTCACAAAACTCAACGTCGACAACCGCACCCAACTCGCCCTCCTCGTCCACGACGCCCGCTGACGAGAGTCCGGCCATCGGGCCTCGCCGCGCATGGTCCCCTGGACGGATACCGCCGCAGGATTCGTGGTCCGCGGAGACGTCCATGAAGGCGAAAGCGCTTGTCCGCATGTGGACGCTTCGGTCTTCGGTCGGTGCCGTGCACCCCTTCGATGCGAACCTGTTTTCACCGACGGCAACGTAACGCTACGAAGCGTGACCAGACTGGGGGTTACGGGTGGACGACGACATCTGGGCGCACAGTGCGAATGAGACGGGGCGCCGGCACGGGCTCGCCGAGCATCTCCGGGGAACGGCGGATCGAGCGGGGAAGTTCGCCGACGTCTTTCAAGCCCGCGCGGTCGCCGAATACCTCGCGCTCGTCCACGACGTCGGCAAGGCGTCCTGCGCATGGCAGGACGGCCTGCGAAAGGCACAGCAACACGACGGCCCGGTGGGCATCGACCACAAGGGCGCGGGAACCCTGCTCGCCTCAACCCGAGGTCTCGACGTCCTGTCGGCCGTCGTGCTCGGCCACCACGGCGGACTACCGTCCCTCACTTCGCTGAAAGAAGCGCTCCGCCGGGCCACGGGAAGGGAACGCGCGGTGGTTGATGAGGCGATCGAACGCGCGTCGGCGCTCGTCCCCGAGATCGCCTCGTCCCCGGCCCCCGAGTGGCCCGCATGGACCGGGGGCGCGGCATCGGACGATATCGAAATGCTCGTCCGGATGGTCTTCAGCACCGTCGTGGACGCGGACTTCCTCGACACCGAACAGCACTTCGCCGACGGACGTTCCAGACCGCCACACCCGCTCCTGGCGGCGGCCATGGCCGAACGTTTCGAGCAGGGCCGTGCCGCGTTACTGGCGGGCAACGACCCGTCCCCGGTGGACGAGATCCGCCGCGCCGTCTACGAACAGGCCCGCGCCGCAGCGGAGGGCGAACGCGGGATCTACCGTTTCCCCGCTCCGACCGGAGCCGGGAAAACGCTTGCCTCCGGCGGCTTCGCCTTCCACCACGCCCGCGCGCACGGCCTGCGCCGCGTGGTCGTCGCCGTGCCGTTCCTTTCCATCACGGACCAGAACGCGGGCGTGTTCCGCAGGGTTCTCGAACGGGACGGCGAGCAGCCGGTCGTCCTGGAACACCACAGCGGCGTAGAGATCGACGCTCCGGGAGGGCGAGGGGACCTCCGAGCGCCGACACTTCCCTGGCAGAAGCTGGCGGCCGAGAACTGGGACTCCCCGTTCGTCGTGACGACCACGGTGCGTTTGTTCGAGTCGCTCTTCGGCCGACGTCCCTCGGCGATGCGCCGCCTGCACCGGCTGGCGGGCTCGGTGATCGTCCTGGACGAGGTCCAAGCCCTTCCGGACGCGATGCTGATCCCGATCCTGTCCGCACTGCGGAGCCTCACGGACCACTTCGGCGCGTCCGTCCTCCTGGCGTCCGCAACGCAGCCGACGTTCTGGAAGCTCAGCCCGTTCAAGGACGTTCCCTTGCGCGACGTCATCGCCGAACCCGAGCGCCTCTACACCGATCTGCGCCGCGTCGAGTACCAGTGGCGCGTAGACCCACAGCCCACCGCCGAAGAAATCGCGGCCGAGATCGCCCAAGAGCGCCAAGTCCTCGCCATCGTCAACACCACCCGCAAGGCCCAAGAACTCCATGAACTCGTGACGAGCGAACGCGAGCAGGGCCCGAACAGCGTTTTCCACCTCTCCACACGCATGGTCGCGCTGCACAGGAAACAAGTCCTGCACGACATCAAGGAGAAGCTGCACGACGACGAGCCGGTCGCGGTCGTCTCCACACAGCTCGTAGAAGCCGGAGTCGACCTGGACCTCCCCGTCGTCTATCGCGCGAAAGCGCCCGCCGACTCCCTCCAGCAGGCGGCCGGCCGCTGTAACCGAAGTGGCCGACTCGCCGTGGGCAAAGTCGTCGTGTTCCAGATGAACGACGATGAAAGCGAGACGAAGGTCTACGGACAGGCGGCCTACGCCAGCGACTGCCACATCGGCGAGGACCGAGCCGATCCGGACGACCTGAAGGCGCTCGACTCCTACTACACCGACCGTTTCACGCTGAAGGGCGTCGAAACCACGGGCCGAGAGATCCAGAAGTACCGCGAGAAGTACGACTTCCCCGAAGTAGCCCGCCGGTTCAAGATGATCGAAGAGCACACCGCGCCGGTCGTCGTCCCGTGGGGAGACGAACGCGACCAGGACCGCTGCCTGGCGGCCATCCACGAGATCCGCCGAGGCGTCCCCTACGCGGGCGCCCTGCTCCGAGAACTTCGCCCCTACATGGCGGCGATCCCGCGCGGCACTGCCCGAAAAGCCGTCGACGACGGCCTCGCCGAGCCCGTGATCGGCGACTTGATCCACTGGCTCGGCGACTACCACCCCGAGCGCGGCATCGAACTAGCCGACTCGAACACCTACATTTTTTAGGGCCTGAAGCCACCTGGCTGGGGAGCGTCCAACCCTGCCAGGTGGCACCACTGGCACTGCCTGCGCGAGGAGCTTCGGTTACTCCGTTGCGGAGGGTTCTAGACAGACCGCCTCAGTGACATGTGCCAACGGCCCATGCGGATCCGAAACTCGATCCGCCAGGAACTGCGCCGACTGCAACCATAGCCGCCGTTTTCGGACATTGGGCCATCCTTTCGCATTGGGTATTTCTCCCACGCGCTTGTGGGGCTTAATAATGACGGTAGCACTGGGTAGGCGCAACATAGAGACCAGCCAAGGGAAAAGAACCCTCGCATGCCTGTGGGCGATTTTCTCAAAGTCCGCAAAACTGGCACATAGTTGCGCAATGGCCGCCGTGTATGGTGGTTGTTTACATCGCTCGCGGGCGTTGATCGACTGGCGGTCGGGAGATGTTCAGTGAGTGATGTGGCTTCCGCCCATGCGGGAGAGGGTCGCAACTTTTCGCCCGGTTGACAACATGTGGCGCCGTATGTCCTGATCGGGTTTTCGCAAGTCGAAGTCCCGATCAGGACAAAGCTGGCTAGCATCCACGAACTGCCGTACTTGCCGAGTACCTTGCTGCCTGTCCATCCAGGTAAGGCGGTACGAAAATGACCACGGCAGGTCATCGGGGCGGCCACCACCCGCCGCCCGCGCTGGTCGTTGAAGTCGGCGGTCCGCTGGCATGTTTCACGCGGCCGGAGTACAAGTCCGAGCGCCTGAGTTATCCCGTTATGACGCCCTCGGCGGCGCGCGGGGTACTGGAGGCGATCTTCTGGAAACCGGAATTCGAGTACCAGATCACCCAGATTGACGTGCTGTCCAAGATCAAATGGGCGGCGATCCGTCGCAACGAGGTCGAGTCGATGCTGACCGTCGACTGGGTGCGGAAGGCCATGGCGGACACGTCCGTCCGGTACGACGTCGAGGACGATCGTGATCAGCGGAACATGGTCTGCCTGCGAGACGTGGACTACCGCATCCACGCACAGGTCCGCCTCCGGACGCACGCGACCGAACCCATCGACAAGTACCGCGCCATGTTCAGGCGCCGCATGGATCGCGGCGCCTGCTTCTCGCAGCCGTTCCTCGGAACCCGTGAGTTCTCGGCGAGCTACGTCCGCAAGCTGACGGATCGGCCACCGATCCCGCACACCGAAGACCTCGGCGTCATGCTCCACAGCATCGAGTATGGCGAGCGAGGCGAGACCTACACCTGGTTCCTCGCGGAACTGAAGGACGGCGTGATGCACGTCCCGAAGGAAGGCCGTCGGCTGTCGTCGGCCGAGCCGGCGAGCACGCGGAGGGACGCGTGATCCCGTGCTGCTGAAACATCTGGCCGACCACGCAGAGCAGCGTCCGAAACTGCCTCCGGACTACTACCGGGTCCGTTCGGTGAAGTGGGCGCTGCAACTCGATGGCGACGGCAACCCGATGGCGCAGGGCCTGGCCTCGCTCGCCACCGACGACAACCCGGCGGGATTTCCGATGCCGGCGCCGTACGTCTACCGGTCGGGAATGAAGCCCCCGCCCGCTCTCCTCGTGGACACGCTCCAATACGTGTTCGCCATGCCGAAGGACGACTCGCTGGGAGAAGAAGAGGAGGCGAACCGGCGCAACGATGCTTACGTCGCGTTGTTGCGGCGGTGGCGGGACAGCGCTCCCGACGATCCCCGAGCCGCTGCGGTGGTGTCGTTCTTCGACAGGGCACGCCACCTCAACATCACCCTTCCCGAGGACGCCAAGCACTCTGACACGGTGGCGATCCTGCTCTCCGGAGACAGGGAATACGTCCACATGCGCGAGAGTGCGGTCGAGTGCTGGCGTGCGGTGGTACGGGAGCGCAAGAGCACCGGGAACGCCAAGGGAGTCTGCCTGTCGTGCGGCCAGATCGGTGAGTTGCTCGACACGATTCCCGAACCGATCAAAGGCGGCGCGATCCCGTCCTCGAACGGCCGGACCCGTGACGCCCAACTCGTGTCGATCAACAAGCCCGCACAAGGCCGTGGCGGCACGATCCAACTGGGCAACACGCCGATCTGCGACCGCTGTGGTCGAGCGATGGCCGTGCTCAACTCGCTCCTCGCCGATCCAGAACATCGATTCCGGGGCAGCGACACGGTCACCGTGTGGTGGCTGCGTGACGAGCAGGAACTCCCACTCGGGTCGGCGCTGGATCGCGCCGATCCGGCCGATGTCGACGCCGTCTACAAGGCTGTGGACAAGGCGAACGAAGACATCGACACCGCCGTGGACAACGTCTTCTACGCGGTGACGCTGGGCGCCAACCAGGGCCGCGCGGTCATACGGGACTGGATCGACGTGCCATTGACCGAGGCGTTGCAGCACGTGACCGTCTGGTTCGACGACCATCGCCTCCCCGATCCGTGGAAGGGCAGGGAACGCGTCCTTCCGCTGTGGCAGATCGCTCAATCGTGCGGACGCTGGGACTCCGACAAGAAGCGCTACGTCGACAAGTCAGCACCGGACGCGACCTATTCGGCTTTGCTGCGCTCGGCGCTGACGGGCGTACCCGTCCCGGTCTGGGTTCTGCCCCATCTGCTGCACCGCGTCCGTGCCGATTCCCGCATCGACCTGCCGAGGGTCGCGTTGGTGCAGCTCGTCCTGTCCCGTCCCCCGTTCAAGGAGACCAGGGTGTCCAACGAAGAGAACGTCGCCGTGATCTGGGGCCGCGCGTTCGCCGTCCTGGAGTCGATTCAGCGCAGGGCGATTCCGGACGTCAACACGACGATCGGCGACCGGTACCTCAGCACCGCGATGACGCGACCGCAGGCTACCCTCACGCGCTTGTTCCCGCTCGCGAACGGCCACCTCAAGAAGCTCAAGAACAGCAAGCAGCAGTCGAGCCGAGCTGCTGGATTCGCGCTCGAGGTGAAGCTCAAGGCCCTTCTTGAGCAGCTTCCGGACGGCGGCCCCCCCGAGCGTTTCGAGCTGCGCGACCAAGCCGCCTTCATCATCGGCTACAGCCGGCAGGGGAGCGAGGACATCACCCGCGCCCGCGCCGCCGCCAATTCCGCTGACTGACCCGAGACACGAGGAGATCCGACCATGACGACAGCGCCCCATCTCGACCCCGCTCGCAAGCACGACTTCGTCCTGCTCTTCGACGTGCGCGACGGAAACCCGAACGGCGACCCGGACGCCGGCGGCCTGCCCAGGACCGACCCCGAGACCGGCGAAGGGCTGGTCACGGACGTCGCCGTCAAGCGCAAGATCCGCAACATGATCAGCCTGCTGAAGGAAGGCACACCCGGCTATGACATCTACGTCGAGGCGGGTGTCTCCCTCAACTCCCAGCACGAGCGCGCCTACACGGCGCTGAAGCTCGACGCGAAGAAAAAGAAGGACGCCATCCTCGCGGCGCAGCGGTGGATGTGCGAGACGTTCTTCGACGTCCGGATGTTCGGCGCGGTGATGTCCACCGGTACCCAGCAGGCGGGACGCGTCCAGGGGCCGGTCCAGCTCACCTTCGCGCGGTCGGTCGATCCCGTCTTCCCGGCCGAACACAGCATCACCCGGGTCACGCAGACCAAGACCGAGCACATTGACAAGGGCGAGACGACGGAGATGGGGAACAAGCGCACCATTCCGTACGGCCTCTACGTCGGATACGGTCACTTCAGCGCGCCATTGGCGAAGAAGACCGGCGTCACGTCCGACGACCTGGCGGTCCTGTGGCGGTCGATGCAGTTGATGTTCGAGCACGACCGCGCGTCGAGCCGCGGCGAAATGGCGCTGCGCGGCCTGCACGTCTTCACGCACAGCGACGCGTTCGGCAACGCGCCCGCGCACGAGCTGTTCGAGCTGATGTCGGTCCGCGCGCAGGTGGCAGGCCCGCCGCGCAGTTTCAGCGACTACCAGGTCAAGCTCGATGAGTCCGGGATCCCCGACGGCGTCACTTATACCCGGGTCGTCGGCTGACGCAAATGACGGAAGAGATCCAGGTCCCGCTGTCCGCGCTCGAACATTACGACTACTGCCCGCGTCAGGCCGGCCTCATTCTGCTGGAGAGCAGCTACGCCGACGACGCGAGCACCGTCCGCGGGAACCTGCTCCACCAGCGCGTCCACGAGCCGGGGGAGGAGACCAGGCCGGGAGTGCGCGTTCTTCGTGCGCTCCCGGTCTGGCACGACGAACTCGGCCTGAACGGGGTCTGCGACGCGGTCGAACTGCACGACGACGGAAACGTCGTCCCGATCGAGTACAAGGCCGGTTCGTACGTGAAAGGCGGGCCGGCGGACGTCCAGCTCGCCGCGCAGGCGATCTGCCTGGAAGCGCGGTTCGCGACCCGGATAGCTCAGGGCTACATCTACTCGGGCGCGGATCGGCGCCGCCATGCCGTGCCCGTGGACGACATCCTCCGCCGCCGGGTGGTCGCCATCAGCGAAGAAGTCCGAGCCGTTCTCACCGGCACGGTGCTGCCCGGCCCGGTCGCCGATGCACGATGCCGCCGCTGCTCGATGAACGAACTCTGCATGCCGAAGCTGCTCGCCAACCAGAAACGCTACGCGAATGAACTCGCTCGTCGATTCCGACCCGCAGCCGAAAGTTCCGGGGATGACTGAACTCCTCAACACCCTGTACGTCCAGACGCAGGGCGCGTCGCTGTTCCTCGAGGGCGACAGCATCCGGATCGTCATCCCCGAACACACCGGACGGAACATCGTGCCGCTGCGGCGCATCCAGGAGATCGTCGCGTTCGGGAACGTCAACGTCAGCAACCCGCTCCTGACACGCTGCGCAGCAGACGCACGCTCGGTGACGTGGATGAGCGCAGGAGGCCGCTTCCTCAACCGACTCGACGGCCCGACCCGAGGAAACGTTTTGCTCAGACACGCCCAACACCTCCACCACGCGAACGCCCGCGCCACGCTCGAAACCGCCCGAGGATTCGTCGCCGGAAAGCTGCAGAACAGCCGCCAGATCCTGCTGAAAGGCGCCCGCGACGCACAACGAGGACAGGACGAGATCCGCGCGAAAGCAGAGAACATCGCCGAAGCCATCATCGCGATACCCGAAGCTGGCGATCTCGACGTCCTGCGCGGCATCGAGGGCGAGGCGTCCCGGCGCTACTTCGAGGGCTTCCGCTTCCTGCTGCGCCGCGACCTGGACGTAGGTGCCTTCCCGAGCCGAATCCGCCGCCCCCCGACCGACCCGATCAACGCCCTGCTGTCCTTCTTCTATGGCCTGACAAGGTCGATAGCGCAGGGAGCAGCGGAGCAAGTCGGCCTGGACCCGTACATCGGCTTCCTCCACGGCCTACGCCCGGCCAAACCGGCCCTGGCACTAGACCTCATGGAAGAGCTGCGCGCACCCATCGCGGACCGTCTGGCACTCACCCTGCTCAACCGCCGCCAGCTCACGGCAGAGCACTTCGAGACCCTGCCCGGCGGCGCAGTACAACTCACCGAGCCAGGCAGGACCATCGCCCTGACCGCATGGCGCGAGGCCATGACGAAAGAACGCCCACACCGCCTCCACGGACGAAGGATCCCGACAGCACTCCTTCCAGCTGTCCAGGCACGCATCCTCGCGCGCCACATCCGCGGCGAACTCCCCGACTACATGCCCTGGATGATCTGATGGAACTTCTACTCACCTACGACGTCAGCACCATCGACCCACCCGGAAGAAACCGCCTGCGCCGAGTAGCGAAACTGTGCGAAGGCTACGGAATGCGCGTCCAAAAGTCGGTCTTCGAGATCGTCTGCAGCGACGCCGACCTCCTCGTCCTCCTGGACAAGGTCCAACGGATCATCGACCATGACCAGGACAGCATCCGGATCTACCGCGTTCCCAAGGGCTCTCTCAGAGACGTGAAGACGCTCGGCACGGCCGCACCTCTACCGCACGACGACGCGCTCATCCTGTAGTTCGGAACCCCAAGCGCCCACAGAACCCCCGGCAGGTTCCCAATGAGATTTAGGCGAAAGACGCATACTTCGTCCGATTCAACAAGCCGTACCCGTCAACACACAGCGTAATAACGGCAGGTCAATTGCTGTGGCGCCCGCCTTCACCGGCGAGCGAGGATCGCAACGTGGTGCCGTAGTCGCAGCCCAACCCGATCCACCTGTGGCGCCCGCCTTCACCGGCGAGCGAGGATCGCAACGAGTCGATCCGCGACACGCGCGGCATCCCGTACGAGTGGCGCCCGCCTTCACCGGCGAGCGAGGATCGCAACTTCGAGCCACTGCGCCACGGGCCAGGCGTCCCGGGTCGTGGCGCCCGCCTTCACCGGCGAGCGAGGATCGCAACTCGGTGGACCGCTGGAGCGGCTGCGCGCCGGCGCGGGCGTGGCGCCCGCCTTCACCGGCGAGCGAGGATCGCAACTGGACGACCGACGGCTACCGGGGCCACTACGCCTAGGTGGCGCCCGCCTTCACCGGCGAGCGAGGATCGCAACCGGCTGATCGGGACCTCTTGCACGTGCGAGCCGGTGTGGCGCCCGCCTTCACCGGCGAGCGAGGATCGCAACCTTGTTCTTGTGCTCGCGGAGCCGCCCGTCCTTGCGGTGGCGCCCGCCTTCACCGGCGAGCGAGGATCGCAACTGGTTGAAGTGCGCCCCGAACGCGACCGCGAGCTGCAGTGGCGCCCGCCTTCACCGGCGAGCGAGGATCGCAACTTCGGTCTCATGGGCGACCCCGGCGTCTTGGCGCGTGGCGCCCGCCTTCACCGGCGAGCGAGGATCGCAACCTCGCGCTGGCCGTCGCCGCGACCGGCGAGCGTGTGTGGCGCCCGCCTTCACCGGCGAGCGAGGATCGCAACGCCGCCGCGGGCCCGGCCATGGAGATCCTGCGCCGAGTGGCGCCCGCCTTCACCGGCGAGCGAGGATCGCAACCACGCCCCCGAGGTCAGGCCCGAGCAGTCCAGCCCGTGGCGCCCGCCTTCACCGGCGAGCGAGGATCGCAACGAGCTCATGGGCTCCCCGGAAGCGCTCGCCGCAGCCGTGTGGCGCCCGCCTTCACCGGCGAGCGAGGATCGCAACAGCCTCCACGACAGCAGCCGCGTCATGCTCGCCGTCGTGGCGCCCGCCTTCACCGGCGAGCGAGGATCGCAACGACTGGAACGGCTCTGACTCCATCGGGGCTATCGACCGTGGCGCCCGCCTTCACCGGCGAGCGAGGATCGCAACGTCGTTCACCCTGTGAAGGTTCCGGATCACGTCGTTGTGGCGCCCGCCTTCACCGGCGAGCGAGGATCGCAACTCGGCGATCTCGCGCAGGATACGCGAGCACTCGTAAAGTGGCGCCCGCCTTCACCGGCGAGCGAGGATCGCAACTTGGGTGAGCGGGGGCAGCAGGATGTCGCCGACGAGTGGCGCCCGCCTTCACCGGCGAGCGAGGATCGCAACTACTTCCGGTACCGGTCCGGCCGTGCCCGCCTCGGCAGTGGCGCCCGCCTTCACCGGCGAGCGAGGATCGCAACACCGCCTACGTCCGCGTCCTGGGCCGCCGTCTCGCGCGTGGCGCCCGCCTTCACCGGCGAGCGAGGATCGCAACAGCCGCTCGTGGGGCTCCATCGTGGTGTCCTCTCCCGGGTGGCGCCCGCCTTCACCGGCGAGCGAGGATCGCAACCTGGCGACCTCGCTCCTGGAGGCGCACGACCTCGCCCGTGGCGCCCGCCTTCACCGGCGAGCGAGGATCGCAACCTCCCGTGACCGCCGACACCATCCGGCGCGCCGTCGGTGGCGCCCGCCTTCACCGGCGAGCGAGGATCGCAACTGCCCGTCCCGCCACGCCTGCCCGAGCGCGCCCATGAGGTGGCGCCCGCCTTCACCGGCGAGCGAGGATCGCAACGGGGCCGGTGGCGATCACGTGGTGCGCGCTGCGGTGTGGCGCCCGCCTTCACCGGCGAGCGAGGATCGCAACCGCATCACCGACTCCGGAGCCGCCCGCAACCGGGCGTGGCGCCCGCCTTCACCGGCGAGCGAGGATCGCAACATGCGCGGCGCCGACGGGATGGGGATTGCCAAGGGGTGGCGCCCGCCTTCACCGGCGAGCGAGGATCGCAACTAGGATGTGGTCTACTACGTTGGCTCCATCTTCCCCACGTGGCGCCCGCCTTCACCGGCGAGCGAGGATCGCAACGGCGGCACCGCCAACTACATGATGCTCCGCTCTCAGGTGGCGCCCGCCTTCACTGGCGAGCGAGGATCGCAAGAGGTTCAGGAGCCGCGTTCGCGCCAGCGTCAGCGGTGGAGCCCGCCTTCACTCTGGCGGACGAGGACTGCGACGTTGCGCCGCTGGTGATCGCGTTGGCGGGTGAGGCTCGTGGCCGCTGACGAGGGTTTTTGGTCGGGTGCGGTGGCAGAAACCGGATTGTGGCTTCGCCACCGCAGCCCGGGGGTGCCTTGATGGATCGGTCGTGTCTCGGTTTGTTGGTTGCGCGTAGTTAGTCGGCGTTGAGGATGTTGATTGCGGCGTGCTTGTCGCCGTTGAAGTAGTCGCGGACGACGCTGTGGAGTACGGCTCGGGCTCGGCCGGACGGGATGGGGTCGGAGACCTTGGCCGGGGTGCTGGTGTCGGGGCCGCCGGCGGTCGTGTCGTGGGCGTTGCCGAGCTGGAGGAGGTTATGGATCTCGGTGGCGTGGTAGCGGCGGTGGCCGGACGGAAGGGTGATCGGGTGCAGGGTTCCGGTCTTGGCCCAGCGGGTCACGGTTTTGGGGTCCACGCGAAAGAACTGCGCCACTTCGGACGGCGTGTAGAGGGTGGGCTGCTGTTCGTTCTTCTCGTTCAACTTCTGGACTCCGGTGTTGGACGGCCCGATGACCGGTGCCGTGTTGTTCGGTCGGTGGAACTTGCGGGGCTGCTCGTCGTGGGCGGTGGCGCTGCTTGGGACGTGAACGGGCATGGCGTTGATGTACGTCGGCCGCGTTCGGTTGGTGCCAGGCGTTCGTCGTTCGGTGCGCTGTGGCGCTGGACGGGTCCTGGAGGTTCCGGGCCGTCCTGCCCCCGTCTTGCGGGGCGGCCCCGGCGATGTGGCCGTGGTCAAGAACCGCGGTCGGGTGGACGGTAACGGCGAGAGCGCGGGCGGCCCTCGGTTCGCCAGCTCCAGCGGCGCACCGTCGGCGATGTGAGGCTTGCAGCGGTGGGCCAGCGCGGGCAGCTGACGCCAGGCGAAACACGTCATTACATGCGGCCGTGAGTTAGAGCGGCGCAGACCCATTTGCCGCGTGGCGGAGTCTGTTCGATCCAGCACGCCGAGCTGAGGGACTGGACGATCGTCAGTCCCCAGCCGCCGTTGTCATCCCAGTTGTCCTCGTCGAGGTCGAGGGCTTCCAGCGACAGCTCGACGTGCCGGGGCGCGGGGAGCGCGGCGTCGCCATCCCATACGGCCAGGACGATCCGTGTGCGCTCGGCCCGAACGTGGACGCCGATCCTGTCCAGGACGCCAGAAACCTCGACCGCGTTGGCCATCAGCTCCCCGACGATCAGGACCGCATCGGAGGCCAGCGCCGCCAGGCCCCAGCGCTGCAGCGCGTTCCGAGTCTGGTCGCGTGCGACCCCCGCGGCGGCCAGCGATGCCGGGTACTGCCGCGTCACCGTCGGCACGGCAGCGGCCGGGACTTCGCTGGACAGGGTCTGACGTGCCGGTTCCTCAGTGTGCGCAAGTCTCGTCGTGGCGGGTGGCCGGTTCGTGACCGGTATGTCGGTGGGTGGTTTGGCGCTCTGGACGTCACCGCCGAGCAGCGGTTGACGTCGGCCGTGCGTGCAATCGCCGAATCCCATGGCGCTCCCTGTCGGAGATACACCATCCGAACGTGGAGATACACGAGACCGACCACCACGCAAGACGATGCACCGCCATACTTCTCATCCGAAGGCTGTGTTGCCCAACTAGAATCCACCTGGAACTCTGATTCCACAAGGGATTCCAGGTGGAAAGTTCACTTCGATTACGATCAGCTACATGACATTCCGGGTGTTAGTGAACAAAAGGAGTGAAAGGCAATGGCAACTCACACGCTGACTGTGCGCGGCCGTCGGCTGATCCAGGAGCTTCGGCGTGCTCGTGAGGAGGCCGGCTTCACCCAGGCGCAGGTCGCGGAGGAGATGGGCTGGTCGGAGAGCAAACAGATCAAGCTCGAACGCGGCATCCAGCCGGCCAAGGTCGCGGACGTGCGCGCGATGCTCAGCCTCTACAAGGTGTCGGACGAGCTGGCGGACACGCTGATCCAGCTCGCCAAGGACGCCACCCGCAAGGACTGGTGGCACAGCTACACCGATGCAATCCCGCAGTGGTTCGAGGTCTTCGTCGGTCTGGAGACCGAGGCCGCGGAGATCCGCAGCTACCAGAGCGAGCTGATTCCGGGCCTGCTTCAGACGCCCGACTACCATCGGGCCTACCTGCGGGCTGCCCTGCTCGACGACGGCGATGAGAACGAGATCGAGCGGACGATCGAACTCCGCCGCCAGCGCCAGAAGCGCTTGGAAGCCGTCGATGCGCCCACGTTCTGGGCCATCCTCAACGAAGCTGCTATTCGGCGGTTCGATCAGGCCGAGACGGCGAGAGTGCAGCTCAAGTACCTACTGGACCGGTCGGAGCTTCCTTCGGTCACGATGCAGGTGCTGCCGTTCTCAGCGGGGATGCACGCTGCGCAGGACCTCGCGCCGTTCGTCATCTTCGGCTTCCCGGAGTCCGCCGACCTGGACGTGGTCTACATTGAGTCGGAGCACGGGTCGCTGTACCTCCAGGAGAAGAAGCATGTGACCCGGTATAACGACGTGTTCAACCATCTGCGCGCGAAGGCGCACGACGCTGACCGGTCGCGTGCGCTGATTGCGCAGGCGATCCGGGAAGTCTGATGATCCGATCCAACGCGAGCACTATCACGGGTGCCGATGTGCCTAACGTCCGGTGGCAGAAGAGCAGCTTCAGCGGAAGGAACGGCGACTGCGTCGAAGCAGCGACTCTTGGGGCCGTCCACCTGGCGCGTGACTCCAAGGACCCGGACGGTCCCGTCTTGGCCTTCAGTCGGGACACTTGGGCCGGCTTCGTCGGAGCGGCCAAGGCCGGAGACTTCGACTTCGGCTAGCTCCCCCCGACGCCCCGCCCTCAGCGGTCTGGCTCGCGAACCGGGCGTCGTCCACCTCCGATGCATCGTCCCCACGAAAGGTCCCAGTTCTGATACTGGGGCCTTCGTGCTTCCGGGTGGAAGTCACGCTACCGCCACAACGTGCTTCCCGTACGTTCTAAGGCGGAAATTCCAGGCAGAAGACTCAGCGATGGTCACTTGGCGAGGTCGCAAAGTCGAGTCGTCTCCGGTCGCCCGGGCGCGCGCGGCCAGGCAAGCACAGTGGCCCCAATCGCGGGCGAGCCGCACGCCACAGCATTACCGTGGGCAGATGCTCGCTGGCGACCTCCCACGACGCCGGACACTTCGGAACCTCAAGTGGTCGCCGAATCGCCGGGAGGTCTCGAACTACTTTTGGGCATCTGTGGGCATCAGTGTCCCTTTCAATGTCGTAGGCAACCAAGCTCAGTGGGTAATGTCCCCAGCTCAATTGCCGTGGCGCCCGCCTTCGCTGGCGGGCGAGGATCGCAACGTGCGATACCCGGACGCGGTCGGTCACTGACTCGGGCAGGTGGCGCCCGCCTTCGCTGGCGGGCGAGGATCGCAACTGCGACAGCGTGAGGAAGTCGGTTCCGGCCATCTCGTCGTGGCGCCCGCCTTCGCTGGCGGGCGAGGATCGCAACGCCGTACGCGCCTTGAGCGAGACCGCCAGGGGGTCAGGTGGCGCCCGCCTTCGCTGGCGGGCGAGGATCGCAACGGGGTCGAGGTGGGCGCGGCGATCTGGCGACGGAGGTGGCGCCCGCCTTCGCTGGCGGGCGAGGATCGCAACCCGCACTGGGCACCGCTGATCGAGGGTGTCGCCGACGTGGCGCCCGCCTTCGCTGGCGGGCGAGGATCGCAACATCAACGACGACCTGGGGGCGCTCCGCGACCTCCCGAGTGGCGCCCGCCTTCGCTGGCGGGCGAGGATCGCAACGTTCCGTGGGTCGACCACTCGAAGGACGCTTCGCCCAGGTGGCGCCCGCCTTCGCTGGCGGGCGAGGATCGCAACGCCGCCGACGGGATGGGGATCGCCAAGGGCCGCGCGTGGCGCCCGCCTTCGCTGGCGGGCGAGGATCGCAACGCCCGGTCTGTGATCGACCCGCCGCGCGCCCGGGCGGTGGCGCCCGCCTTCGCTGGCGGGCGAGGATCGCAACGCTATGGCCAGTGATCGCGCTTCGCAGATCGGACGGGTGGCGCCCGCCTTCGCTGGCGGGCGAGGATCGCAACTGGTGCAGCAACATCATGTCGATGCCCAAGCTCCGGTGGCGCCCGCCTTCGCTGGCGGGCGAGGATCGCAACGCGCTTCCCGTGGCGTCGCGTGGCATTGTGTGGCTGTGGCGCCCGCCTTCGCTGGCGGGCGAGGATCGCAACCCCTCATGCCAGCGCCGGTTGAACGGGTCGAGGAAGTGGCGCCCGCCTTCGCTGGCGGGCGAGGATCGCAACAGCCCGTACCACGCGACGACCTGACGTCCGTACCGGTGGCGCCCGCCTTCGCTGGCGGGCGAGGATCGCAACGGGTCATTGACGTCCGCGCGGAACGTCGTCTCAACCGGTGGCGCCCGCCTTCGCTGGCGGGCGAGGATCGCAACACGGCCGTGGCCGCGGTGACGCGGACCCGCAGGAAGCGGGTGGCGCCCGCCTTCGCTGGCGGGCGAGGATCGCAACCTCTGGTCATCGGGCAGGTAGGGCTCTCGGTCCTCTGTGGCGCCCGCCTTCGCTGGCGGGCGAGGATCGCAACGACGCGACCGTCTACCCGCAAGCCTGAGCACGAGGAGTGGCGCCCGCCTTCGCTGGCGGGCGAGGATCGCAACGTCTGCGCGGCGCGCTTGGCGTACAGCTCGCGCACGCGTGGCGCCCGCCTTCGCCGGCGGGCGAGGATCGCAACCTGCGGTTCGCTCCGCTGGCCGGCGGGACGGGCGGGTGGCGCCCGCCTTCGCTGGCGGGCGAGAATCGCAACAACCTCATCGCCAAGGACAAGGCGTCCGCCGCGATGGGTGGCGCCCGCCTTTGCTGGCGGGCGAGGACCGCAGCCGCCTGTCCGTCCGTGACCGCCCCGACACCGGCACAGGAGCTGACCGCTCGGCGCGGCCTCTCAAGGCTGCGCGCAGGGTGAGAAATAGAAAGGGGCGATCGGGTCCGCGACGGGCCGGATGATCGAGTAGGCACGGTGAAAGACGAAAGCCCAGGCGGGGGAGTGTACCTAGCCTGGGCTTTTTTGATTGGAGCGGGCGACGGGAATCGAACCCGCGTAGCCAGTTTGGAAGACTGGGGCTCTACCATTGAGCTACGCCCGCGTGCGGCGCGACGGGTGGTCGGTCGCCGTATGTAGGGTACAGGGTTTCGTGGGTGGGCGTGATCAGGGGTGGACTACCGCTACGGGGCAGGCTGAGCGGTGGAGCATCGCGTTTGCCACTGAGCCTAGGAGTAGGCCCTTGAAGCCTCCTCGGCCTCGGGAGCCCACTACCAGCAGGTCTGCTTGGGTTGAGGCGTTGGTCAGGGCTCTTACGGGGCGGGTCTGGGTTGCGTCGGGGATCACGCGGACGTTCGGGTAGGGCTTGCCTGCTTCGGCTAGGGCGTCGGCCAGGGTCGTTTGTACTTCTGCGTCCTCTATCAGTTCTGGGTCGGGGACGTGGGGGGCGGCGTTGGGTGGTGGGGTCGTCCAGGCTTGGACTGCTCGTAGGGGCTTGTCCCGGACGTTGGCTGCGTTGAACGCGAACGCCAGGGCTGCCTGCGAGCCTGGGGAGCCGTCTATGCCCACTGCCACCTCGCCGTGCGTGGACGACGGGTCGCCGCGTACTGAGATCACGGGGCAGGGGGCGTGGGACGTTACCTGGAGGGCTACCGAGCCTAGGAGGAGGCCTGTGCGGCCTCCTCGGCCTCTTGAGCCGACGATCAGGATCGACGCGTCTGAGGCGGCGTCGATCAGGGCGGCGGCTGGTTGGCCTGTTGTTACGGCGGTGGTCAGGTGCGGGGCTGAGATGTGGGGGCGGGCTCTGGTCACCGCTTGGTCCAGGATGGTTTCGGCGTCGGGTGGGCCTGGGGTTGTCACGCAGACGGCTCTTAGGGACGTCTCGCGGCGGGAGGCTTCGGCTGCTGCCCACTCGACGGCCGTCAGGCTGGCGGCTGAGCCGTCTACGCCGACTACCAGCGTTGTGGTCATCCGCCGGAGGGCTCGGGGGCGTGGGCCACCGCCACTGGGCAGGGGGCCTGGTCTAGAAGGGCGCGGCTTACGGAGCCCAGGAGCAGGCCGCGGAAGCCGCCCAGGCCTCGGGAGCCGACTACCAAGAGGCCGGCGTCGGCCGAGGCTTCCAGGAGGACTTCGCGGGGAGGGCCGATTTCTACTCGGGCGTCCACCTTTACCTCGGGGTATTCGTCGCGCCAGGGGGCGATGAGGCGGGCCAGGCGGTCTTGGGCCAGGCCGCGCAGGTCGTCGGCGTTCAGCAACGGCAGCACGCCGCTCTCGACGCTTCGGGGCCAGGCGAGAAGGACGACGAGTGACGTCCGGTGCAAGTGGGCTTCGGTGAAGCCGACGCCTACGGCCTGGCGGGACGCCTCGGAGCCGTCCACGCCTACGACCACGTTCCCGGATTCGACGCGTTCGTGCGTCTGCTTTTCCTCGCGCACCACGACCACCGGGCACGGTGAGTGGGCCGTCATCTCCACGGCCGCCGAGCCGATGACGAGATTGCCGAACTTGCTGTGGCTGCGCGAGCCGACGACGACCAGTTCGGCTTCGGCGGCGGCGTCCATCAGGACCGAGGACGCCGAGCCGCGCCCGAGGACGGACTCGACGTTGTCCCATTCCTCCCGGGCGCGTTCCACGCCGTGTTCCAGGAGCTGTTCGGCGGCGAGTTTGAGGTCGGTGTCGGGGAACGTCATCGGCCCCGCGCTCATGTAGACCTCCCAGGCGTGGCACAGCGTGAGCGGCACCGCGCGCCGGCGGGCCTCCACGGCCGCCCAGAGCACGGCCTTCTCGCTCTTGGGCGAGCCGTCGAACCCGACGACGACGCCGCGTGCCGCGTGCCGGTCACCCATCGGTCCTGCCTTCCGCAACGGGACGGTCTTCCGGCTGATGCCCGGGGCGTCCCGTGGACGACCCCGGCGCCGGGTAAGTCTTGCGCCAAACCCCCATCAGGCGGGCGGGACGACGGCGACGGTCCCGGGCGCGTGTTGCAGTACCGCGCTGCTGGTCGCGCCGAGGCGAAGCGGTTCGAGGCCGCCGACGCCCCGGTTGCCGACGACGACGAGCCCGGCGGAACCGGCCTCCTCCAGCAGCGTCTCGCGGGGTGGGCGCAGGTCCAGGGCGGTGCGGGTGGTGACGTCCGGGAACTTGGTCTGCCAGGGCGCGACGGCGCGTTCGAGGCGGGCGCCGCAGACGCGCCGCAGCTCCTCGGAGTCGCCGTAGAGCGCCAGGTCGCCGTTGGGGGCGGCGCTCGGCTCCCACGAGCCGTACACCGCGCGGACGCTCCAGCCCCGCAGCGTGGCCTCTTCGTAGGCGAAGGCGAGCGCGGCGTCGCTGGCGGCCGAGCCGTCCACGCCGACGACGACCTCGGAGAACGTCTCGGCCCGGTCCCGGACGACCAGGACGGGGCAGTGCGCCGTCGCCGCCAGCCGGATCGACGTCGACCCGAGCGGCACCCCGCCGGGCTGGTGGGACCCGACGACGATCACCTCGGCGGTCTGGGCCTCGTGCATCAGCGCCGCGTAGGGCGGCCCGTCCAGGAGCCGCTTGACGATCCGGACGGCCGGTACCGCGTCGTGGGCCAACGCGACGCCCTGGTCGAGGATGTGGTCGGCCATGCGCTTGACGATCGTGACGGTGTCGGCGTCGACGTAGGAGTCCGGGTACGGCCAGCGCCAGACGTGGCAGACGGTCAGCGGCAGGCGGCGCAGCCGGGCCTCCCGCGCCGCCCAGCGCAGGGCGTGCTCGCTCTCCTTGGTGCCGTCGTAGCCGACGAGGACGTGCGACCCCATGATGTATCCCCCGATTTCCCCCGTTACCTGCGCAAAGAGCCCTTCCCCGCCTCCGCCGGATGAACCGGTGCCGGGACGGGCAGGGGCGCGCCATGACGGGAGCAGAGGTGCGCGAGACCCACACCGCCGTCGTGTTCTTCGTCGGCGACCGCGCCTACAAGCTGAAGAAGCCCGTGGACCTCGGGTTCGTGGACTTCCGCGACCGCGCGGCCCGCGAGCGCGCCTGCCGCGCGGAGGTGCGGCTGAACCGGCGGTTCGCCCCGGACGTGTACCTCGGCGTCGCCGACGTCACCGGCCCGGACGGCGATCTCTGCGACCACCTGGTCGTCATGCGGCGGCTGCCGGCGGAGCGGCGGCTGGCGGCGCTCGTCCGCGCGGGGGAGCCGGTGGACGACGCGCTGCGCGCCACGGCGAAACTGCTGGCGTCCTGGCACGCGCGGGCGCCGCGCGGCCCGGAGATCACGGCGGACGGCGGCCGGGACGCGCTGCGCGCCCGCTGGGAGCAAGGGTTCGCGCAGGTCCGGCTGGACGGCCAGAACGAGATAGAGGAGCGCGTCCACCGCTTCCTCGCCGGACGGGCCGACCTGTTCGCCGCGCGCGAGGACCGGATCGTGGACGGCCACGGCGACCTGCTCGCCGACGACGTCTTCTGCCTGGACGACGGCCCGCGCGTCCTGGACTGCCTGGAGTTCGACGCGGACCTGCGCCACCTGGACGGCCTGGACGACGCCGCCTTCCTCGCCATGGACCTGGAACGCCTCGGCGCCCCCGAGGAGGCGCGAAAGTTCGTCGGCTGGTACGCCGAGTTCGCCGCCGACCCCGCCCCGCCGTCCCTGCTGCACCACTATGTCGCCTACCGGGCGTTCGTCCGGGCGCGGGTGGCGTGCCTGCGGGCCGCGCAGGGCGCGCCGGACCCCGGCGCCGACGCGCTCGCCGGCCTCGCGCTGCGGCATCTGCGGGCGGGCGCGGTGACGGTCGTCCTGGTCGGCGGCCTGCCCGGCACCGGGAAGTCCACGCTGGCGGGCGGGCTCGCGGCAAGGCTCGGCGCGACCGTCCTCGGCAGCGACCGCGTCCGCAAGGAACTCGCCGGCCTGACCCCGGAGACGTCCGCCGCAGCGCCCTACGCCACCGGTCTCTACGCGCCCGAGCACACCCGCCGCACCTACGCCGAGCTGGCCGGACGCGCGGCGCGGTTGCTGCGGCGCGGCGAGACGGTCGTGCTGGACGCGTCCTGGACGTCCGCCGAGCACCGCGCGCTCGCGGCCGAGGCGGCGCAGCGCGAGCACGCCGACCTGGTCGCGATCGAGTGCCGCGCCCCAGGCGACGTGACGGCCGCGCGGCTGCGGAACCGCGGGCCGGGCGCGTCCGACGCCGACCGCGACACGGCGCGGAGCATGGCCGGGCGCGCCGACCCGTGGCCGGAAGCCGTCCCGCTGGACACGACGGGCCCGGCGCTGGACCGGGCGTTGGAGATCGTCCGGGCTAGGGCGCGCTGACGTCGATCAGCACCTTGCCGACCGCGCCGCCCTCCACCGCGTCGTGCGCGGCGGCGGTCTCGGCGAGCGGGTGGCGGTGCAGGGGGAGCCCGGCGTCCGCGCCGACGGGCAGCGCCCCGTCGCGCAGCGCGGCGCCGACGTCCTCGGCGCCCGCCCGCAGCGCGGAAGGGGCCAGGGTGTAGAGGACGAGGAACTGGTAGCGCGCGTTGAGGAAAAGGTTCGCGCCGAAGTCCAGCGTGAGCGCGCCGCCGCCGCGCTCGTTGCCGTAGACGGCGACGGTCCCGCCCGTCCGGAGCACGGACGCATTCAGCGCGGCGTTGGCGGACGCGGCGACCTCGACCACGATGTCCACGCCGTCCGGGGCGGCCCGGCGGATCGCGTCGGCGGCGTCCGGACGCGTGTAGAACACGACGTCGTGCGCCCCGGCCGCCCGCACCAGCTCGGCCTTGGCGTCCCCGCTGACCGTGCTGATCACCGTCGCGCCGGCCCAGCGGGCGAGCTGGATCGCCGCGTGCCCGACCGCGCCCGCGCCGCCGGGGACGAGCACCGTCCGCCCCGCGAGCGCGCCCGGCGCGAGCCGGGACGGCCCGTCCTCGGCGACGGTCAGCGCGCGGTGCGCCGTCACCGCCGGGACGCCCACGGACGCGCCGAGGTCGAAGCTCGCGCCGTCCGGCAGCGGGAACACGCGCTCGGCGGGCAGGACGGTGTACTCCTGCGCCGTGCCCGACAGCGGCCCGTAGTGCGCGGACATCATCGTCCAGACGCGGTCGCCCGGCAGCAGGCCCTCGACGCCGGGGCCGACCGCGTCCACGACGCCCGCTCCGTCCTGGTTCGGCACGGCCTCGCCGTCGACGGGGCTGCCCTGCCGCTGCTTCCAGTCCGTCGGGTTCACGCCCGACACGACGACCCTCACCCGCACCTCGCCCGGCCCCGGCTCGCGCGGCTCCCGCTCCACGAGCTTCAGGACGTCGGACGGCCCGTTCTCCGCATAAACAACAGCTCTCATGCCCCAGGCCCTACCCCGCAGGACGGGTCAGCAGCGCGACGGCGTCCGTCAGCGTGGTGACGCGCGGCACATCCGGCACGTCCGGCCCGGCGCCGGACCGGTCGAGCCACACGCCGCGCAGGCCCGCGGACGAAGCGCCGCGCGCGTCCACGTCCAGCCGGTCGCCGACGTAGGCGACGCGGGCGGGAGCGAGCCCGAGCGCCGCGCACGCCGTCGTGAAGATCCGCGCGGCGGGCTTGGCGCACCCGGCCTCGGCGGACGTCAGGACGTAGGGGAGTTCGAGCCCGAGCGCCGCGACTTTGGCCCGCTGCTGCGCGGGATGGCCGTTGGTGATCACGCCGAGCCGCAGCCCGGCGAGGGCCGCCAGCGCGGGCGCCGCGTCGGGGAACGGACGCCACGCCGCCTCATAGCGCGGCACGTACGCGGCGATCCAGGCGTCGGCGCGGGCGTCGTCCCAGGCGCCGAGGCCGAGGTCGGCGGCGAGCGCGGTGATCCGGAACCGGCGCTGCTCGGCGAAGGTCAGCTCGCCCGCGAGGTACCGGTCCACGGCGATGTCCGTCAGCTCCGCCCAGCGCGGGACGAGCACATCGGGGTCGACGTCCGGGAACGCGGCGGTGACGGCCTCGGCCGCGGCGCCGTCGTGGTCCAGCAGCGTGTTGTCGAGGTCGAACAGCACGGCGTCGAAGGGCACGCTCCCGATCCTAGGCGGGGCCGAACCAGCCGGGCAGGTCCAGGCGCCAGACGTCGGCGGGCGTGACGGCGGCAAGGTCGCGTTCCAGCGCCCGGACGCGGTCGTCGCCGAGCGCGTCCGCCCACCGCTGCCGCGCCCGCGCGAACCCGGCGGCCGACCGCGCGAGCGCGTCGTGGGCGCGCGGCGTCAGCCGGACGGTCCGCCGCCGCGCGTCGCGGGGGTCGCGCCCGCGCTCGACGTAGCCGGCCCGGGCGAGGGCGTCCAGCGTCTTGCCCGCCGCCTGCTTGGACACCCCGAGGCGGCGGCCCAGCTCGGCGGCGGTGGTGCCGTCCGGGCCGATGGCCTGGAAGACGAAGCCGTGCATGGGCCGCAGGTCCGGGTGGCCCGCGGCGGCGAGTTCGACGTGGACGTCGTCGATGATCGCGCGGAAGCCGAGGAGCAGGCGCAGCGGGAGGTCCCAGGGTTCGCTTGACATGAAAGACAACCTCGTTGACTATATGGACAACGACATTGTCTATCTTAGGGAACCCGATGACTGTCATCCGCCACGCCGACGCCCGGCGCACCGAGACCCCGAACGCCGTCATGACCACGCTCGCCTCGCCCGCCCAGGGCGGCGCCGACCTGTCCGTCTGGCGGACCGAGATGGGCGGCGGCGCGGCCGGCCCCCGGCACACGTCCGGCACCGGGCAGGTCTGGACGTTCCTCACCGGTTCGGCGGCCGTCGACCTCGGCGGCGACCGGCTCGACCTGGCCGAGGGCGACACCGCCGTGCTGCCCGCCGACGTTCCGCGCCAGGTCACGGCCGGGCCGGACGGGTTCACCGCCGTCGTCGCCGCGCAGGCCGGGACCGTCGTCTACGACGTGGGCGGAAGGGACGAGCGGATCGTCCCGGACTGGGTCCGCTAGACGTTGAGGTAGGCCAGGACGGCCAGGACGCGGCGGTTGTCGTCCTCCGACACCGGCAGGTCGAGCTTGGCGAAGATGTTCGCGGTGTGCTTGCCGATCGCCTTCTCGGTGACGACCAGGCGCGCCGCGATCGCCGCGTTCGACCGTCCCTCGGCCATCAGCCCCAGCACCTCGCGCTCGCGGGGCGTCAGCCGCTGCACCGGCTCCTCGGCGGCGTGCCGGGTGAGCAGGGTCGCGACGACGTCGGGGTCCAGCGCGGTCCCGCCCGCCGCGACGCGTTTGACGGCGTCCACGAACTGGGCGACGTCCGACACGCGGTCCTTCAGCAGGTAGCCGATGCCGCCCGAGCCGTCCGACAGCAGCTCGCGCGCGTACAGCCGCTCCACGTGCTGCGACAGGACGAGCACCGGCAGCCCCGGCCGCTCCTTGCGGGCCTCCAGCGCGGCGCGCAGCCCCTCGTCGGTGAAGGTGGGCGGCAGCCGGACGTCCACGACCGCCACGTCCGGACGGTGCTCGGTGAGCGCCCGCAGCAGCGACGGACCGTTGTCCACCGCCGCGACGACCTCGAACCCGAACGCCTCCAGCAGGCGGATCAGCCCGTCCCGGAGGAGGGCGAGGTCCTCGGCGATGACAACGCGCACGGCAGCTCCAGGGTGACGATCGTCGGCCCGCCGGGCGGGCTCGTCACCGCCATCGTGCCATCGAACGCCGCCAGCCGCCGTTCCACGCCCGCGAGGCCGCCGCCGGGCGTCACCGCGGCGCCGCCCGTCCCGTCGTCGCCGACGATGGCCCGCAGCCGCCGTCCGTCGTGGTCCAGCTCGACCCACGCGCGGGCCGCGCCGCTGTGCTTGACGACGTTCGCGAGCGCCTCGGCGACCGCGAAGTACCCCGCCGACTCGACCGGGGCGTCGGGGCGTCCGGGCAGCTCGACGGACACGTCCACCGGGATCGGGAGGGACAGCGCGAGCGCCCGCACGCCGCCGTCCAGGCCGCGTTCGGCGAGCACCGGGGGATGGATGCCGCGCACCAGGTCGCGCAGCTCGGTCAGCGCCGTCCCGCTCGCCTGGCGCGCCTCGGCCAGCAGCCGCGCCGCCGTCTCGGGGTCGCGGCGCATCAGCTCCTCGGCCAGCCCGATGTTCATGCTGAGCGCGACCAGCCGGGCCTGCGCGCCGTCGTGCAGGTCCCGCTCGATGCGGCGCAGCTCGGCGGCGGACGCGTCCACGGCCTCCTCGCGCGTCGTGGCCAGGTGCGCGACGCGGCGTTCGAGCGCGTCGCGGGTCGGGGCGAGCAGCGACCGGGAGAACCGGGCGTGCGCGCGGAGTAGCGCCGGGGCGAGCGGCAGGCCCGCGAGGACGAGCAGCGCCGCGAGCACGAGCGTCGCGGCGGTGCCCGAAATCCCGTAGTCGGCCAGCGGCCAGAACGGGCCCCAGCCGTAGCCGCTGATGCGGGCGAGCCAGGGCGCGACCGCGATGCCCTCCAGCCCGTAGACCAGGCACGCGCCCGGGACGAGCCCGAGCACGAACCCGACCGGGATGTTCACCAGCAACCACAGGACGTCCCGCCAGGTCGCGGGGTCGCCGAGCACCCACGCTGCGCGCCGCCATGGCGACCGGCCCGCGGGCTCGGGACGGTAGGGGCGCGCGATCTCCACGCCCGTCCAGTCCGCCGCCCACGTCCGCTGCTGGTCGGCCAGGGCGCGCACCGACAGCAGGGCGACGGGCGCGAGGACGAGCCCCACCCCCGCCGCCGGGATCAGCGCCAGCGACACGACCGTGATCACCAGCAGCGGGATCCCCGCCGCGAGCGCCACCGCCGCGACCGCGAGCCCGCGCGCCGCCGTGCCGGCCGCACGCCGTCCGGCCTGGGCATCCATCACCGACCACCTCCTTCCGACGGTCCCATTCTCACCGGCGGGGGAGCGCGGGCGCAGGGGGCCTAGACCCCCTGTCGCGGGGAGGTCTTCGCCGCGAATTCCCGTCCGCGATACGAGACGGTAATTGCGCGTCCCGTGCTCCATTCCGTGTCCGGATCCGGCCAGTTAGCGGGTCGGCGGAAACAAACCGGCGCCGCGCGCGTCTCATGGAGTAGCTCCCGGTTCTCCTCGACGTTCGCAGGGTCCGGTGGCGTTTGGACCGGTCCAAACAATCGCCTGGAATTCGTCCCGCATTAAGGGGCGAACCGACTTGAGCGGCCCGGTAGGTTTGCCGTAAATAGGACGCACCAACTCAACGAGCGGACGGGGGTGCCGGTGGAGCAGACGCTCGTCCTGCAGAAGTCCTTCGGGCAGCCGGGCCGGGTGCGGCTCGCGTTCGAGCCGGACGGCCCGGAGTACGAGGACGCCCTCTTCTCCCACCGCCACGGCCGCACCGAGGGGCGTCCGAGCCTCCTCAAGGTCGCCGTGTCGCCCGCCGGGGCGCGGGTGCTGCGCCGGGAGGCGGAGGTCTTCGACCGCGTCGGCGGACGGCACGCGTGCTTCGGCGCGCTGCTCGGGTTCCGCACCGCCGAGGACCCCGTCTGCCTGCTCGTCACCCGGCGCGGACTGCCGATCGCCCGGCTCGACCCCGCGCCGCGCCTGGACGCCGTCCAGCTCGCGCGGGCGGCCCGCGACCTGTTCGGCGCGCTCGCCGCGCTGGAGGAGCACGGCTTCGCGCACCGGGCCGTGTCGCCCGAGAGCGTGTTCTGGGACGGCCGCCGCGTCGAACTCCAGGAACTCGGGCACGTCCAGCCGCTCGGGCCGGGCGCCGCGCTCGCCGGGTCCGCGCTCGCCACGCCCACCGGGCTGCCCGCGAGCGAGATGCCGGACGTGCAGGCGGCGGCCCGCGTCATCCACCGGCTGGCGACCGGCCGCCACCACGGCGGCCCCCCGGACGCGCTGCTCGCCGACCTCGCCCGGATCGACCCCGCGCTCGCGGCCGTCCTCGCGCCCGCCCTGCATGCCGGGCCGGGGCCGCTCGTGCCCCCGGCGGCGATCGCCGCGCAGCTCGTGGAGACCGCGCCGCGCCCCGCGCCGGCCCGGACCGCCCCCGAGGCGCAGCCCGCGCCGGGCCGCCGCCCGGCGGCGCCCGGCGACCGCGACCACGCGTTCCGCAGCGAGTTCCGGGAACTGCGCCGCCAGCAGCGCGAGTTCCGCCGCCGGACGGCCGAGCGCACGCCGTCCCGCCGTCCGCGCACGGCCCTCGACGCGTTCCCGCCCCCGACGGCGGCGCCCCGGCCCGCGCCCGCCGGCGACGGCGCCTCGCCCGCCCTGTTCGTCTTCGCCGGGGCGATCGTCCTCGTGCTGATCATCGTCGTCGTCCTGATGGTGAGGTGACCGTGAGCGAGCCACCGGCTCCGGAAGTCCCGTCGAAGATCGAGGGACCGTTCCTGATGCCGCCCGCCGAGAGCGACCGGCCCGCGCCGGAGCCGCAGGCCGAGCGCGGCGCCCCCGACCCGTCCCCGGCGGCCGGGAGCAGCGGCGCGGCGGTGTCCAGCGCGCGGCTCCCGCACACCGCCCAGGAGGCGCGGTCGTCCGGTCCGCAGCCGGTCCGCGAGCCCGCCCCGGCGCGCGGGAGGGCCAAGCGCGAGCCCGGCCCGGCCGACGGCCCCGCCGGACGCAAGATGACGTGCCCGTACTGCCTCAGCGACTTCGACTGGAACAAGGCGCCGCTCGTCGACCGCGACGAGGAGGGCGTCGAGACGCCGCTGCGCCCCGAGCCCGGCGAGTCGGACGCCCGCTGGCGCACCCGCACGATGCACGCCTGGCGGATCTGCGACGTGACGGGCGAGGACCACTACATCCCCGCGTCGCTCGGCGGGATGAAGCCGCTGATCATCGGACTCGTCGGCAAGACCAGCTCCGGCAAGTCGCACCTGCTCGCGGCGATGATGAAGGAGCTGGAGAACGCCGCGCTCAAGATCACCCACCGGCTCAACGTCCTGCCGCTGGACGCGAGGCTCCAGCGGACGCTCACCGAGAAGTACCAGCTCGGCCTGCTCAACGACCGCAGGGTCCTGCCCCGCACGTTCCGGGGCACGCCGGAGTTCACCTGCGCCTACCGCGTCACCAGCGGGCACACCGGCGAGCAGTACGCGCTGCTGGTCTTCGACGTCGCGGGCGAGATCTTCACCGCCGGGGAGACGGCCGCGATGACGCCGTTCATGGCCGTCGCGGACGCGCTGATCTTCGTGGCGGACGGCGCGGACCTCGACGTCCGGCCCGGCGCGCCCGTCGCCGACCCCGGCTTCACCGCCGTCCTCACCCACGTCGACCAGGTGCGGGCGCGCGGCGGGCAGCAGTTCCTGCCCGTCCCGGCGGCGCTGGTCGTCGCCAAGTCCGACAAGCTCCGGACGTTCCCCGAGGTCGACCGGTGGATCGCCCGCGACGACGACCTCGACCTCACGACCGTCGAGCAGGAGTCCGAGGACGCCTACGCATTCCTGCGGGCGCGCGGCGCGGGCTCGTGGCTGGCGCCCGTCCAGGAGTGCTCGGACGCCACGCTGCACTTCGCGTCCGCGACCGGCGTGGACCCCGAGGACGGCGAGTACCCCGAACGCTCCTTCCGGCGCCAGCGCGTGCTCCGGCCGCTGCTGGCACTGCTCGCGATGCGGGGCGTCCTGCCCCGGCGGATGATCGACCCGGAGGCGTCATGACCGGGGACCGCGTCGACCACATCGTCTTCACCTGGTCGGACCGGCTGCTCGTCGGCGGCAGCGGGCTCGGCCCGGTCGCGTCGTCGCTCGGCCCGGACGCGCTGCGCGTGTGGAACCAGCGGCTCGCGGGCGGCGACATCGCCGTCGGGCAGTGGTTCCACGGCGCGCCCGAATGCGTCGCGCTCGGCGCGCTGACGTTCGGCCAGACGGGCGGGGAGGGCGCCGTGCTGCGCGTGCTGCCCGCGCGCGACCCGAACGGGCGGATCTCCCAGGTCGTCCACGCGCTCGTCGGCGCGGCCGACACCGTGGACGCCCGGCTCGCCCTCGGCCTGCACGACTGGACCGGCTGGATCACCGCCGACGCGGCAGGCCGGACGCCGCCGACCCTGCGCCCCGAGCACGGCCGTGACCTGCGCAAACTCGCCGACGCCGGGCTGGACGCGCTGCCGGTGCGCCCGGACGCGCTGCGCGGCCTGCTCGCCGGGGTCCTCGCCGCGCCCGCCGACGCCTACGCCGCCGAGATCGCGCCGGACGACTACGGGCTCGTCGCCGCGCTCGTCACCCGCCTGGACGGCACGGCCGGCGACCTGCCGTGGACGGTCATGCTCGGCGCCGACGTCACCCGCGCCGCCGTGCGCCCCCGCGTCCTCGCGCTCGCGTCCCCGGAGGCGCGCCGGGGCCGGACCCTCCTGACGACCGCGCCGCCCGCCGATTCCCGGTTCGCGCGCGCGGCGGGGCTGCTGTCCGACCTCGGGGCGGTGGCCCTGACCCGTCCGGCCGCGCCGCTGTCGGACCCCGAACTGCTGCTGGACTGGGTGGAGGCCGAGCACCAGCGCGCGTCCACGGTCCTGACGCTGGTCGACCGCGCCCTCGACGGGACGCTGGACGAGCCCGGCCGCCGCCACCTCAACGGCCCCGCCGGGCAGGAGCGGCTGCGCGCGGAGACCCGGCTCGTCCCGGTCGCCGTCCTCGCCGACCGGCTCGCGCGCTGGGCCGCGCACCCGCCGCACGGGCTGGAGGAGGCCGCGCGGACGCTGCGCCGCGTCGGCGCCCTGCGCTACCTCGCCGACGCCGAGCAGGACCGCGAGGCCGCCAAGCGGCTGCTGACGGCGGCGGGCGCGATGGGCGTCGCGGGCCGCGAGGCCGCCGACATCCTGGCGGAGTGGCGCGCCGGGCAGGCCGGCGTCACGCCGACGCACGAGTACGGCGCGATCTTCTTCGCGCTGCGGTTCGGGCTGGACCTGGCGGGGGACCCGACGATCGGCGGGCTGCTGCCGGGGATGACGGCCGTCCGGCTGCTGCGCTGGAGCGCGGAGCTGGCGGCGGCCGACGACACCCGCGCCGCGCGGCACTTCCTCGCCACCGCGCACGCCGGGGCGGCCCGCTCGCGCCGCCGCCGGGGCGACGCGGACGTGCGGGAGCTGCTGCGCGAGACCGAGGCGTTCCACGACACGATCGCGCGGATCGTCCAGGTCGAGGACCTGTCGGGCGACGCGGAGACCGCGCTGTACCGGCAGGTGTTCGAGCTGGGGTACGGCGTGCCCGAGCAGGAGCTGCGGACCGTCCTCGCCGACCTGCCCGCCGACGGGACGCGCACCGAGTTCCGTCCCTGGCTGGCCCTGGCGGACCTGCTCGGCGGCGGCACCGAGGTCGTGGACGTCGCATGTCACGCGGCGGCGCGCGGCGCGCGGTCGGCGGTGCTCCAGGCGATGCTGGAGCCGCTGCCGACGCCGGGGCTGCTCCAGGCGGCGCGGCAGCGGCCGGACGAGATGACGCTCGTCACGGCCGTCCTGTGGGTCGTCGGCGCCCGCGAGGCCACGCCCGAGGAGCGCACGGCCAACCGGCGCGTGCTGCTCGCGGCCCGGTTCCTCATCGACCCCGTCGAGCGGACGTGGCCCACGGCCGCCGACCGGTGCGCCGCGTACGGGATCCTGCTCGGCGTCGCCTACCGCGTGGCGGACGGCGACGGCCGCGCCACCGGCCTCACCGCCGCTGAGGCGAAGGAACTGCTGGCACTGGACGGTCCCGAGCCGTTCCTGTTCGCGCTGCTCCAGGCGGCCGGGGAGGACGCGGTCGTGCCCGTCCTGCTGGCGCTGGCGCGGCGGTCGGGGACCGAACTCGGGCTGCCCGCCCCCACGGTCGACGCGGCGCTGCGGACGCCGCACCACCGGACGGTCGAGATCCGGACCGAGCGCGGACCGGCCCCGCAGGCGCCGCGCTGGGCGAAGGAGGAGCCGCCGAAGGCGCCGCTCCCGCCCGCGCCGTTCCGCACCGAGACCCAGGGCGCCGGTCACAGCGCGGGGCAGGGCAACGGGTCCGGCGGGTCGCAGGACAAGCCGGCCGAGCCGGAGGGGCGCGGGGCGGGCTTCGCCGCGTGGCTCGGCGCGCAGGACCGGCGGCTGCTGCTCGGCGGCGGCGCGGTCGTGCTCGTGCTGCTCGTCCTCGTGCTCCTGCTGGCCTTCACCGGCGGATCCGGCGAGAAGCCGAAGCCCGGACCGACGGTGTACGTCACCAAGACCGTCAGCCCGTCGCCGTCCGACGACGTCAAGCCCGACAAGCAGAAGCGCCAGCAGAACGAGAACAACGATGGGAACGGACCCTGATGGCGTCTGGATCGGCCCTCGCGGTCACCGCCCCCGACGAGGCGCTCGCCGCGATCAGCGGCCGGTTCCGCCGGTACGCCGAGGACGCGCTGCGCCGCACCCGCGCGGCCGACCGTCCGGCGGCGACCGGCCCGGACCTGCTCCTGCGGCTGGCCGACGAACTCGACCCGTCCAACGGCCGCCTCCCCGCCGCGATCGACCTCGCCGCCGCCTACCCGGCCGAGGCGCTGCTGCCCGAGCCGCCGCCGTCGCGCGGGCTGGAGCGGCTGGTCGGCTGGACGCGGACGCTGCGCGACGTGCTGGTGTTCGTCCCCATCCTCATCACCTGGTGGATGCTGCACGAGGCGCTCGGCGCGTACGGCGACGCGGGCAGCCAGGCGTCGTTCCTGCTCGGCTGGCAGGCGGGCTCGTTCGACCCCGACCACATCCGCCGGGGCGTCCAGGACTTCACGCCGCTGTCGCAGACGGCGTGGTGGGTCGTCCTCGCGGTGCTCGTGATGATCGCCGTCGCGGTCGCGGTGAACGCGGGCGAGAACCGGCTGGAGCGGCCCCGCTACGAGGCCGAGCGCGCCCAGATCGCGCAGGACCTCGCGCTCGCCGGCCACCTGATCACCGGGAACGCCGACATCGACGTCTCCTACCGGGAGCTGCGCGCGTACGTCCAGGCGATGGAGTCGAGCGTCGGCGCGCTCGTCGACCGGCTCGCGGGCACCGCCGAGGAGGTCCGCGCCGCGCTGGAGAGCACCGGCGGCAAGCGGATCGAGGAGGCCATCCAGCGCTGGATCGACAAGGCGTCGGTGCTGGAGGACTCGCTCACCGCGCTGCGCGTCCCCGCCGAGACGATCGACGCGTTCCGCTCGCTTCAGGCTGACATCGCCGCCGGTCAGCGCGAGCTGCGCGCCGAACTGGCCGCGCTGCTGAAGGCCGTCGAGGACGCGACGCTCGCCACCGCCGACCACGCCGACGTCACCCGGCACTACCAGGAGGCCGGGAGCAAGGCGATGGCGGACACGGCGCTGCGGCTGTCGGACGCCGTCCGCGACCTCGGCGACTTCGTGGGCGAGTCCCGCACGTTCGTGGACTACCTGCGCCGCCGCGACGACGGCGCGCCGCGATGAGCCGCCGTCCGCGCCGCCGGTTCGGCGTCGGGCACCTGGCCGGCTGGCTGTTCGCCGACCTCATGCTGGTGCTGTTCCTCGTCGCGATGGCCGTGCAGCCGCGCGCCCAGATCGCCGTCGGGAAGACGCCGGAGAAGCGGCCGACGCCGGACGGGCCGCGCGTCCTCGGCCAGGAGTTCTGCGAGTTCATGATCCCGGTGCGCGCCGACGGGCTGCTCGGCGGCGCGTCCTCGGCCCGCGCCGATCTGCTGGCCAAGGTGCGGAGCGCGCTGCGCGGCGACCGCCCGTCCTGGCTGCACGGGCCCGAGATGCACACCAAGGCCGGACGGGCGTCGTGCGACCGGCAGTTGCGCGATGACCTCAAGGTCGGGTTCTTCCTCGTCTACGGCGCGCAGGCCGACGTCAACCGGGGCGTCCAGCTCGGCCAGAAGGCCGCCAAGGCGATCCGGACGGGCGACGACCGGTTCGGCGAGGCGATCTACCGCGCCGCGTGGACGGGCGGCGAGGGCGGCGACGCGGTCCAGATCATCACGTTCTTCTACCAGAACTGACCGAACCGGGAGGCGAGGCGATGAGAACCGAGCGGGTGCCGCTCTGGACGCCGTCCGGCGACCGGGTCGTGTTCGACCTGGCGCTGGAGGCCGCCGCCGTCGGCGGCGGGCGGTACATCGCGCACTTCGGCACCGTCGCCGGACCCGACGGCCGTCCGGTCGACTGCCTCTACAAGGTCGCCCACGGCCAGTCCGGACGCCGCGCGCTCGACGCCGAACTCGGCGTGTTCGGCGCGTTCCGCATGGACGGGCTGCGCGCGGACCAGTTCGCCGACCTCCTCGGCCACGACCTCGACGCCGACGACGGTCGCGCCCGGCTGCTCCAGACCCGGCGCGGCAGGCCCGTCGACCCGCGCCGCCTCCCGCTCGGCGACCAGCAGCTCTGGCATCCCGTCCGGGACCTGTTCACGGCGCTGCGGGTGCTCGCCGACAACGGGTACGCGCACCGCAACATCGCGCCCTCGACCGTCCTGTTCGACGGGACGCGCCTCCAGATCGCCGACCTCACCGAGGCCTACGGACAGCCGTCCGACGACGACCTCGCCCGCGACGTCTCGGCCGCCGCCGCGCTGCTGCACTGGCTCGCCTCGGGCGGCCCGTCGGCGCTCGCCCCCGACGGCGACGACACCCAGCGCGCCCGGGAACTGGACTGGCTGATGCGCTTCCACCCCGACCTCGCGGTCGTCCTGCGCCCCGTCTACGAGGGCACCGAACCGACGGCCGCGGCCCTCCTGCAACGCATGACGGCCTGGCCCGCCCCCGCGCAACCCGCCCCCGGCCCCGCGCAGCCGCACCGCCCCGGCCCCGCGCCGGGACCCGGGCACGACTCCGGGTCGCGCCATCCGCACGGCCCCGACCATGTGCCCGCTCCCGGCCCCGCGCCCGCTCCCGGCCCCGCGCCCGCGCCCGCGCCAGGGCACCCGCAAAGCCCCGGCCACGCGCCGGCACCCGGCCACGCGCCCGCTCCCGGATCCGCGCAGGGACCAGGACACGACCCCGGGTCGCGCCACTCGCACGGCCCCGGCCCCGGGCCTGCGCAGGGCGCGCCTGGTTATCCGCACGAAGCGGGGCTTGCGCAGGGCGTGCCCGGGGACTCACAGGCGCCCGTGCCGGGACAGGCGCATGAAGCCGGGGGCGTGCCGGGGCGTCCGGGGGAGCCCGGGACGGCGCGCGATGCCGCCGGGCCCGACGACGTCCGCACCGACCGCGTCAAGTACCTGCCGCCGTCCCGGACGCAGCCGAACCCCCGGCCGCAGCGCCCGGAGCAACCCCCGGCGCAGCCGCCGCCGCAGCCCGCCGAGGACGAACTCGTCGCGGGCGAGGAGTTCGAGCGGAGCTGGACGGGCCCCGCGCCCGCCCGGCCCGCCGCACCGCGCGCGACCGGCCCGCAGGCGCCGCCGGACGTCCCCGGACCCGAGACGTCCGCGCCGCATCCGGTGCGTCCGTCCGCCCCGGCGCCGGGCCGCGCGTCCCTGCCGCCCGACTTCCCGTTCCACACGAACGCGGACGGGAACCGCCGTCTTCACCCCGCCGTCCTCTGGCCGGCGCTGTTCGTCCTGGTCGTCCTCGTCCTCCTGGTGGTGTTGCCATGACCGCCCCGCCCCGGCAGCCCGGCCCGTACGGCGAGCCGAACCATTTCGGCCCGCCGCCCCAGCAGTACGGCCGGACGCAGCGGTACGAGCAGCAGTACGGGCAGCCCGCGCCGGGCCGCGCCGTGATCTGCCCGTACTGCCTCAACACGATCGACTGGCAGGATTTCGGGACCGTCCCGCTCGTCCGGGAGACCACCGAGGGCCCGGAGGCGCTGACGCGCGCCCTCGGCGAGTCCGACGAGCGCTGGCGGCACCGGACGCTCGGCGCCAAGCGGCAGTGCCGGGGCGACGGCGAGCCGCACTACCTGCCCGCCGACTACGGCGAGCTGGAACCGCTGATCATCGGCATCGTCGGGGCGTCGGCGGCGGGCAAGACGCACCTGCTCACGTCGATGATCGCCCAGTTGGAGCGGCGCCGCGCGATGCTGTCGGGCGAGCTGACCTTCCGGCCGCTGGACGGACGGCTGCGCCAGCGGTTCTACGAGGACCGTGTCCGCCCGTTCCTGGAGCACCGCCGCGTCCTGCCCCGGACGGGCCGCACCGAGCGGGCCGAGTTCGTCTACGGGCTGCGCGTGACGAGCGCGCACACGGGCCGTTCCCACGCCGTCGTGTTCTTCGACGTCGCGGGGGAGCTGTTCGACGCGCACGAGTACGAGGCGACCCCGTTCATGAGCCTGGTGGACGGCCTCATCTACGTCGCCGACGGCAGCCGCCTGCGCTCGGGCGACCGCTGGAACCCGTGGCCGCCCGAGCCGGGCTTCGCCGCCGCGATCGCGCAGCTCACCGACGCGCCGGCGCGCGGCCCGGTCCCGGCGGTGATCGTCGTGGCCAAGTCCGACGTCCTGGACGGCGTGGACGACGACGAGACCGTCACCCGCTGGATCGGCCGCCAGGACGAGACCCGCCTCGCCGACCTGCGCACCGCCAAGCTGGAGAGCCGCGAGGCGTTCCACTTCCTGCGGCGGCGCGGCGCGGAACTGTGGCTGGAGCCGTTCCAGCCGGGGTCGCCGGTGACGCTGCACTTCGCGTCCGCGTCGGGCGTCCCGCAGCTCCCCGACCCCGAACTCGGCGCGTTCCCCGACGACGGGTTCGGCCCGAAGCGGGTCCTGCGGCCGCTGCTGTCGCTGTTCAGCATGGCGGGGCTCGTCCCGGCGATCGAGATGGAGGAGCCGCCCGGCCCGCCTCCGCCGCCGCTGTACTACTGAGGGACGGCCGTCCGCCACGCGTGCCGGACGAGCAGCGCCGTCACCGCGAGGTCGGCCCGCCCGTCCAGGGACGACGGGTCGGCGAGCGCACGCCGCTCGTCCCACCACGCGGCGCCCGGCGGGACAGCGCGGGCCAGAGCGCGGACCTGCCCAGCCGCGCCGGGATCGAGCGTCAGTTCCGTCGCGCGCGCCCACAGCGCCGCCCACTCCGCCCCGGACGGCAGCTCGGCCGGACGCCGCCGTCCCGCCCGGTCGTAGCCGCCGAGCACCCGGCCCCGCAGCCAGCCGAGCCGCGCCTCGGCGCGCCGCACGACCTCGGGCGCCTCGGCGTGGACGCGGCGCAGCGGCGCGCAGCCGTCCCGGCAGCCGGGGTGCCCGCAGCGGTGCCGGGCCGCCTCGGCGAGGATCCCGCCGTCCACCGCCTCCCACAGCAGCCGCTGCCCGGACTCGCCGCCGCGCGCGAGCGCGAGCAGCCCGGCCGCGTCGACCGGACGGCCCTGGAAGCGCGGCGGCAGGTCCGCGAGGACGTCGGCGGCGAGCCGCGCGAGGGCCAGCGGCGCCCGCCCCGCCGACAACGCGCGCAGGTGCCGGACGGACGCCGGGTCCGTGCCGCGCGCGACGAGCCAGTCCGCGAGCGCGTCGCCGTTGCCGTCCGCGAGCCAGACGGCCCCGGCCCGCCAGTGGCGTTCCAGATCGTCGGCCAGGTCCTCGATCGCGCGGTAGGTCCGGCCCTGGAAGCGCGGCGGGGGGTTCTCCGCCGCGACCCACCCGGCGACCTGCTCGTACGTCCAGCGCCGCGCCGGATCGACCGTCAGCAGCCCCTCGACCAGCGGGCGCCACGCCGGGTCGCGCACCGCGTCCAGCGGCGGCGGGCGCCGGGCCGTCAGCGCCGCGCGCACCTCGTCGGGCGTCATGTCCCCGTACGGCGTGCGGCGCGTCAGCAGCTCGTGGACGATGATCCCGAGCGCCCACCACGCCGACCGCGCGTCGGGCCGTCCCCGCGCGGTCTCGGGCGCCGCGTACGCCCAGGTCGTCAGCACGACGATCCCGCCGGGGCCGTGGCGCCGCCGGACGTTGCGGCCCGTCCCGCCGAAGTCCCCGATGACCAGCTCGTACGGGTCGCGGGACCGGACGAGGACGTTCGCGGGCTTCACGTCGGTGTGCGTGAGGTTCAGGTCGTCCAGCCAGAAGTGCAGGCACTCGGCCAGCTCGGCGACGACCGCGTGCAGTTCCCGGTCGCCCGCCGGGGGCGACGCGCCGTGGATGACGTCCCGGAGCGAGCCGTGGACGCAGTACTCCTCGGCCGTCCAGCCGACCGTGCCGCCGTCGTGCTCCACGTTGCCGTACCCGTAGATGCGGGGGACGTGCCGCGCCGAGCCCCGCCGCGCGAGCACGAGCATCCGGTCCAGGTCGGCCGGGAACTCCTTGTCCACCTTCACCACGACCGTGCCCGCCGCCGAGTCCGCCAGGTAGACGACCGACTCGGCGCCGACGTCCAGCACGGACCGGGGGGTGAACCGGTCCCGGAGCGCCGCCGGGAAGTCGGCCGCCTCCCACGTCTCCCGCGTCACACCGATCCTTCCGCCGCGTCGCAAATGTACCGTGGCGCGGTGTCCCGCGCCGTGCGGGTCGGACGGGGCGACAACCGGTCCCGGTTCCCGGAACAATGCACGAGCGACGCCACCGGGGAGAAAGAATCGAGACCGTGACAGCGACCATCAGCCACACCGCCGGACCCGACGACCAGGCCCCGCCGCCGATCACCGCGCGGATCGCGGCGGAGCTGGACGTCCGGGAGGGCCAGGTCCGCGTCGCCGTGGACCTGCTCGACGGCGGCTCGACCGTCCCGTTCATCGCCCGCTACCGCAAGGAGGCCACCGGCGCCCTCGACGACGCGCAGCTCCGCGCGCTGGAGGAGCGCCTGCGCTACCTGCGCGAGCTGGACGAGCGGCGCGGCGCGATCCTGGAGTCGATCGACGGTCAGGGCAAGCTCACCGCGGAGCTGCGCGCCCAGATCGTGGCGGCCGACTCCAAGGCCCGGCTGGAGGACATCTACCTCCCGTACAAGCCCAAACGGCGCACCAAGGCGCAGATCGCCCGGGAGGCCGGGCTCGAACCGCTCGCCGAGCTGCTGCTGGCCGATCCCGGCCGCGACCCGCGCGCCGAGGCCGAGGCGTACGTGGACGCCGGCAAGAACGTCGCCGACGCCACCGCCGCGCTGGAGGGCGCCCGTTCCATCCTCGTGGAGCGGTTCGCCGAGGACGCCGACCTCATCGGCGCCCTGCGCGAGCGCATGTGGACGCGGGGCCGCGTCGTCGCGAAGGTCCGCGCCGGCAAGGAGGAGGCGGGCGCGAAGTTCGCCGACTACTTCGACTTCACCGAGCCGTTCGCCAAGCTGCCGTCGCACCGCGTCCTCGCGCTGTTCCGGGGCGAGAAGGAAGAGGTCCTGGACCTCGAACTGGAGCCCGAGGAGGACCCCGGCCCCGGCGTGCGCTCGTCGTTCGAGGCCGAGATCGCCCGCCGGTTCGGCGTCGAGGACCGGGGCCGTCCGGGCGACGCGTGGCTCGGCGAGGTCGTCCGCTGGACGTGGCGGACGCGCGTGCTCGTCCACCTCGGCATCGACCTGCGCACCCGGCTGCGGCAGGAGGCCGAGGACGAGGCCGTCCGGGTGTTCGCCGCCAACCTGCGCGACCTGCTGCTCGCCGCCCCCGCCGGGACCCGCGCCACGATGGGCCTGGACCCGGGCCTGCGCACGGGCGTGAAGGTCGCGATCGTGGACGGCACCGGCAAGGTCGTCGCCACCGACACGATCTTCCCGCACGAGCCGCGCCGCCGCTGGGACGACTCGATCGCGACGCTGGCCCGCCTCGCCCGCGAGCACAACGTGGACCTGGTCGCGATCGGCAACGGCACCGCGTCCCGCGAGACCGACAAGCTCGCCGCCGACCTCATCGCCCGCCACCCCGACCTGCCGCTCACCAAGATCATGGTGTCGGAGGCGGGCGCGTCGGTGTACTCGGCGTCGGAGTACGCGGGCCGCGAGCTGCCGGGCATGGACGTGTCGCTGCGCGGCGCCGTCTCCATCGCCCGCCGCCTCCAGGACCCGCTGGCCGAGCTGGTCAAGATCGACCCCAAGTCCATCGGCGTCGGCCAGTACCAGCACGACGTGTCGGAGACCAAGCTGTCGCGGTCCCTGGACGCCGTCGTGGAGGACTGCGTGAACGCGGTCGGCGTGGACGTCAACACCGCGTCCGTGCCGCTGCTCACCCGCGTGTCGGGCATCAGCGAGGGCCTGGCCGAGAACATCGTCGCGCACCGCGACGCCAACGGCCGCTTCCGCTCCCGCGCCGGCCTGCGCGACGTGCCGCGCCTCGGCCCGAAGGCGTTCGAGCAGTGCGCGGGGTTCCTGCGCGTCCCCGGCGGCGACGACCCGCTGGACTCCTCCAGCGTCCACCCCGAGGCCTACCCGGTCGTCCACCGGATCCTCGCGGCGGCGGGCTCGGACGTCGCCGGGGTCGTCGGCAACACGGCCGTCCTGCGCTCGCTGCGCCCCGCCGACTTCGTGGACGACGCGTTCGGCCTCCCGACCGTCACCGACATCCTCGCCGAACTGGAGAAGCCCGGCCGCGACCCGCGTCCGGTCTTCCGCGCCGCCGCGTTCAAGGAGGGCGTCGACAAGCTCTCCGACCTGGAGAAGGGCATGGTCCTGGAGGGCGTCGTGACGAACGTGGCCGCGTTCGGCGCGTTCGTGGACGTCGGCGTCCACCAGGACGGGCTGGTGCACATTTCCGCGATGTCCGACCGCTTCGTCGCCGACCCGCGCGACGTGGTGAAGCCCGGCGACATCGTCCGCGTGAAGGTCCTGGACGTCGACCTGCCGCGCAAGCGCATCTCCCTCACGCTGCGGCTGACCGACGAGGCCCGCACCGAGACCCGCACCGAGAACCCGGCGCAGAAACGGCAGCCGTCCCGTCCGCAGCCCGGCAACCGCAACGCGCCCCGCAGTCGGCCCGCCGCGCAGCCCGCGTCCGGGGCGATGGCGGACGCGCTGCGCCGCGCCGGACTGACCGACGGCCTGCCCGCCACCAACAAGAAGCCGAAGAAGAACCGCTGAACAGAGCCCGGCGCGGCCCCGGAGGCCGCGCCGGGCACCCGGCGTGACCGTGACGGCTCCGAACGTGGCCGGCGAAGGGCGCGCCGATGCGGCGTTCAGATCGCGGGACGGGCTACTGCCAGGGCGGGTTGTGGTTGTCCTCGGGCATCCGGTGCCGTCCGCTGCCGGTCTCGGGCGGCGGGGCCTGCCGGTCGTCCGGGGGATACGGGCCGCGTCCGAGGGGGTCGCGGCCGAGCGGGTCTCCGGCCAGGGGGTCGGGGGCCAGCGGGTCGCGGTCCTGCGGGCCGGGCGCGAACGGGTTGCGGCCGAACCCCGGGCCGTCCAGCGGCGTCGGCGCGGACGCCAGGCCGTACTCCGAGCGGGACAGGCCCGTCAGCCCGGACGACGACGAACGCGGACCGATCGGCGGCTCACCGAACGGGTCGCCCTCCAGCACACCGCTGTCGGTGCCGAGCGGAAGGTCGCTGTGCGGGACGGGCCGGTGCCGGGGGAACTGGAGCACCGCGACGAGCCCGATCGCCAGCGCCACCACGCGCAGCGTCGAGTTCAGCCGGTCCGTCGGCCACGGCTCGTCGTACATGAACGTGCCCATGAGCAGCAGGTACGTCTTCGCGCTGACCGTCATGATCGTCGCGACGACCGACACGCGGCAGCGCTGGAACGCCGTCACGAGGATCCCGAACCCGAGCGCCGCGGCCAGCACCGTCAGGTACGGGTACAGGGTGGTGAGGACGCCGAAGCCCGAGGCGTCGGAGTCGCTCCACCCCTTGATCGCCAGTTCGGCCGTGCCGACGGGGAACCCGGCGAGCATGCCGTAGGCGATGCCGGTGATCGGACGCGCGTGCCGTCCGTCCGGGCGGTAGTCCTGGAACAGCAGCAGCACGAGCGGCCCGAGCAGCGCCGGGACCACCACGACGCCGATCTTCCACAGCGGCACGTCCACCGTCCGCACCGGCGGCGGGTTGCCCGTGGACGCCACCAGCAGCAGGATCGCGCCGCCGATGAGCAGCAGGCTCAGCCACTCGCGCGCCGACAGCCGCTCGCGGAAGAACACCATCGCGATCAGCAGCAGCGGGACGACGCCCGCCATGAAGATCGGGACCGCCACGCCGAGCGACAGCTTGGAGAGCGCGACGATCTGCAGGCTGAGCCCGCACAGCACGATCGCCAGCGCCACGAGGAACACCCAGCTCGACAGGATGGTCCAGATCATGTGCACGATTCGGTTGCCGCGCAGGGGCTCCATCCGGTCCGCCGCGAGCTTGAACACGGCGAAGCCGAGGTAGTACAGAGCCGTCGCGCCGAAGGCCGCAGCTATCCCGTTCATCCCGGAAGAGTATGGGGGGTCCGGGTGCTCCATGTCACATGCCCAGGTAGCGCGCATGGTAGGGAATCGGCGGCGCTGGGTGATCATGCGGCGCGGGTCCCGGCCGGGCCGTCCGGCGCCGCGCCGGACCCGGAAGCGGGCCGGGCGGCGGACGCGGTGTCCGCAGTCCGCGCCCGAACCCCATAGACTTGGCGCGCACGGGCGCGGAGCCGGTTTCTTCGGCGTGCCCGCGAGTGAGACCGAGCCGGAGAGACTGCCCGGCTGAGCACGCGTCGAACGCCCCGGCCGAGACAGCGCGGATCAAGGAGACCTACCCCAGTGAAGACCGATGTCGAGGAGCTGACCCCCACGCGGGTCAAGCTCACCGTCGAGGTGCCGTTCGACGAGCTCAAGCCGAACCTCGACAAGGCGTACAAGGAGATCTCGCAGCAGGTGCGGATCAAGGGCTTCCGGCCCGGCAGGGTCCCCGCCCCGCTGATCGACAAGTACGTCGGCCGCGGCGCGGTCCTGCAGGAGGCGGTCAACGACGCGCTGCCCGAGCTGTACGGGCGGGCGGTCGAGGAGTCGGAGATCTTCGTCCTCGGCCAGCCGGACGTCGAGGTCACCGAGCTGGACGACGGCCAGCAGTTCGCGTTCACCGCCGAGGTGGACATCCGGCCGAAGTTCGAGGTGCCCGACTACGACGGCCTGGAGGTCGTCGTGGACACCGCCGAGGTCGACGACGAGAAGATCGCCGAGACGGTCGACAACCTGCGCGAGCGCTTCGCGTCCCTCACCACGGTCGAGCGGGCCGCGCAGGAGGGCGACTTCGCGACCATCGACCTGGCCGCGTCGATCGACGGCGAGGCCGTCGCGGACGCCTCCACCACCGGCTACTCCTACGAGGTGGGCTCCGGCTCGTCGGTCGAGGGCCTGGACGACGCCGTCACCGGCCTGTCGGCGGGCGAGAGCGCCACGTTCACGGCCCCGCTGCCGGGCGGCGAGCGCGCGGGCGAGGACGCCGAGATCACCGTGACCGTCCAGAGCGTGAAGATCAAGGACCTGCCGGCCGAGGACGACGAGTTCGCCCAGCTCGCGTCCGAGTTCGACACGATCGAGCAGCTCCGCGAGGACGTCCGCACGCGGCTCGGCCGCCAGGTCAAGCTGCAGCAGCTCTCCGACGCGCGCGACAAGGCGCTGGAGGCCCTGCTGGACAAGGTCGACATCCCGCTCCCCGACAAGGTCGTCGAGGACGAGGTCAACCGCCGCAACCAGCAGTTCGAGCAGCAGCTCGCGATGTCCGGGACGACCCGCGCGGACTACCTCGCCGACGAGGAGAAGTCCGAGGAGGAGTTCACCGCCGACGTCGAGAAGGCCGCGCGCCTGGCCGTCAAGGGCGGCTTCCTGCTCGACCAGCTCGCCGTGCAGGAGGAGCTGGGCGTCGAGAACGAGGAGCTCAGCGAGTACGTCGTCACGCAGGCCATGCAGATGGGCGTGGCGCCGCAGCAGCTCGCCGAGTACCTCACCGAGAACAACCAGCTCCCGGCCATCGTCGCCGAGGTCCTGCGCAACAAGGCGCTGAACCTCATCGTCGAGCACGTCGTCATCAAGGACGAGGCGGGCGCCACGATCGACGCCGCCGCCCTCCAGCGCGAGCTGAACGGCGAGACCGTCGAGGTCGAGTCCGAGGCCGACGCGGAGGTCGAGGTCGCCGACGAGGCGCAGGCCATCGCCGATGCCGACGCCGACGCCGAGGCCGCCGACACGGCGGACGCCGAGGCCGCCGCGGACGCCAACGCCGAGGCCGAGGCGAAGGCCGACGCGGAGGATGCGCAGAAGGACGCCTGATCCTCGCAAGAAGCGACGAACGCCCCGTTTCCCGGCCGCCGTGCCGGGACGCGGGGCGTTCGCCTTATCCGGCCGAGACCCGTTCCAATCCCGTCACGGCGAGCTACGCCGCCAGCGAAAAGCGGGCCCTCGCGGCTTAACACGGCCGTCCGGCGCGTTACTGTCCAGACATCCGTACCGATTAAAGGACCGGAGGAACACCGGTGAGCATGCCTCCGACTTTCGAGTCGTCGCAGGTTCAGGCGCGGGTCGCCGAGGCGCCCCTGCTGCCCCTCGGCGACCAGCTCTTCCAGCGGCTGCTGCGCGAACGCATCGTCTTCCTCGGCCAGCAGGTCGACGACGACATCGCCAACCGCATCTGCGCCGAACTCCTGCTGCTGTCCGCCGAGGACGGCCGGCGCGACATCACGCTCTACATCAACTCGCCCGGCGGCTCGGTGACGGCCGGCATGGCGATCTACGACATCATGCGGTACGTCCCGAACGACATCGTCACCGTCGGCATGGGCCTGGCCGCGTCGATGGGCCAGTTCCTGCTCTGCGCGGGGACGCCCGGCAAGCGGTACGCGCTGCCGCACGCGCGGATCATGATGCACCAGCCGTCCGGCGGCATCGGCGGCACGGCCTCGGACATCAAGATCCAGGCCGAGCAGATGCTGTACGTGAAGCGGACGCTCGCCGAGAAGATCGCCGAGCACACCGGCCAGCCGCTGGAGCAGATCGAGAAGGACTCCGACCGCGACCGCTGGTTCACCGCCGACGAGGCCCGCGACTACGGCCTGGTCGACCACGTGGTGCTGAGCGCCACCCAGGTGCCCTCCGAGGGCCCCGTCTCCTGACGAACCCGAAGCGACCTACGGAGGCACGCAAGTGAGCGACCTGATCCGTCCGCAGATCCAAGCCGGCGGGGCGATGCCCGTCGACAACCGCTACATCATTCCGTCGTTCGTCGAGCGCACCACGTACGGGGTCAAGGAGATGAACCCGTACAACAAGCTCTTCGAGGAGCGGATCATCTTCCTCGGCGTGCAGATCGACGACGCGTCCGCGAACGACGTGATGGCCCAGCTCATCACGCTGGAGTCGATCGACCCCGACCGCGACATCAGCATCTACATCAACTCGCCCGGCGGTTCCTTCACCGCGATGACGGCGATCTACGACACGATGCAGTTCGTCAAGCCGGACGTCCAGACGGTCTGCATCGGCCAGGCGGCGTCGGCGGCGGCCGTGCTGCTCGCGGCGGGCACCAAGGGCAAGCGGGCGGCGCTGCCGAACTCGCGGATCCTGATCCACCAGCCCGCGACCGAGGGCACCTACGGCCAGTCGAGCGACATCGAGATCCAGGCGCGCGAGATCATGCGGATCCGCGAGCTGCTGGAGGAGATCCTCGCCCTGCACAGCGGCAAGACGCAGGACGAGGTCCGCGTCGACATCGAACGCGACAAGATCCTCACGGCGGACGAGGCCAAGGACTACGGCCTCATCGACGACGTCTTCGTCAGCAGGAAGCGCCAAGCCGAGGTAGTGTCGTCCTGAGACGGCGCCTCCGGCGGCGCTCCGGGGACGCGGGAGACCCCCGCCCGGTCGTGACACTTCCGGGCGAGGGGCTCACCGGGTCCGCAGGAGACGGTAACGTCGAATCCAACGTCGAATGAACCTCCGGGACGCAATCGAGCCGGCCCACATCCTCCAGGCGGGCGGCCCCACGAAAAGGAGACGGTTGGGTGGCACGCATCGGCGACGGTGGTGATCTGCTCAAGTGCTCGTTCTGCGGAAAGAGCCAGAAGCAGGTCAAGAAGCTCATCGCGGGTCCGGGCGTGTATATCTGCGACGAGTGCATTGATCTCTGCAACGAGATCATCGAGGAAGAGCTGTCGGAGACCTCCGACCTCAAGTGGGACAGCCTGCCCAAGCCGCGAGAGATCTACGAGTTCCTCGACGGCTATGTGATCGGGCAGGAGACGGCGAAGAAGAACCTTTCGGTCGCCGTCTACAACCACTACAAGCGCATCCAGTCGGGTGAGGCGGCGGGCCGGGACGACGGCGTCGAACTGGGCAAGTCCAACATCCTGCTGCTCGGCCCGACGGGGTCGGGGAAGACGCTGCTCGCGCAGACGCTCGCCAAGCTCCTCAACGTGCCGTTCGCCATCGCCGACGCGACCGCGCTGACCGAGGCGGGCTACGTCGGGGAGGATGTCGAGAACATTCTGCTCAAGCTGATCCAGGCGGCCGACTACGACGTCAAGAAGGCCGAGACCGGGATCATCTACATCGACGAGGTCGACAAGATCGCCCGCAAGAGCGAGAACCCGTCGATCACCCGGGACGTGTCCGGCGAGGGCGTCCAGCAGGCGCTGCTGAAGATCCTGGAGGGCACGACCGCGAGCGTCCCGCCGCAGGGCGGACGCAAGCACCCGCACCAGGAGTTCATCCAGATCGACACGACGAACGTGCTGTTCATCTGCGGCGGCGCGTTCGCGGGCCTGGAGAAGATCGTCGAGTCGCGGATCGGCAAGCAGGGCATGGGCTTCGGCGCCGCGCTGCGCTCCAAGGCCGACTTCGGCGAGGTCGCCGAGATGCTCGGCGACGTCATGCCGGAGGACCTGCTGAAGTTCGGGATGATCCCGGAGTTCATCGGCCGGCTGCCGATCATCACGAGCGTCCACAACCTGGACCGCGAGGCGCTGATCAACATCCTGACCGAGCCGAAGAACGCGCTGGTGCGGCAGTACCACCGCCTCTTCGAGATGGACGGGGTGGACCTGGAGTTCACCGACGACGCCCTTGAAGCCATCGCGGACCAGTCGATCCTGCGCGGCACGGGCGCCCGCGGCCTGCGCGCGATCATGGAAGAGGTCCTGATGTCGGTGATGTACGAGGTGCCGTCCCGCCAGGACGTGGCGCGCGTCGTCATCACCCGCGAGGCGGTGCTGGAGCACGTGAACCCGACGCTGGTGCCGCGCGAGCGCGCGACCAAGCGCGAGCCGCGCGAGAAGAGCGCCTGACCGCGCCCGCCTTCGGCCGAACGCCCCTCTCCGGAGGGGCGTTCGTCGTTTCCGGCGCCGGTGTTATTGTGCTGCGAAGCTAGGTCAATGGAGGTTCGGTGATCGCGTTCCATCTGGACGACCGGTCCGGCCTTTCGCCGTATCTCCAGCTCGTCCGGCAGGTGCGGCAGGCGCTGCGCGTCGGGCTGCTGCGCGAGGGCGACCAGCTCCCGACCGTCAAGGAGGTCGTGGCGCAGCTCGCGATCAACCCGAACACCGTGCTCAAGGCCTACCGGGAGCTGGAGCACGCGGGGCTGGTCGCGGCGCGGCCGGGCGTCGGGACGTTCGTGACCGCGACGCTCGCCGACGCGTCCCTGGCCGCGCACGGCCCGCTGCGCCGCGACCTGCTGGCGTGGCTGGGCGAGGCGCGCCGCGCCGGGCTGGACGACGAGAGCATCGAGGCCCTGTTCATGACGACGTTCCGGCAGTCGTCGCTGCGGGAGGCGCGGTGACGCCGCTGCTGGAGGCGTGGGGCCTCGGCAGGCGGTACGGGCGGCGCTGGGCGCTGGCGGAGTGCACGGTGCGGATCCCGGCCGGGCGCGTCGCGGGGCTGGTCGGCGCGAACGGCGCGGGCAAGAGCACGCTGCTGGCGCTGGCCGCCGGGATGCTGGCGCCGTCGGCGGGGACCGTCCGGGTGCTCGGCGAACGGCCTGCGGCGCGGCTCGCCAAGGTCGCCTATGTCGCGCAGGACGCGCCCCTGTACGCCGGGCTGACCGTCGCCGAGCACCTGCGGCTCGGCGCCCGCCTCAACCCGCGCTGGGACGCGGCGTTCGCCCGCGCCCGGACCGACCGGCTCGGCCTGGACCCGGCGCGCCGCGCGGGCAGGCTGTCGGGCGGGCAGCGGGCGCAGCTCGCCCTCACCCTCGGCCTCGCCAAGCGGCCCGAGCTGCTGCTCCTGGACGAGTCCGCCGCCGCGCTGGACCCGCTGGCCCGCCGCGATTTCCGGGCGGCGCTGCTGGAGGCCGTCGCGGCGGACGGGCTGAGCGTCCTGCTGGCGTCGCACCTGGTCGCGGACCTGGAGCGGACGTGCGACCACCTGGTCGTGCTGGCAGACGGCCGCGTCCGCGTGTCCGGCGACATCGACGACCTGCTCGCCGGCCACCACCGCCTCACCGGCCCCCGCCGCGACCCGGGCACGCTGCCGCGCGGCCAGCACGTCGTCGCGGCCGTCCACGCGGCGCGGCAGAGCAGCATGGTCGTCCGCACCGACGGGCCGATCCTCGACCCGGCGTGGGAGGTCGGCGAAGTGGGACTGGAGGACCTCGTCATCGCGTACATGAGCGGTGAACCCGTCGCGCGTCCCGCGGCCGCGCGCGCGAAGCTGGCCTGGCGCGCATGACGGAACGGATCCTGCCCGGGGCCGTCGTGCTGCCCGACGGGACGCGGGTGCGCGGACGCGGGCTGCGGCACGGCCCGCCGGACGGCCCCGCGCCCGACTTCGGCCTCTACCTCGGCTCCGCGCGGATGCGGCGCCGGTACGACGGCGAGCTGGCGTGGGAGCACGTCTGGCTGGACTGGCCCGACTTCCGGCTGCCGCGCGACCGGGACCGCGCCGTCGCCGAGATCCGCGCGCTGCACGAGCGCGCCCGCGCCGGGGAGGTCGGTCGGGGCCGACCCGGACGGGCCGTCGAGGTCGCGTGCGGCGGCGGCGTCGGACGCACCGGGACGGTGCTGGCGTGCCTGGCCGTCCTCGCCGGAGTGCCCGCCGACGACGCGGTCAGTTGGACGCGCGCCCGTTTCCACCCGCGCGCGGTGGAAACGCCCTGGCAGCGGAGGTGGGTGCGAGACTTCCCGTCGAGTCCGGCGAAGCAGTAACGCGGGATTAACATCCCATCCGGCAGAGTGCCGGACATGAGCCATCCCGCCGACGCGCGGCGGCCCCGGTGAGTCCGGCCCGTCGCGACGCGCTCGCCGCCCTCGTGCTCGCCTCGGTCTCGGTCGCGGCGTCCGCCGGGGGCGCGCCGAGCGTCCCACCGGCCCGGTCGGCGCGCCCCCGGGCCCTCCCCGACCGCGCCGCTCCCCGCCCGCGTCCCCCGGTCACGCCGACGGCCGAACCCACCGCCATGGCGTTCCGGGCGCGGCGCCAGGCGCTGCGGCGGACGCTCGACCGGTACGCCGCCGCGCATCCCCAGCCGTTCACCGCGGCCGTCCGCGAGCCGGACACCGGGTTCTCGTTCACCTACAACGCCGCGCTCCGGCCCGTCACGGCCAGCGTGGTGAAGGTCGAGATCGTCATCGCGGCGATGCTGCGCGCCCAGCGGCGGCACCGGACGCTCACCGCGACGGAACGGGCGCTCGCGGGCCGGGCCGTCCGGCACAGCGACAACGTCGCCGCGACGGAGCTGTGGCACGGGATCGGCGGGACGTCCGGGCTCGCCGCCGCCGGACGCGTCCTCGGGTTACGCCACACCGTCCCCGGCCCGGACGACTACTGGGGCTCGACCGTCACCGGCGCCGCCGACCAGATCCGCGTCCTGACGGCGCTGACGTCGGCGGACGGGCCGCTGACGAGCGAGCACCGGCACCTGCTGCTCGACCTCATGGCGCGCGTCGCGCCCGAGCAGGCGTGGGGGATCAGCGCCGCCGCCGGGGACGGCGACGAGGTCGCGCTGAAGAACGGCTGGCTCCCGCGCAAGCCCGACGGCGGCCTGTGGACGGTCAACAGCATCGGCCGCCTGCGCCGCGACGGCCGCGACCGGCTCGTCGCCGTCCTGACCACCCGCCACACGTCCATGGCCGCCGGAATAGCGATGGCCGAGCACGTCGCCGCGACCGTCGCCCGCCACCCCGCCCGGTGACCGGCCGGGTCAGCCGAGCCCGGCCTCGCGCGCCAGCACGATCGCCTGCGCGCGGTCCGCGACGTGCAGCTTCACGAAGATGTTCGACACGTGGTTGCGGACGGTCTTCTGGCTCAGGAACAGCGTCGCGGCGATCTCGGCGTTGCCCCGCCCCTGCGCGATCAGCTCCAGCACCTCCCGCTCCCGGTCGGTGAGCTGCGGGAACGCCGCGCGCTTGGGGTCGGGCATGTCGGTGAAGTAGGCGAGGACGCGGCGCGCGATGTCCGGCCCGTAGATCGCCTCGCCCGCCGCGACGGCCCGCACCGCCCGGCCGATCTCCTCCGCGCCCGACTCCTTCAGCAGGTAGCCGCGCGCCCCGGCCCGCATCGCCGCGAACACCGAGTCGTCGTCGCGGAACATCGTGAGGACGAGCACGCCGATCGACGGGTTGTTGCGCGTGATCGTCCGCGTCGCCTCGATGCCGTTGCCGCCCGCCATGTGCAGGTCCATCACGACGACGTCGGGCCGCAGTTCGGCGGCGAGCCGCACCGCGTCCGGCCCGCGCTCGGCCTCGGCGACGATGTCGATGCCGCCGAGCGCGACGAGCAGGCTCTTGAGGCCCTGCCGGAAGACGGGATGGTCGTCGGTGACGAGGACCCGGATCGGGGAGCTGGTCATGGTGTGCCGCCTCTGCCGCTGGGAGACCGATGCTATCCGGCGACGGCCAGCGGCAGCCGCGCCGCGACGACGGTCCCGCCGCCCGGCCGCGACCCGATCGCGCAGTTCCCGCCGACCTCGGCGGCCCACTCGCGCATCGCGTCCAGCCCGCGGCCGCGCGTCCGGCCCGGCGGCGGCAGCCCCACGCCGGAGTCGGCGACGAGGATGTGCAGGTCGTCGGCGCGCGACAGCAGGATGAGCGCGCTCGGCGCCCGCGCGTGCGCCCGGATGTTCGCGACGGCCTCGGCGACGATCCGGTACGCGGCGACCTCGACGGCGGCGGGCAGGTCGGCGGGGGAGCCGTCGAACCGGACGTCCACCCGGTCCCCGCAGCCGTCGGCGAGCGTCTCGATGGCGGTGACGAGCCCGAGGTCGTCCAGGGCGGGCGGGCGCAGGCCGCGCGCGAGGTCGCGGATCTCCCCGACGGCGCCCGCGAGCCGGTCCCGCAGCTCGGTCAGCACCGGGCCGACCTGCTCGGGCTCCGACGACAGGGTGAGGCGGGCGGCGTCCACCGTCAACGCGAGGCTGGCCAGGCTGGGGCCGAGGTCGTCGTGCAGGTCGTGCCGCAGCCGGCGGCGCTCCTCCTCGCGGGTCGCGAGGATGCGGGCGCGCGAGCGCCGCAGTTCCCCGGTCACGCGCAGGGTGCGGGGCGTCCCGGCGAGCCGCGCGGTGACGACGCCCGCGGTGAAGGCGCCCGCCAGCACGGCGGCGCGGGCGACGACCGCTCGCATTCCGATCCCTTTCCGCGGCCGTGCGGGGAGGCCGCCGCCCCATCGTTCCGGGACCGGTGACCCGGTGTCAGGTGACCTGTGTCCCGATCCCCGTGGGACGCCCGCCGCGGGCGTGGCCACAGCGGGACGGGCCGTAGAATCGTTGGCCGTGACTCAGCCCACGACTCAGCCCCCGAGCGGCGACGCCGCCGTCGACCTGCCCACCCGCTACCAGCCGGCGGACGTCGAAGGCAGGCTCTACGAACGCTGGGTGGCCGAGGGCCGATTCACCGCCGACCCGGCCCGCGACCCCGGCCGTCCCGCGTACTCGATCGTGATCCCGCCGCCGAACGTGACCGGCTCGCTGCACATGGGCCACGCGCTGGACCACTCCATCCAGGACACGCTCGTCCGCCGCCGCCGGATGCAGGGCCACGAGGTCGCGTGGATCCCCGGGATGGACCACGCGGGCATCGCGACGCAGAACGTCGTCGAGCGCGAGCTGGCCAAGGAGGGCCTGTCCCGCCACGACCTCGGCCGCGAGGCGTTCGTGGACCGCGTGTGGAAGTGGAAGGCCGAGTCCGGCGGCCGGATCCTCGGCCAGATGCGCCGCCTCGGCGACAGCGTGGACTGGTCCCGCGAGGCGTTCACGATGGACGACGACCGCGCCCGCGCCGTCCGGACGATCTTCAAGCGGCTGTTCGACGACGGCCTCATCTACCGCGCCGAGCGCATCATCAACTGGTGCCCGCGCTGCCTGACGGCCCTGTCGGACATCGAGGTCGAGCACGCCGACCGCGACGGCGAGCTGGTCTCGATCCGCTACGGCGACGGGGACGACTCGATCGTCGTCGCCACGACCCGCGCCGAGACGATGCTCGGCGACACCGCCGTGGCCGTCCACCCCGGCGACGAGCGGTACCGGCACCTGGTCGGACGCGAGATCGAGCTGCCGCTGACCGGCCGCCGCATCCCGGTCGTCGCCGACGAGCACGTCGACCCGGCGTTCGGCACCGGCGCGGTCAAGGTGACCCCGGCGCACGACCCGAACGACTTCGAGATCGGCCGCCGCCACGACCTGCCGTCCCGGTCGGTCATGGACGAGCGCGGCGTCATCACCGAGCCCGGCCCGTTCCAGGGCCTGGACCGGTTCGAGGCGCGGCCCGCCGTCGTCGCCGCGCTGCGCGAGGACGGCCGGATCGTCAAGGAGATCCGCCCCTACGAGCACTCGGTCGGGCACTGCCAGCGCTGCCGGACGGTCGTGGAGCCGCGCGTCTCGCTCCAGTGGTTCGTCAAGGTCGCGCCGCTGGCGCAGGCGGCGGGCGACGCCGTCCGCGACGGCCGCGTCGCGATCCACCCGCCGGAGATGGCCGCCCGCTACTTCGAGTGGGTCGACAACATGCACGACTGGTGCGTGAGCCGCCAGCTCTGGTGGGGGCACCGCATCCCGGTCTGGTACGGCCCGGACGGCGAGACCGCCTGCCCCGGCCCGGACGAGGAGCCCCCGGCGGGCTGGACGCAGGACACCGACGTCCTCGACACGTGGTTCTCCTCGGCCCTGTGGCCGTTCTCCACGCTCGGCTGGCCCGCCGACACCCCGGAGCTGAAGCGGTTCTACCCGACGTCCGCGCTGGTCACCGGCTACGACATCCTGTTCTTCTGGGTCGCCCGGATGATGATGTTCGGGCTGTACGCGATGGACGGCGCGGTGCCGTTCCGGACGATCGTCCTGCACGGAATGGTCCGCGACCAGCACGGCAAGAAGATGTCCAAGTCGTTCGGCAACGTCGTGGACCCGCTGGACTGGATCGACCGCTACGGCGCGGACGCCACCCGCTTCACGCTGCTGCGCGGCGCGAACCCCGGCGGGGACGTCCCGGTCGCCGAGGAGTGGGCGCAGGGCTCGCGCAACTTCTGCAACAAGCTGTTCAACGTGGCGCGGTTCGCGCTGATCAACGGCGCGAACGTCACCGGCCCGGTGCCCGCCGAGCTGACCACCGTGGACCGCTGGGTGCTGTCCCGGCTGAACACCGTGATCGCCGAGGTGGACGCCCACCTGGACGACTACGAGTTCGCCAAGGCCTGCGAGACGCTTTATCACTTCGCGTGGGACGAGGTCTGCGACTGGTACGTCGAGCTGGCCAAGGTGCAGCTCGCCGACCACCGCGCCCCCGCCACCCGTCGCGTCCTCGGCGAGGTGCTGGACAAGGTGCTGCGGCTGCTGCACCCGGTGATCCCGTTCGTCACCGAGGAACTGTGGACGACGCTGACCGGCGCGGACACGCTCGTCACCGCCGCCTGGCCGCAGGCCGACGCGGCCCGCCGCGACGCCGCCGCCGAGGCCGAGATCGAGTCGCTGCAGCGGCTCGTCACCGAGGTCCGCCGGTTCCGCGCCGACCAGGGCCTCAAGCCCGGCCAGCGCGTCGCCGCCGAACTGGACTGGGCCGGGTCCCCGCTCGCCGCGCACGAGGAGGGCGTGCGGACGCTGCTGCGGCTGACCGTCCCCGGCGACGGGTTCGCGGCGACCGCGTCGCTGCCGGTCGAGGGCGCGACGGTCCGGCTCGACACGGCCGGGGCGATCGACGTCGGCGCCGAGCGGCGGCGGCTGGAGAAGGACCTCGCCACCGCCCGCAAGGAGGCCGACCAGACGCGCCGCAAGCTCGGCAACGAGGCGTTCGTCGCCAAGGCGCCCGAGGCCGTCGTCGCCAAGAACAAGGACCGGCTCGCGCAGGCCGAGGCCGACATCGCCCGGCTGGAGCACCAGCTCGCCGCGCTGCCCGCCGGCTGAGTTCGCGCGGTGTCCCCGGGAACCCGGGGGCACCGCCGGTCGTCTCTTACACTGGCGGGTAAGGCGACGTGCCCGCACGTCCGTTCCCCCGGACGCGCGGAACGCCCCGGACGGCAGGGGAGAGCGATGTACGAGCAGCGGCCGGTCCGTCCCGATCTCGTGCGCGACGCGCCGCCCGGCCACCTGCCAGGCCCGGGGACGCGGCGGCCGTCCGGCACGCGCGGCGTCCACGAACCGGACCCGCACGGCGCGGGCGAGCAGCGCCCCGAGCAGTACGGGATGCCGGTCGCGCCGCCGCCTCCGCCGCCCGTCCACGTGCACCATCTGCCGCGCCGGTCGCCGGACCCGTCGATCCACGTCGTGCACGGAGTGCTGACGGTCGCGACGTTCGGGCTGTGGCTGCCGGTGTGGATCGTCCACACCATCGTGATGGCCGCGCAGGGCCCGCGTCCGGCGCCCGTGCCCGTCCCGGTGCGGCCGATGATGCCGGCCGGGCCGCCGGTGCCGCCGCCGTCGCCCGAGCAGATCAACCACGCGGCCGTCCAGCAGGCCGCCGCCCGCGCGTACCGCCGCCGCGAGGCGCGCGGGCTCGCGATGCACAACCCGCTGATGGCGCGGGAACTGCGCATCGGCCGGACGGACGTCCCGCCCTACCGCCGCCCCTACGACGACGGCGGGCTGATCGACGTCAACCTCGTCCCGGCCCAGGAGCTGACGCGGTTCGGGATCGCGACTGAGACGGCCGAGCGGATCGTGGCGATCCGCGACCAGGTCGGCGGCTTCAGCTCCGCCGAGGAACTGGCGACGATCGCCGACCTGCCGCCCAAGCTGCTGCCCGAGCTGCTCGAATACGGCCTCTACCTTCCCTGACGCGGGCGGTCGCGCCGGTTCGTCACCGGGCGAGATGCCGGGCAGGTTACGATTCCGGCTGATCGTGGGCTTTGTTGTGGATCCTGCCGGGAGTGTCATGGCCGACTCGTCCCCCCTGCCGCCGGAACCGGCCGAGCAGGACGGGCTGTGGGGCGCGTCCCCGCCCTGGTGGGCCGAGGAGCCCGCCACGCCACCGGCCGACCCGCCGATGCCGGTCACCGAACCGCCGCCCGTCCCGGCCCCCCGCCCCGCCCCCGAGTCCGCCCTCACGCCCGCGACGGCACTCGCGCCCACGTCCGCGCCCACGTCCGCCCCCGCGCCCGCCTCCACGTCCGCGTCCGCGCCCGCCTCCACGTCCGCCCCCGCGCCCGCGTCGACACTCGCGCCTGCGTCCGCCCCCGAGTCCGCCTCCGAGTCCGCGTCGACGCCCACGCCCGCGTCCGCCCCCACACCCGCGACGACACTCCCGCCCACACCCGCGTCCGATCCCGAGTCCGCGTCGACACTCCCGCCCGCGTCCGCCCCCGCATCGGCGTCCGCCTCCGCGTCCGCGCTCGCGACGGCACCCGCGCCCGCCTCTCCCCCCGAGTCCGCGCCCGGGTCCGCGCCCGGGTCCGCGACGGCGCCCGCGTCCGCGCCCGCGTCGGGGTCCGGCTCCGCGTCCGCGTCGGGGCTCGGGGCGCGGCGGCGGCGTGCGCCGTTGTACGGCGCGCTGGTCGCGGCGGCCGTGGCGCTCGTGCTGGGGGGCGGGACGGCCGCCGTCCTCGCGGGCGGCGGGGACAAGGCCGCCGCGATCGTCCCGGCCCCGGCGACGGCCGCCGGGCTCGCCCGCGGCACCGACCTCCCGCAGGCCGCCGTCACCTACCCGTTCGCGACGGCGGCGCTGCGCGCGGCCGGGATCGAGCGGCCCCCGCTCGTCGCCGCCCTCTACGGGACGGGCGTCCGCCAGGTCCTCGTCCTCGCGGGCGACGACATCGTCGGCGACCCGCCGGTGTTCCTGCGCCGCGCGCGGCCCGAGACCGTCCTCACCGCCGAGCGCGCCGGGACGATGACCTGCGGCACGTTCGCGGTGCTCGCCGAGACCCGCCGGTACTGCGCGTGGGCCACCGCGAGCACCTACGGGTTCGTCGCCGCCGAGGACGCGGGCGCCGGCGACCTCGCGGGCGTCGCCGCCGCGCTGCGCGCCGCGCTGGAGAAGCCCGGCTGACCGCGCCCCGGGACGGTCCGCGGCGCGGGGTGAGTAGGCTCTTCGGCGTGGCAGACACCCCGCTTTCCGACTACCGGTCCGTCGTCGCGGCGATCGACGCGCGCGGCGTCGAATGGGACTTCGACCCCTCCCTGGACCGCATGGCCGACCTGGTCGACCTGCTGGGCTCGCCGCAGCGCGCCTACCCGGTGATCCACGTCGCCGGGACGAACGGCAAGTCCAGCACGGCCCGGCTCATCGCGGCGCTGCTGCGCGAGCGCGGCCTGCGCGTCGGCCTCTACACGAGCCCGCACCTGGTCACGCCGCGCGAGCGCATCGCGATCGACGGCGAGCCGATCGGCGAGGAGGCGTTCGTCGCCGCCTACGCCGACATCGCCCCCTACCTGCCGCTCGTGGACGGCAAGCACCCCGTCCGGCTGTCGTACTTCGAGGTGCTGACCGCGATGGCGTTCGCCGCGTTCGCCGACGCCCCGGTGGACGTCGCGGTCGTCGAGGTCGGCCTCGGCGGCTCGTTCGACGCGACCAACGTCGCCGACGGGCAGGTCGCCGTCGTCACGCCCGTCGCCCTCGACCACACGCGCTACCTCGGCGACACGGTCGAGGAGATCGCCGCCGAGAAGGCCGGGATCATCAAGCCCGGCGCGGTCGCGGTGATCGCGCAGCAGTCCGTCGCCGCCGCCGAGGTGCTGCTGCGCCGTGTCGCCGAGACCGGCGCCGCCGCCGCGCGCGAGGGCATCGAGTTCGGCGTGCTGTCGCGCGACGTCGCGGTCGGCGGCCAGCAGATCGCCGTGCGCGGGCTGCACGGCGTGTACGACGACGTGTTCCTCCCGCTGTTCGGCGACCACCAGTCGAGCAACGCGGCGACGGCGATCGCGGCGGTCGAGGCGTTCGCGTCCGGCGGCCCGACGCCCGGCGAGGTCCCGCTGGAGGCCGCGACCCGCGTCGCGCCCGGCGAGACCTACACCGGAGGCGCCGAGGGCCAGCTCGACCCGGCGCTCGTCCGCAGCGCCCTGGCCAAGGCCGAGTCGCCGGGACGGCTGGAGGTCGTCCGCAGCGGCCCGGCCGTGCTCGTGGACGCCACGCACAACCCGGCGGGCATGGCCGCGACCGTCGCGACGATCACCGAGTCGTTCGGGTTCACCCGGCTCGTCGGGGTGTTCGCCGGGGCCGCCGACAAGGACCTCGCGGGCGTCCTGGACCAACTCGAACCCGTCCTCGCCGAACTCGTCGTCACCCGCAACTCCTCGCCGCGCTCGATGCCGGCCGAGGAACTGGGGGAGCTGGCCGAGAGCGTGTTCGGTCCCGAGCGCGTCCACGTCGTCGCGAGCCTGGACGACGCCATCGACCAGGGCATCGCCCTCGCCGAGGAGACCGGCGAGTTCCAGGGCGCGGGCGTGCTCATCACCGGTTCGGTCGTCACGGCGGGCGACGCCCGGACGCTTCTGCGCGCGGACGGCCGTTCGTGACGCGTCCGGCCGGGGCCTCCGCGCGGGGCGGACGCGCGCTGCTGTCCGCCGTGCTGGCCAGCGAGGCGATCGTCATCGCGCTGGCGATCCCGGTCGCGATCTCCGTCCTGGACGTGGACGGGGGCCTGGCGGGCGGCGTCTGCGGCGGCCTCGCGGTGCTGTGCCTGCTGGTGACGGGGCTGCTGCGGCGGCCGTGGGGCGTCCAGGCCGGGACGGTCCTCCAGGTCGCGATCCTGCTGACCGGGTTCCTCGTGCCGACGATGTTCTTCCTCGGTGTCCTTTTCGGGGCGCTGTGGGCGACCTCGCTGTGGATGGCGCGCAAGGCCGAAGCCGTCCAGGCCGCCGCCGCCAATTCCCGAGCGGAAAACCCGTCCGGAAAAGACGCGCCGCCGCCCGGCGCGTGAATTCGCGCCGAATTCCGGCGCCCCCGGTCCCACCGGGCGCTCCCGGAGACCGGTAAACTTCGCGGCCGGAGGCGCGCCGCCCGTGCGGCGGCCCCGTTCCGGCCGCCGCGTCCGCGCGCCACTCCCATCCATCCGTTTTGAGGAGAACCACCCGTGTCCGAGCGCACTCTCGTCCTGGTCAAGCCCGACGGCGTCCGCCGCGGCGTCGTCGGCGAGGTCATCAGCCGGATCGAGCGCAAGGGCCTGCGGCTCGTCGCGCTGGAGCTGAAGCGGCTGCCCCGCGAGACCGCCGAGGCGCACTACGAGGAGCACGCGAGCAAGCCGTTCTTCGGCGAGCTGGTGGACTTCATCACCGGCGGGCCGCTCGTCGCGCTGGTCGTCGAGGGGCCGCGCGCCATCGAGGCGTTCCGCGCCCTGGCCGGGGCGACCGACCCGGTGAGCGCGACGCCCGGCACGATCCGCGGCGACCACGCGCTGGAGATCGGCGAGAACATCGTCCACGGCTCGGACTCGACCTACTCCGCCGAGCGCGAGATCAAGCTGTTCTTCCCCGAACTGGGCTGACCGCGCACCCTCCCGCGCACCCTCGCGCGCACTCCGACCGCGCACCCCGCCGCGACCGACACACGCGGGCCGGATCCGTCCGGCCCGCGTCTGTTTTACTCCGGCGATCCCAGGTCAACGCCGGTTTTTTGGGCGCGACGCACCGAATGGGCGGCTGACCCGGCCGCGCGTGGCACGTTACGATAGGGGGTGCCGCTCCGCACGCCCGCCGACATGAAGGGCTCCCTTTCTTCATGGGTAACAAGTTGTCGTTTCTCGGCCGTGACATGGCGGTCGACCTTGGCACCGCGAACACGCTCGTCTATGTCCGCGGACGCGGCATCGTCCTGAACGAACCCTCGGTCGTGGCGATCAACACCAACAACGGCAAGATCGTCGCGGTGGGGATCGAGGCCAAGCGGATGATCGGCCGCACGCCCGGCAACATCGTCGCCGTCCGCCCGCTGAAGGACGGCGTCATCGCCGACTTCGACGTCACCGAGCGGATGCTGCGCTACTTCATCCAGAAGGTCCACAAGCGGCGCCACTTCGCCAAGCCGCGCATCGTCGTCGCGGTCCCGAGCGGGATCACCGGCGTCGAGCAGCGCGCGGTGAAGGAGGCCGGCTACCAGGCGGGCGCGCGGCGGGTCTACATCATCGAGGAGCCGATGGCCGCCGCCATCGGCGCGGGCCTGCCGGTGTACGAGCCGACCGGCAACATGGTCGTGGACATCGGCGGCGGCACGACCGAGGTCGCGATCATCTCGCTCGGCGGCATCGTGACGAGCCAGTCGGTGCGCGTCGGCGGCGACGAGCTGGACCAGGCCGTCATCTCGTTCTCCAAGAAGGAGTACTCCCTGATGCTCGGGGAGCGCACCGCCGAGGAGATCAAGATGGCGATCGGGTCGGCCTATCCCGGCGGCGAGGACGAGCCGCACGCCGAGATCCGGGGCCGCGACCTGGTCAGCGGGCTGCCGAAGACGGTCGTGATCTCCGCCGAGGAGGTCCGCCGCGCGATCGAGGAGCCGGTCAACTCGATCGTGGACGCGGTGAAGACCACGCTCGACAAGTGCCCGCCGGAGCTGTCCGGCGACATCATGGACCGGGGGATCGCGCTCACCGGCGGCGGCGCGCTGCTCAAGAACCTGGACGAGCGGCTGCGCGAGGAGACCGGCATGCCGATCCACCTCGTGGACAACCCGCTGGACTCGGTCGTCCTCGGCACCGGCAAGTGCGTGGAGGACTTCGAGTCCCTGCGGCAGGTGCTCGTCCCCGAGCCGCGTCACTGACCTGCCCGGACGGAATTAGCGTCCGATTCGCCCGTTTCGGTTCGGGGACCCGGCGGGCCGGGAAAGAGATCAACGCGGCCCGGCTCGCCCGGCCGTTTCACGCATGCGAGGCTGTCCCGGCATGTCGTGCCTCCAGCGGTCAGACAGCAGTGGGATAACAGTGGGACAGCCGAGACAACGGGAGGACGGTCGGTGAACGACACCCGGCGGACCCGGTCGGTCCTCGGTGCGCTGATCGTCGCGGCCCTCGTGCTGATCACGGTCGACTACCGGGGCGGGGAGAACTCGCCGCTGCGCGGCCTGCGCGATCTCGGCGCGGCCGTGTTCGGCCCGGTCGAGCGCGCGTCGGCCGCCGTGGTCCGGCCCGTCGGCAACACCTTCGACGCGATCACCGACGCGCCCGACCAGCGCCGCCGCGCGGAGCGGCTGGAGCGCGAGAACCAGCGGCTGCGCGAGCGGATCCGCGCCGGGGCGATCGACGCCGGCCGCGCCCGCCAGCTCGACCGGCTGCTCGGCACCGCCGGGATCGGCGGCTACAAGATCGTCGCGGCGCAGGTCATCTCGGCGGGCCAGGGCTTCGAGGACACCGTCACGCTCGATGTCGGCAGCAGCAGCGGCGTCCGCCGGGACATGACGGTGATGAGCGCGGACGGTCTCGTCGGCCGCGTCACCCGCGTCGGGCCCGCGACCGCGACCGTCCTGCTCGCGACCGACGCGGCGTCCTCGGTCGGCGCGCGGCTGGAGGACACCAAGGAGATCGGGATCGTCACCGGACGCGGCCGGCGCGGCCTCGGCGACGGCGGCGCCACCCCGATGCGGTTCCAGCTCCTGGACGCGAACGCGACGCTGAAGGTCGGGCAGCGGCTCGTCACGCTCGGCTCGCAGGGCGACTCGCCGTACGTGCCGGGCGTCCCGATCGGGGTCGTGGACCGCATCGACCGTCCCGAAGGCGGGCTGAGCCGCACCGCCCACATTCGGCCGTTCGCGCGGTTCACCAGCCTGGACGTCGTCGCGGTCGTCGTCGCGCCGCCCAAGTCCGACCCGCGCGACGCCGTGCTGCCGCCGCGCCCGGCGCCGCCCCCGTCCCCGTCGCCGACCGTGTCGCCGTCGGTCTCCCCCTCGCCGCACAAGACCGTGAAAGCCAAGCGCAAGAGGGAGGGCTGACCTTGCTGAACGCACCCGAGCCGACTCCGGCGGGCCGCCATCTCACGGCCGCGCTCGTGCTCGTCGTCGCGCTCGTCCTCCAGGTGTCGGTCGCGAACCGGCTGCCGCTGCCCGGCGCCGTCACGCCCGACCTGGTGCTGCTGACGGTCGTCGCGCTCGCGCTGGTGAACGGGTCGCTGACCGGCGTCGTCGTCGGGTTCTGCGCGGGCCTGGCCGCCGACATCATCCCGCCCGCCGACCACACGATCGGCCGGTACGCGCTCGTGTACTGCATCATCGGCTACGTCTGCGGCATGGCGTCGGCCGAGATGGACCGCAAGTCCGTCGTGCCGTTCCTCGCCGTCGCCGTCGGCGCGCTCGCCGGGACGACCGTCTACGCGCTCACCGGCATGCTCCTCGGCGATCCGCGCGCGAGCTGGACGATCGTCGCGCGCATGGTCCCGCTCCAGGTGTTCTACGACGTCGTCGCCAGCCCGTTCGTCGTGTGGGCGGTGCTGCGCGTGACCCGCCGCTACGAACGCGCCGACCGCGCGTCCCGCGACCGGTTCGCGCTGCCCGCCGCCAAGTACCGCGCGATGTCGGGCCGGGGGACCGGGCTGTGAGCTCCCGGACGCACTTCCGGCTCGTCGTCCTCTACGTGATCGTCGGCGCGCTGCTGCTGACGCTCGTCAGCCGCCTGTGGACGATGCAGGTCCTCCAGGGCGAGCACTACCAGCAGGTCGCCGCCGACAACCGCACCCGCGACATCGTGGTGCCCGCCGTCCGCGGCATGATCCTGGACGACACCGGGCGCCCGCTCGTCCGCAACCGCACCGCGCTCGTCGTCTCCGTCGACCGGACGACGCTGATGCGCCAGAAGGACAAGGGCGCCGCCGTCCTGTCCCGGCTCGCGACCGTGCTCGGCACGACGCGGCAGGCGCTGGAGATGCGGATCCGGCTGTGCGGGCCGACGACGCCGCGCCCGTGCTGGCCCGGCTCGCCCTACCAGCCGATCCCGGTGGACGACCGCGTCAACGACAAGCGCGCCCTCCAGATCGTGGAGCGCCAGGAGGACTTCCCGGGCGTCACCGCCGAGATGCAGGCCGTCCGGGAGTACCCGCGGCCGTCGGGCGCGGGCGCCGCGCAGGTCCTCGGCTACCTGCAGCCGATCACCCAGGCCGAGCTGGACCGGCAGAAGAACCTCAAGGTCACCGGGTACGCGGGCGCCGACCTCATCGGGCGCGACGGCCTGGAGGCCACCTACGACGAGCAGTTGCGCGGCGTCCCCGGCGAGCGGACGGTCCTGGTGGACAGCCAGGGCCGCGTCACCGGCACCGCGAAGGAGAAGGCGCCCGTCCCCGGCGCGAACCTCGTCACGAGCATCAACTCCAAGATCCAGGCGGCGGCGGAGAAGTCGCTGGCCGAAGCGGTGCAGAGCGCCCGCGCGCACGGCCGCAAGGCCGACGCGGCGGCGGCTGTCGTCATGGACGTCACCAACGGCCACCTCGCCGCGCTCGCCAGCTACCCCACCTACGACCCGAGCATCTGGACCGGCGGCATCTCCCAGCAGCAGTACGAGTCGCTGCTCGGCAAGAAGGAGGGGCAGCCGCTCGTCTCCCGCGCCATCCAGGGCCAGTACGCGCCGGGCTCGACGTTCAAGATCTCGTCGGTGGCCGCCGCCGTGAACAGCGGCTACCCGCTGAACGGTACCTACCCGTGCCCCGGCTCCTACAAGGTCGGCAGCCGCGCCTTCACCAACTTCGAGGGCGAGTCGCACGGGGACATGAACCTGCACCAGGCGCTCGTCGTCTCCTGCGACACGATCTTCTACAAGTTCGCCTACGAGCAGTGGCTCCGCGACGGCGGCACCCGGCCGAAGAAGCACCCCGCCGACCCGATGGTCGCGATGGCCCGCGACTACGGGTTCGGCTCGCGGACCGGCGTGGACCTGCCGAGCGAGGTGGCCGGGCGCATCCCCGACCGGTCCTGGAAGAAGGCGTACTGGGACGCCACCAAGACGGCCGACTGCAAGGGCGCCAAGCAGGGCTACCCCGAGATCGCCAAGACCGACCCGGCGCGCGCCGCCTACCTCAAGGCCGTCTCGGCGGAGAACTGCGCGCAGGGCTACGCCTGGCGCGCCGGCGACGCCGCGAACCTGTCGGTCGGGCAGGGCGACGTGCTCGCCACGCCGCTCCAGGTCGCGCGGGCGTACGCGGCGGTCGCCAACGGCGGGACGCTCGTCGTGCCGCGCGTCGCCACGTCCCTCGTCCGGCCGGACGGCTCGCGCGCCCAGCAGGTCGGCGCGCCGCCCGCGGGCAAGCTGCCGGTGTCCAAGAACGTCCTGTCCTACATCCGGGGCGGGCTCGCGGGCGTGGTGAAGTCCGGCACGGCCGCCGGGGCGTTCGGCGGCTTCGACGACAAGAAACTCGCCGTCGCGGGCAAGACCGGCACCGCCGAGGTCTACGGCCACGACGACACGTCCTGGTTCGCCTCGTTCGCCCCGGTGCAGAACCCGCGGTTCGTCGTGGTCGTCATGACCTCGCAGGGCGGGACGGGCGCCGAGACGTCCGCGCCCGCCGTGCGGCGGATCTGGGAGGCCATGTACGGGCTGAACGGGCAGAAGCCCGCGCTGGTGAACGGGCAGCTCCCGAACGTCCTGCCCAAGCCCGCCGACGACGGCGCCGGGAAGGCCCCGTGACCGCCGCCCGGTCCGCGCCGCTCGGCACCCGCCGCGACCCCGCGCTGTGGCGCCGCCGCGCGTCCGTGCTGCGCCGCCTGGACTGGACGATGTTCCTGTCGGTCGCGGCGCTGTCGGTGCTCGGGGCGCTGCTCGTCCGGTCCGCGACGCACCGGCTGCTGCTCGACCAGGGCCGCGACCCGAACTCGTTCCTGGACCGGCACCTGCTGAACCTCGTCATCGGCGTCGGCCTGTGCGCGCTGTTCACCGTGCTGGACTACCGGCTGCTGCGCGCGTACGTCCCGATCCTGTACGGGCTGGCGTGCCTCGGGCTGCTCGCGGTGATCACGCCGCTCGGCTCGACCGTCAACGGCTCGCACTCGTGGATCATCATCGGCGGCGGGTTCCAGGTGCAGCCGTCGGAGTTCGCGAAGGTCGGGCTCGTCGTGCTGCTGGCGATGATCCTCGGCGAGCCGCGCGACGGCGAGGTCGGTCCGGGCCGCCGCGACATCCTCATGGCGCTCGCGCTGGCCGGGCTGCCCGCCGCGCTGATCATGCTCCAGCCCGACCTCGGGACGACGCTGGTGTTCGCCGCCGTCGTCCTCGGGATGCTCGCGGTGTCGGGCGCGCGGAAGCGGTGGATGGCCGGGCTCGTCGGGATCGGCCTCGCGGGCGGGTTCCTCGTCTGGTTCTTCGGGCTGCTCAAGGCGTACCAGATCGCCCGGTTCACGGCGTTCCTGGATCCGTCCGCCGACCCCGCGGGCGCCGGGTACAACGCGCAGCAGGCGCGCATCGCGGTCGGGTCCGGGGGGGTCTCGGGACGCGGGCTGTTCCACGGGCAGCAGACGCTCGGGCACTTCGTCCCCGAGCAGCAGACCGACTTCATCTTCACCGTCGCCGGCGAGGAGCTGGGGTTCCTCGGCGGCGCGCTGATCGTCGCGCTGCTCGGCGTCATCCTGTGGCGCGGGCTGCGCACCGCCAGCCAGGCCGCCGACCTGTTCGGGACGCTCGTCGCGTCCGGCGTCGTGTGCTGGCTGGCGTTCCAGGCGTTCGAGAACATCGGGATGACGCTCGGGATCATGCCGATCACCGGGCTCCCGCTGCCGTTCGTCTCCTACGGCGGGTCGGCGACGTTCGCCAACTTCATCGCGCTCGGGCTGCTCCAGGCCGTCCACCTGCGCCGCCGCACGTTCGACTAGGTCGCTGTCGCGAGGACGGTAGCCTGGTTCGCCTGTCCCCTTTGCCTCCGGAGGCCGCCGCCATGCCCATCGAGTCGCTCTTCCCACGGCTGGAGCCGCTGCTCCCGCGGGTGCAGAAGCCGATTCAGTACGTCGGCGGGGAGCTGAACTCCGAGGTGAAGGACTGGGACGCGGCCCGCGTCCGGTGGGCGCTGATGTACCCCGACGCCTACGAGGTCGGCCTGCCCAACCAGGGCGTCCAGATCCTGTACGAGATCCTCAACGAGCGCGACGGCGTCCTCGCGGAGCGGACGTACTCGGTGTGGTCGGACATGGAGGCCGTGATGCGGGAGCACGGCATCCCGCAGTTCACCGTGGACGGGCACCGGCCCGTCGGGGCGTTCGACGTCCTCGGCGTCTCGTTCTCCACCGAACTCGGCTACACCAACCTGCTCACCGCGCTGGACCTGGCCGGGATCCCGCTGGAGGCCGCCGACCGCACCGACGGGCACCCGATCGTCCTCGCGGGCGGGCACGCCGCGTTCAACCCCGAGCCGATCGCCGACTTCGTCGACGCGGCCGTCCTCGGCGACGGCGAGGAGATCGCGCTGGCGATCACCGAGCTGATCCGCGAGTGGAAGGACGAGGGCGAGCCCGGCGGACGCGACGAGGTCCTGCTGCGCCTCGCCCGCACCGGCGGCGTCTACGTGCCGAAGTTCTACGACGTCGAGTACCTGCCCGACGGCCGGATCCAGCGCGTCGCGCCGAACCGGAACGGTGTTCCGTGGCGGGTCGCCAAGCACACCGTCATGGACCTGGACCAGTGGCCGTACCCGAAGAAGCCGCTGGTGCCGCTGGCCGAGACCGTCCACGAGCGGTTCAGCGTGGAGATCTTCCGGGGCTGCACGCGCGGCTGCCGGTTCTGCCAGGCCGGGATGATCACCCGTCCGGTGCGCGAGCGGTCGATCACCACGATCGGCGACATGGTCGAGAACGGGCTGAAGGCGTCGGGGTTCGAGGAGGTCGGGCTGCTCAGCCTGTCCAGCGCCGACCACAGCGAGATCGCCGAGGTCGCCAAGGGCCTCGCCGACCGCTACGAGGGCACCAACACGTCGCTGTCGCTGCCGTCCACCCGCGTGGACGCCTTCAACATCACGCTCGCGGGCGAGTTCTCGCGCGGCGGGCGCCGCTCGGGCCTGACGTTCGCGCCCGAGGGCGGCTCGGAGCGGATGCGGCGCGTCATCAACAAGATGGTGTCCGAGGACGACCTCATCCGCACCGTCACGACCGCGTACGAGAACGGCTGGCGGCAGGTCAAGCTGTACTTCATGTGCGGCCTGCCCACCGAGGAGGACGCCGACGTCCTCGCGATCGCCGACATGGCCCGCCGCGTCATCAAGGCCGGCCGCGACGCCACCGGCCGCCGCGACATCCGCTGCACGGTGTCGATCGGCGGGTTCGTCCCGAAGCCGCACACCCCGTTCCAGTGGGCCGCCCAGTGCGACCACGAGACCGTCGACCGCCGCCTGCGCGCCCTCAAGGACGCCCTGCGCGGCGACCGCGAGTACGGCCGCGCCATCGGCCTGCGCTACCACGACGGGCAGCCGTCGGTGATCGAGGGCCTGCTGTCGCGCGGCGACCGCCGCGTCGGCCGGGTGATCCGCGCGGTGTGGGAGGACGGCGGCCGGTTCGACGGCTGGAGCGAGCACTTCTCCTTCGAGCGCTGGCTGACGGCTGCCGAGAAGGCCCTCGCCGACGAGCCCGTGGACGTCGACTGGTACACCGTCCGCGAGCGCGACGAGGTCGAGGTCCTGCCCTGGGACCACCTCGACGCCGGGCTCGACCGCGAATGGCTCTGGCAGGACTGGCGGGACGCGGTCGAGGAGACCGAGGTCGAGGACTGCCGCTGGACGCCCTGCTACGACTGCGGCGTCTGCCCCACGATGGGCACCGAGATCCAGATCGGCCCGACCGGGCGCAAACTGCTCCCGCTGAACGTCGTCTGACGAATCGGAAGAAACGCCGGAAGTCCCTGCCGCACAAGGGTTTGCGCAGCGAAGACGATCTTCTGGTGCGGCGCGGCGGTCGATGGCCCGTCGGGGAGCCGTATTCTGTTGGGTAGAGCGTCCGTCCGACACGGGCGGACGCCGACGACTCGCGACCACAGTAGGAAGGACGAAGGCCCTGGCACCCATGCCGGAGGGTCCTGCACCGGCCCCCGTGATCCAGCGTCTGCGGGTCCGCTACGCCAAGCGGGGCAGACTGCGCTTCACGAGCCATCGCGACATATCCCGGGCCGTGGAACGCGCCGTCCGGCGCGCCGGGATCCCGGTCGCGTACAGCGCGGGATTCACCCCGCACCCGAAGATCTCGTACGCGGGTGCGGCGGCCACCGGGGTGGCCAGCGAGGCGGAGTACCTCGAACTCGGGCTCACCGAGCCGCGCGACCCCGAACGGGTCCGTCGCGAGCTCGACGCGGCCCTGCCCGGCGGACTGGACGTCGTGGACGTCGTGGTCGTGCCGCCGGGGTCCGGCCGGGCGAGTGCCCTGGCCGACCGGCTGGAGGCGTCGGAGTGGCGCGTCCGGCTGGACGGGATCGGGATCGACGAGGCCGCCGCAGCCGTGGCGGCGTTCCTGGCCGCCGAGGCGGTCGAGGTCGAACGCCTCACCAAGAAGGGTCGGCGCCGTTTCGACACGCGGCCCGCCGTGTCCCGCTGCGAGCTGGACCGGCGTGCCTCGGAGGCGGCGGATGCCCCTTGTGCGATACTTCGCATGGTTGTCCGGCATACCACTCCTGCCGTACGACCCGACGACATCCTCACCGGACTGCGCCAGATCGCCGACCTCGCGCCGCCGTCACCGCCGTTGGTGACCAGGCTGGCGCAGGGGCCTCTGGACGCGGCCACCGGTGGCCTCACGGATCCGCTCGGACCCGATCGGGAGACCGCGCAGCCGACCGGCGATGGTGCCGGCACGGCGGCCGTGCCTGCCCTTCGCCCGCCGGCCGTGGGCGTGGATGCCGCCGGCGCTCACCCCTAGGGGACTGTGCCGTGCTCGCCACGGTACGGGCCCGCGACATGCGGGCGGGCGCACCCCCGACGACTTCGTCGGCGCGCCCGGACGACCGTCCGGACGCACCGGCACCGAGAACTGAGGAGCGTTCCCGCGCGGCGCACCGCACGTTCCCGCCCTGACGGGCGGGACGGCGCGGTCGCGCCCGGGAACCTGACGGGAGATTGCCCGGATGCTTGAGAACGAAGCCGAATCGGCCACGGCCGCCGGCACCGCACAGGTGAAGAAGCCGGCGCGCACGACACGCCGCGCCGCGAGCAGGCCCGCGGGCCCGCCGCCGGAGGTCGAGGAGGCCGCAGCGCCCGTCGTGCCGGCCCTGGAGACCGCCCCGGCCGCGCCCGTGCGCAAGCCGAAGGTCACGCGGACGACGCGCACGCGCAAGAAGGTCGTGCCGGTCGAGCCCGCCGAAGAGTCCACCACCGGATCCGCCGCCGAGCCCGCCGCGCTCGCGACCGGGACCGCGTCCACCGCCGGGACCGAGGCCGCGCCGGCCGCCGGGACGGCGCCCGAGGCCGCGCCGGCTGCCGGGACCGCGACCGAGGCGGGGACCGCGACCGGGCGCAAGGCCGGGCGCGGGTCCGCCCGCAGCGGCACCGCCGCGTCCGCCGCCGGGGGCGCGTCCGAGGACGCCGCGTCCGCGCGCGGTGGCAAGGACGCGGCCGAGGCCGCCCCGGAGAGCGCGGCCGAGCCTGCGGCGGACAAGCCCGCCGCGCGCTCCCGGACCCGCCGCCGCACCGCCGCAGCGGCGCCCGCCGTCGAGGCCGTCGCCGCGCCCGCCGAGCCCGAGACCGAGACGGCGCCCGAGACGGCGCAGGAGCCGCAGGCCGAGCGGCCCGCCGCGCGGACGCGGTCGCGGCGCCGTGCCGTCGCGCCCGCCGGGCCGCCGCCCGAGCCGCCCGCCGAGGACACCGCGCCCGCGCCGGCCGAGCCCGTCGCCGCGCCCGCCGACGGCACGCCCGCCGAGCCGGACACCGAGGAGGGCGAGACCGGCGTTCCGGCCGGGATCCCGTCGGTGACGTTCCAGCCGCCGATGGTCGTGTTCCAGCCGCCGCAGCCGACCGCGTCCACGCCGCGCACCGAGCGCGAGGCCGTCGCCGTCGAGGAGACCGCCGAGACGGCCGAGCCCGCCGCCACCGCCGAGGAGGCCGCCGAGGACGATGAGTCCGCCGAGCGGTCGGGCCGTCGCCGGCGCCGCCGGGGCGGCCGGGGCCGGGGCAAGAGCGGCAAGGACGGCGCCGCCGACGAGGGCGGCGACGAGCCGGCCGAGGCCGAGCAGCCCGCGCCCGAGAAGGCGAAGAAGGAGACCAAGAAGGAGGCCGTCGCGCCCGCCGCCGAGGCCGAGGCCGAGGACGACGACGAGCAGGGCGACGGCGAGGGCACGGGCAGCCGCCGCCGGCGCCGGCGCCGCCGCCGCGCGGGCGCCGAGGACGCGGTCGCGGCCGACGAGCCGAACACCGTCGTGCACGTCCGGGACGCGCGGACGGTCGAGGACGAGGTCCAGTCCGTCCGGGGCTCCACCCGCCTGGAGGCCAAGAAGCAGCGCCGCCGCGAGGGCCGCGAGCAGGGCCGCCGCCGCCCGCCGGTGATCACCGAGGCGGAGTTCCTGGCGCGCCGCGAGTCGGTGGAGCGGACGATGGTCGTCCGCCAGGAGGGCGAGCGGACGCAGATCGCGGTGCTGGAGGACGACGTCCTCGTGGAGCACTACGTCAACCGCGCGACGAACCAGTCCTACGTCGGCAACGTGTACCTCGGCAAGGTGCAGAACGTGCTGCCGTCGATGGAGGCGGCGTTCGTCGACATCGGCAAGGGCCGCAACGCCGTCCTGTACGCGGGCGAGGTCAACTGGGACGCGTCGGGGCTGGAGGGCCAGCCGCGCCGCATCGAGGTCGCGCTGAAGTCGGGCCAGTCGGTGCTGGTGCAGGTCACCAAGGACCCGATGGGCCACAAGGGCGCCCGGCTGACCAGCCAGATCTCGCTGCCCGGCCGCTACCTCGTGTACGTGCCGGACGGCTCGATGACGGGCATCAGCCGCAAGCTGCCCGACAAGGAGCGCGCCCGCCTCAAGCAGATCCTCAAGAAGATCATGCCCGAGCACGCCGGGGTGATCGTCCGGACGGCCGCCGAGGGCGCCACCGAGGAGGAGCTGTCGCGGGACGTCGCGCGGCTGTCGGCGCAGTGGGAGAACATCCGCAAGCAGCAGAAGACGGCGTCGGCGCCGTCGCTGCTGCACGGCGAGCCGGACCTGACCGTCCGCGTCATCCGCGACATCTTCAACGAGGACTTCGCCAAGCTGGTCGTCGCGGGCGACGGCGCGTGGGACACCGTGTCGGAGTACGTCCACTACGTCGCGCCGCACCTGCAGGACCGGGTGGAGCGCTGGGAGGGCGGCCGGGACGCGTTCGCCGCCTACCGCGTGGACGAGCAGATCGCCAAGGCGCTGGAGCGCAAGGTGTGGCTGCCGAGCGGCGGTTCGCTGGTCATCGACCGCACCGAGGCGATGACGGTCATCGACGTCAACACCGGCAAGTTCACCGGCCAGGGCGGGAACCTGGAGGAGACGGTCACCCGCAACAACCTGGAGGCGGCCGAGGAGATCGTCCGCCAGCTCCGGCTGCGCGACATCGGCGGCATCATCGTGGTCGACTTCATCGACATGGTGCTGGAGAGCAACCGGGACCTCGTCCTGCGGCGGCTCGTGGAGTGCCTGTCGCGGGACCGCACCAAGCACCAGGTCGCGGAGGTGACGTCGCTCGGCCTCGTCCAGATGACGCGCAAGCGGGTCGGGCAGGGGCTGCTGGAGGCGTTCTCGGAGACCTGCGAGTGCTGCAACGGCCGCGGGATCCACCTCCAGCCCACGCCGGTGGAGTCCAAGGACGCCAAGGCGCAGGGCAACAGTGGCACCAAGGAGCCCGGCGGGCGGCGCCGCAAGCGCAAGGGCGACGTGGAGAAGGCGGTCGAGGACAAGCTCGCCCGCCAGGACGCGGCGCGGGCCGCCGACGATGACGACGACGACACCGACGAGTCCGACCCGCAGGCCGTGGTGGAGGCCGCCGAGGCCGCCGCCGAGTCGGCCACGGCGGCGCCGGGCGCGCTGACCGCCGACGAGCCGGTGGAGACCGAGGAGTCCGAGCCCGCCGCGACGGCGGGCCGCCGCCGGCGCACCCGCCGGACGAAGAAGGACGAGCCCGCCGAGTAGCGGCCGGTCGGGGACCCGGACGCGGTTCGCGTTCGGGTCCCGCGATCCGGTATTCTCAAATGTCGGCGCGCCGTCGGCGCGCCTGCGACCGCCCGGAATCTCCGGGCGCGTCCCCGCCGCCGCCGCGGCGGGCCCTGTTCAGAGCGCCGGTGGATTCCTCCGCCGGTGTGCCGCCCTCGGCGCGATCCGGGGGTAGGCCCTCGTCCGAGGGCTGGTTTCGACCACGCGTGGGACCGGTTGAGCCCGGAAGCGCGCGCAGACGAGAGGTTTCCGCGGTGTACGCGATTGTCCGCGCAGGCGGCAGGCAGGAGAAGGTCGCCGAGGGCGACGTTCTCACCGTCGACAAGCTGACCGGCGAGCCGGGTGACTCGCTGACCCTTCCGGCGCTGCTGGTCGTCGACGGCGACAACGTCGTCAGCAAGGCCGCCGACCTGGCCGGGTACCAGGTGACCGCCGAGATCGTCGGCGCCGTCAAGGGCCCGAAGATCAACATCATGCACTACCGGAACAAGACCGGGTACAAGCGGCGGATGGGTCACCGCCAGCCGTACACCGAGATCAAGATCACCGGTATCTCCGGGAAGTAAGGGAGCGGGGCAATGGCACACAAGAAGGGCGCATCGTCCAGCCGGAACGGTCGTGACTCCAACGCCCAGCGGCTCGGTGTCAAGCGCTTCGGCGGCCAGGTGGTCAACGCCGGCGAGATCATCGTCCGCCAGCGCGGCACCCACTTCCACCCGGGACCGGGCGTGGGCCGTGGCGGCGACGACACATTGTTCGCGCTGGTCGAGGGCGCGGTGAAGTTCGGGCGCTACCGTGGCCGTAACGCCGTGAGCATCGTCCCGGCGGAATAGGTCCGCGGGCCGAGAAGGCTTTTTCGAGGGGCGGACCGTACGGTCCGCCCCTCGCTCTGTCTGACGGCGGAGCGAAACGATGCCGAGGAGGGGCCGTGGCAGCGGGTGCCGGGTCGGGCGCGCAGTTCGTGGACCGCGTGGTCCTGCACATCGTGGCGGGGAACGGCGGCAACGGCTGCGCGTCCGTCCACCGGGAGAAGTTCAAGCCGCTCGGCGGCCCCGACGGCGCCAACGGCGGCCGGGGCGGGGACGTGATCCTGGAGGTGGACACCGGCGCCGCGAGCCTGCTGGAGTACCACCGCCGTCCGCACCGCCGCGCCCCGAACGGCCGGCAGGGGCAGGGCGGGCACCGCACCGGCGCCGACGGCGGCGACGTGGTGCTCACCGTCCCGGACGGCACGGTCGTCAAGTCCTCGGACGGCGAGGTCCTCGCCGACCTGGTGGGCGAGGGGACGCGGTTCGTCGTCGCCGAGGGCGGCCGGGGCGGGCTCGGGAACGCGGCGCTGGCGTCGGCCAAGCGCAAGGCGCCCGGGTTCGCGCTGCTCGGCGAGCCCGGCGACGAGCGCGACATCGTGCTGGAGCTGAAGAGCGTCGCGGACGTGGCGCTGGTCGGCTTCCCGAGCGCGGGCAAGTCCTCGCTGATCGCGGCGCTGTCGGCGGCCAAGCCGAAGATCGCCGACTATCCGTTCACGACGCTCGTCCCGAACCTCGGGGTGGTGAGCGCGGGTGACACGACGTTCACGGTCGCCGACGTGCCGGGCCTCATCGAGGGCGCGAGCGAGGGGCGCGGGCTGGGCCTGGAATTCCTGCGGCACATCGAGCGGTCGTCCACGCTCGTCCACGTGCTGGACTGCGCGACCCCCGAGCCGGGCCGCGACCCGGTCGCCGACTTCGACGTCATCGAGCAGGAGCTGCGCGCCTACGACCGGGTGCTCGGCGACCGTCCGCTGTCGGACCGGCCCCGGCTGGTCGTGCTGAACAAGGTGGACGTCCCGGACGCCCGGGAGATCGCGGCGATGGTCCGTCCCGAGTTCGAGAAGCGCGGCCTGACGGTGTTCGAGGTGTCGGCGGCGAGCCACGAGGGCCTGCGCGAGCTGACGTTCGCGATGGCCGAGATGGTCGGGGAGTACCGGGCGTCGCTGCCGCCCGCCGAGCCGACGCGGATCGTCCTGCGGCCGACGCCCGTGCAGGGCAAGACGGACTTCGCGGTCAGGGAGACGGGGGAGAACACCTACCTCATCACCGGCGACAAGCCCGTCCGGTGGCTGCGGCAGACCGACTTCACCAACGACGAGGCCGTGGGCTACCTCGCCGACCGGCTGGCCCGGCTCGGGGTCGAGGAGGCGCTGCGGGACGCGGGCGCGGAGGCGGGCGCGACCGTCCTCATCGGCACCCCGGACGACGCGGTCGTCTTCGACTGGGAGCCCGAGATCGCCGCGGGCGACGGCGTGGCCGGCCCGCGCGGCACGGACCGGAGACTGGACGGACGTCGCTGACCGCCCCCGAACCCCCGAGGTAACGACCGTGAGCAGTCGTCGTGCAGAGATCGAGAAGGCGCGCCGCCTCGTCGTGAAGGCGGGGTCGTCGTCGCTGACGACCACCGCCGGGACGATCGACGTGGCGCGCATCGACGCGCTGGTGGACGTCCTCGCGGCGCGCCGCACGGCGGGCACCGAGATCGTGTTCGTGTCGTCGGGGGCGATCGCTGCGGGCCTCGGGCCGCTCGGGCTGGCGCGCAGGCCGCGCGACCTCGCGACCCAGCAGGCGGCGGCGAGCGTCGGGCAGGGCCTGCTGTTCGCGCAGTACACGGCGGCGTTCGCGCGGCACGGGCTGACGGTCGGGCAGGTGCTCCTGACCGCCGACGACATGATGCGCCGCTCGCACCACCGCAACGCGCAGCGGACGCTCGCGCAGCTCCTCGCGCTCGGGATCGTCCCGATCGTCAACGAGAACGACACGGTCGCGACCGACGAGATCCGGTTCGGCGACAACGACCGCCTCGCCGCGCTGGTCGCGCACCTGACCCGCGCCGACGCGATCGTGCTGCTGTCGGACGTGGACGCGCTCTACACCGGCGACCCCCGCAAGCCCGGGTCGCGGCGGATCGGCGAGGTGCGCGGCCCGTCGGACCTGGACGGCGTCGAACTCGGCGCGTCCGGCCGCGTCGGCACCGGCGGGATGATCACGAAGGTCGAGGCGGCGCGGATCGCGGGCGTCCCGGTCGTGCTGACGGACGCGGCGTCGGCCGCGCGGGCGCTCGCGGGCGACCCGATCGGCACCTACTTCCATCCCGAGTCGCCGCACCTGATGTCGGGCCGCCACCTGTGGCTCGCGCACGCGACGACCGGGCACGGGCGGGTGCTGCTGGACGCGGGCGCGGTGGACGCGGTCGTCCGCCGCCGCAAGTCGCTGCTGCCCGCCGGGGTCACCGGCGTCCAGGGCGACTTCGCCGCGGGCGACCCGGTGGACCTGTGCGACAACGCCGGCCGGGTCGTGGCGCGCGGCCTGGTGAACTACGACGCGGGGGAGATCCCGGACCTCATGGGACGTTCCACCCGCTGGCTGTCCCGGGAGCTGGGCCCCGAGTACGAACGCGAGATCATCCACCGCGACCGCATGGTGGTCCTCGCCGACGGCTGACCCCTTATCCGAGATCGACCGTGAAGGAGCCGGTATGACGGACCGCGAGGACTTCGAGCGCGCCGGGCGGCGGGCGAAGGACGCGGCGGCGGAGCTGGCGCCGCTGACCCGCGCGGTGAAGGACGCCGCGCTGCACGCCGTCGCCGACGCGCTGGAGGCCGCGACCGCCGAGATCGTCAAGGCCAACGCCGAGGACGTCACGCGGGCGCGCGCGGCGGGCACCGCCGAGGCGATGATCGACCGGCTGAGCCTCACGCCGGAGCGGATCGCGGCGATCGCCGAGGCCGTGCGGTCGGTCGCGGCGTTGCCCGACCCGGTCGGCGAGACGGTCCGGGGGAGCGTCCTGCCGAACGGGCTGGACCTGCGGCAGGTCCGGGTGCCGCTCGGCGTCGTCGGGATCATCTACGAGGGCCGTCCGAACGTCACGGTGGACGCCGCCGCGCTCTGCCTGAAGAGCGGGAACGCGGCGCTGCTGCGCGGCTCGTCGTCGGCCCACACGTCCAACTCGGTGCTGGTCGACGTCATGCGGCGGGCGCTGGCGGGGACGCCCGTCCCGGCGGACGCGGTCCAGCTCGTCCCCGGCACGAGCCGCGAGTCGGTCAAGCACCTCATGCGGGCGCGCGGCCTGGTGGACGTGCTGATCCCGCGCGGCGGCGCGTCGCTGATCAACTCGGTGGTGGAGGAGTCGACGGTCCCGGTGATCGAGACCGGCGTCGGGAACTGCTCGGTGTACGTGGACGCCGCCGCCGACGTGGCGATGGCCGTGGAGATCCTGCTGAACGCCAAGACGCAGCGTCCGTCGGTGTGCAACGCGGCCGAGACGCTGCTCGTCCACGCCGACGTCGCGGACGCGTTCCTGCCCGCGGCGCTCGCGGCGCTGGCGGAGAAGGGCGTGACCGTCCACGGCGACGAGCGCGTGCGCGCGTACGGGGACGCGGTCGTCCCGGCCACCGAGGACGACTGGGACACCGAGTACCTCTCGCTGGACATCGCGGCCCGCGTCGTGGACTCGCTGGACGACGCCGTCGCGCACATCCGCCGGCACGGCTCGGGCCACACCGAGGCGATCGTGACGGCGTCGCAGCCCGCCGCCCGGCGCTTCACCGCGCGGGTGGACGCGGCGGCCGTCATGGTCAACGCCTCGACCCGGTTCACCGACGGCGAGGAATTCGGGTTCGGCGCGGAGATCGGCATCTCGACGCAGAAGCTGCACGCGCGGGGGCCGATGGGGCTGCCGGAGCTGACGTCCACCAAGTACGTCGTGACGGGGGACGGGCAGGTCCGGTAGCCGTCCTGTGACAAATCGGGTCTTGCTGTAACACTTCGGGTGTGGTCTGATCCGGGGGTGCGCCCTGCGATCAGCCGCCGCCGCGTCCTGCTCGGCGCGGGGCTGGCGTCCTCCGGACTCGTCCTGCCCGCCCGTCCCGCGTCCGCCGCGCTGCGCGGCCCGGCGGCCGGGACGACCCTCGACCGCACGCTGCTGCTCGGCTCCGGCCGGTTCCGGCGGATCGTCGCCGGTCCCGGCGAGCCGCATCTGCTCCGCCGGGACCTCGGCGGCGCCGCCGCCCGCGACCGCGCCGCCCGCCGCGCCGGGCTGGTGGCGTTCGGGCAGCTCACCGACGTCCACGTCATCGACGCGCAGTCCCCGGCGCGGGTGGAGTTCGCCGACCGGTTCAAGGACCTGCTGTCCGTCCTGCCGGTCGAGGGCGCGTGGCGGCCCCAGGAGACGCTGACGACGCACGTCGCCGAGGCGATGGTCCGGGCGCTGAACCGGGTCGGGCGCGGCCCGGCGACCGGGCTGCCGCTCGCGTTCACGATCAACACCGGGGACGCGGCCGACAACGTCCAGTACAACGAGCTGCGCTGGATCATCGACCTGCTCGACGGCCGGACGATCCGCCCCGACTCCGGCGACCCCACCCGGTACGAGGGCGTGATGGACCGCGTCGTGTACGACGACCGGTTCTGGCACCCGGACGGCCCGCCGCCGGGCGGCCGCGCGGACGTCGCGCTCGCCTCCCACGGGTTTCCGCGCGTGCCCGGCCTGCTGGACGCGGCGCGCCGCCCGTTCCGCGCGACCGGGCTCGACTCGCCGTGGCTCGCGGTGTTCGGCAACCATGACGGGCTCGTCCAGGGCAACCTGCCGCCGAACCCGCTGGTCAGCGGGCTCGCGACCGGCGGGTTCAAGATCAACGCCCCGGCCGGCGGGGAGCAGGCGGCCCGGCTCGCCCGCGCGCTGACCGGCGCGGACCCTGGGGCGCTGCCGTCGCTCGGCGGGCTGCTGCGCCCGGTCACGCCGGACGCCCGGCGGCGGCTGCTGACGCGGGCCGAGGTCGTGCGGGAGCACTTCACGACATCCGGCGGGCCGCGCGGGCACGGGTTCACCGCCGCCAACCTCCGCGACGGGACGGCCCACTACGCCTTCGACCGGGGGATCGTGCGGGGGCTCGTCCTCGACACCGTCAACCCGAACGGCTACTCCGAGGGCTCGCTGGACGCCGCGCAGTTCGCCTGGCTCGAAGCCCAGCTCACGGCGGGCAGCTCCCGGTACCTGGACGGGTCGGGCAAGCGGGTCGGGCATCGCGTCAAGGACAGGCTGTTCGTCCTGTTCAGCCACCACACCATCGCCACGCTGGACAACCCGCTCGGCGGCGGCCGGATCCTCGGCGACCAGGTGAAGGCGCTGCTGCTGCGGTTCCCGAACGTCGTCCTGTGGGTGAACGGCCACACCCACCGCAACGAGGTGCTCGCGCACCGGCGGCCCGGCGGCGGCGGGTTCTGGGAGGTCAACACGGCCTCGCACGTCGACTTCCCGCAGCAGAGCCGGATCGTGGAGATCGCCGACAACCGCGACGGGACGCTGTCGATCTTCGCGACCGTCCTGGATTCGGCCGCGCCCGACCTGTTCGGCGGACGCACCGGCGACCCGCTCCACCTGGCGTCCCTGTCCCGGCAGGTCGCGGGCAACGACTGGCAGGACGAGCCCGCCGCGCGCCGGGGTGCGGCCGAGGACCGGAACGTGGAACTGCTCGTCCCGGCCCCCTTCTAACCGCCCGTCAGTTCTGCGCGGACGTGTCCCCGCCGCGCCGCGCCAGCTTGTCGAACAGGCCGCCCGCCGCGCCGGCCGCCGCGTCCGCGACGTCCTTCACCTTCCCGACGAACGGGTCGGCGCTGCGCTCCCACGAGTCCTTGTACGACCGCGCCGCGTTCTTCACCTCGTCGGTGACCTTGGCGTTCGCGTCGTCCGCGCGGCGCGGGTAGTCGCCCGCGAGGATCCGCAGGTACTCGCCGTCGGACGCCCACCGGTCGATCTCGGCGAGCCGGACGACCGCGAACGGGTGCGACTGGCCGAGCAGGTTCAGGAACTTCAGCATCCCGTCCCGGACGTCGCCCGCCTGGTCGTACTCGCGCGCCTGCTGGAGGAACGCGTCGGTGTTCATGTCCGCCAGCCGCGTCCCGCCCGCCATCTTCATCAGCGCCCGCTTCACCGCCGCCGGGTCCTGGCCGGTCAGCAGGCCCGCGCGGTCGCACGACAGCTCGGACTTGCGGTGCCACTCGCGCAGGCCCATGAGGATCGCCGCGATCCCGAGGTTGCCGAGCGGCAGCCACGCCAGCCGCGACCCGAGCCGCGTCAGGATCATCATCATCGTCTGGTACACCGAGTGGCCGGACAGGATGTGCCCGACCTCGTGCCCGATGACGAACCGCAGCTCCTCGTCGTCGTGCAGGTCCAGCAGGCCCGTCGTGACCACGATGAACGGGTGGTCCGCGCCGATCGCGTAGGCGTTCGCCGCCGGGTTCTGCTCGACGTACACCTCCGGGACCTCGGGCATGTCCAGGATGTACGCGGCGTCCCGCACCATGTCGTACAGGTTGTGGAACTGGTTCTCGCTCGCCCGCACCGAACTGGCGAGGAACGTCAGCCGGATCGCCCGCTCGTTGAACAGCCCCGAGAGCCGCCGCAGGACGACGTCGAAGCCGGTCAGGGAGCGCAGCGCGACCAGGGCCGAGCGGTCCGCAGGGTGTTCGTAGGCGCGGGAGCTGATCCCGGGAAAGCGCGTGCGCGCACGGTCCGGTGTGTTCGTCATGTCCGGCATGCTACGTCCGACGACCGGAACGTCCCGCGAGTTCCCCGGTTCCCGGGAATTGGGTCCCTGCGGGGCGGAAGATCGTCCCGGTTTCGGGACGACTATTCTCGTCGGCATGACGCAAAAGCGGCGGCTGGGGATCATGGGCGGGACGTTCGATCCCATCCACCACGGCCACCTCGTCGCGGCCAGCGAGGTCGCGCACGTGTTCGCGCTGGACGAGGTCGTGTTCGTGCCGACCGGGGTGTCCGCCCACAAGGGCCACACGAACGTCACCCCCGCCGAGGACCGCTACCTCATGGCCGTGATCGCCACCGCGTCCAATCCCCGCTTCTCGGTCAGCCGGATCGACATCGACCGTCCCGGCGCGACCTACACCGTCGACACCCTCCGCGACATGCGCGCCCTCCACGGCCCCGACACCGACCTGTTCTTCATCACCGGCGCGGACGCCCTGGAGAAGATGCTGACCTGGCACGACAGCGAAGAACTGTTCGGGCTCGCCCACTTCGTCGGCGTCACCCGTCCCGGCCACCGGCTCGCCGACCCCGGCCTGCCGTCGGGCCGCGTCAGCCTCATGGAGGTGCCGGCGCTCGCGATCTCGTCCACCGAGTGCCGCGACCGCGTCCAGGACGGCGAACCGATCTGGTACCTCGTTCCGGACGGGATCGTCCAGTACATCAACAAACGCTCCCTCTACCGGCCCGACGGCGGCTGAACAGGAAAGACGGAACGGGGACGCCGGATCCCGCCTACCCTGGAAGGGGCATGACCGGAGCCGGACGGACCATCCGGAACCGGTGGACAAGGGTCATTTCGGGGCCGCCATGAGAGGCTGTCCCGGAACCGACCCCCGACAGGGAGGATCGCGAGCGCATCGTGACCGCATCCGACAGGGCCGCGCAGCTCATCCGTACCGCCGCCGAAGCGGCGGGGGACAAGCTGGCCGACGACATCCTTGCCTACGACGTGAGCGAGCAGCTCGTCATCACCGACGCGTTCCTGCTCTGCTCGGCCGCCAACGACCGCCAGGTCCGCGCCATCGTCGACGAGATCGAGAAGCGCCTGCGCGACGAGACCGGGGCCAAGCCCGTCCGCCGCGAGGGCGAACGCGAGGGCCGCTGGATCCTCCTCGACTACGTGGACGTGATCGTCCACGTCCAGCACCAGGAGGACCGCGTGTACTACGCCCTCGAACGGCTCTGGAAGGACTGCCCGCTCATCGAGCTGCCCGAGGGCGTCAACACCCACCGCGCCCCCGTCGGGAGCGCCGGTGACTGAGACCCGCACCCCCGGCAAGCGCCGCCTCGTCCTGTGGCGCCACGGCCAGACGGCCTGGAACCTGGAGAACCGCTTCCAGGGCAAGACCGACGTCCCCCTCGACGACACCGGCCGCTCCCAGGCCCGCCGCGCCGCCGCCCTCCTCACCGCCCTGCGGCCCACCGCGCTCCTCGCCTCCCCGCTCCAGCGCGCCGCCGACACCGCGCAGGCCCTCGCCGACCTCACCGGCCTGCCCGTCCGGCACGACCGCGACCTCATCGAACGCGACGGCGGCGTCTGGGAAGGCCTCACAGGCGCCGAGATCCGCGAACGCTACCCCGCCGAGCAGGCCGTCTGGCAGCCGCCCGGCGGCGAGACCAGCGCCCAGGTCGCCAAACGCGTCGGCACCGCCCTCGACCGCGCCCTCGACGACCTGCCGCCCGCCGGCGTCCTCGTCGTCGCCTCCCACGGCGCCGCCCTCCGCCTCGGCCTCTGCCACCTCCTCGGCCTCCCCGAAGAGACCTGGGAACGCCTCGGCGGGCTCTCCAACTGCTGCTGGTCCGTCCTGTCCGAACGCCGCGACGGCGGCTTCCGCCTCACCGAGCACAACGCCGGAACGCTGCCCGAACCCGTCCTCGGCGACGACGGCCCCGCCGTCGGCCGCTGACCGTCCGCCCCGCGACAACCGATTCGACCCCCATCGCCACCTCGGCTAAACTGGCCACGCGCTACGGGATGAACGTCCACGTAGCCGCACGGGGCTATGGCGCAGTTGGTAGCGCGCCTCCATGGCATGGAGGAGGTCTGGGGTTCGAATCCCCATAGCTCCACGAGTCGGGCCACCGTGGTCGGCGCTTCGCGCCTTCCCCGGTGGCCCGCAGTGTTTTCCGGGGGGACGACCCCCCGAACCCCCCGATGTGGGGGCTCCGCCCCCACGCCCCCTCATTGGTGAGCCGACTCCGGAACTCCTTCTTCGGCTCGGCTGGGAATAAGGTCGATGCCGGGAAGGTATTTTGATCGGTGACGGAGACCAGTGGTTACATTATTCTCCCTCTGTTCGGCTTGATCGCCATCGGTCTCGGTGCGGCATGGCTGAAGTGGTCCCTTCGCTACATCGGGTGGATGAAAGGTTACGCGGGTCCCGACAGGGACCTGCGGTTGCAGGAATATGAGCCGCTGCGCCGCTCGGGCTACTTTCCCATAGCGGCTGGTATCATTTGTTTCATATCGACTGTCGTTTGGCTTATCAAGGCGTTGGTCAGGTGACGTGGGACAGGATCTTGTCGTTCGGCGATGGCTCGGCGAGGAAGTCCTCGCCACCGGAGTTTATTGATTTTTTGCTGACGTTCGTTCTTTCGCCTGTCATGCTGGCAATCGGCCTGGTCGTCCTGTTCAATGTCAACGGTGTGATAACCCGGTGGGCGCAGTCTCCCGAGGTGCCGGAGAAGTTGCGGCGGCTCCCCCCGTGGCGCGACAGGGATCTCGTACGGCAGCGGAGAATCACGGCTCGTATGGTCGGGTCCATGTTCGTCCTCGCCGGGGTGTTGGGACGATCGGTGTAATCCAGCGATGCATTGGCCTCCTTTTTCACTAGCCGGTCGGATCTGGAATCATTGGCGACCCTGTCGCGGTCCCCGTGGCGCTCGGTCTGATCGGAGCTGGGCTGCGCAGTCTCCAACCGACTCTCACGCAGAACCGGCGTGCGGTGGCGAGGCGGTGTTTCCAAATGCTTAATCATATATATTGTCAAATGACAATCGAAGCTCCTGATGGAGAAAATACCGCCGCAGGGCTTTCGAGCTGGTTCGCCGAAGTCCTATCGGCCTTTGCTCGAAGTGGGGAAGCCGAGGGAGGGGCCGGCGAAGGAGCAGGGCGTACGGCGGCTATTTCGGTCAATGAAGGAAGACTACGCAGGTTTCATCGACTCGAGCACGCTCGTGACGCCGTATTCGATGTGTTGGCCAGCGGTGAAACGGACGTGCTCCTGAGCACATCTGGTGCGGCTGAAGGTGAACGGGACACGCGCTTTGTAACAGTCGAAGTTGGGCGCGAGAAGAAGTATGGTGAATTCTTTAGCCTCGATGCGACGCTAGGCGTAGCAGACTCATTCCTTGTTGACAAATCATACTGCTCGGCTCTTCGGAACATCCCTGTCGCCGTTTGTGAGCATGCCCGCGCCGTGTTTGGCAGTATCGGTGATCGCAATCTTCTGGGGATGACCTCTCTCGACTTTGCTCTCAGGCGTTCCAGGCGCGCATCCTTGAGTGAGGCGCGCAGATATCTGCGCGGCTACTCTTGGCTGACTATTTGCCCGCGCGAACTAGCACAAAAGTTTGACGATGTCGCGCTCCTGATAGAATCTGGAGCCTTTCGAGGCGTGCAACAAAATGCCGACGGCTCTCTCTTGCTTTGTGCTACATCGTCCATTGGTGAATATGATGAGAACGCCATGGAAAGAGTGTTCACGGCCTTGTCTCCGATAATTGCACCCGGGAGCCCCCATTTTGATCCAGCTTATCCGGATCTCAAAGTTGTATACCGAGATGCTCATCGCTAGTGTCCGCGTGAATGAGGTTTCAAATGTTCGGGGCTGGTGCGGTCGAGATGGCCGGGGGCCGATGTGCAGGAATCGCGGCCGTGGGTCCGGCTCGCAGCGTGATCAATTCTCAAGAGCTGGTCGGAACCTCTAGGGCGGGCCAGGGCAGGTCAAGCGGGGTGAAGGAACATGGCTGACGACTTGATGGCTCGTGCCGAGGCGCTCGAAGCGACGGATACGGACGGGGCCAGGCTCCTCTATCGGGAAGCGGTTCGGATAGGCATCCCGCAGGCCGCCTACCGCTATGGCGAGCTCCTGCTGGATCTGGAAGAATTCGATGAAGCGGAGCGTGTGCTGCGCGACGCTTTCAGTGGCGGCGATCTGTCTTGTGTTCACCCGTTGGCGGATGTGCTCGTTGAAACCGGCCGTGCTGATGAAGCCGTAGCGGCTCTGCGCCGTTCTTTTGGAGCGGGCGACGTCAGGTCGGCGCTGCATGCAGCGGTCATTCTTTCGGATGTCCTGGACGATCGGCGGGAAGCTGAATCCTGGTACCGGCGCGCTATCGATGCGGGAGATCATCGCGCCAAAAACGACTACGCTTCTTTTCTCGCCGAAGATCCGGCGCGTTACGAGGAGGCCGAGCGGCTCTATCGCGATGCTATCGCGGATGGCGATGATCTCGCACTCGGCAACCTCGGCGGACTTGAACTCGATCGCGAAAACTTCACAGCTGCTGTGCGGCTATTGGCCCAGGCGCTTGAAGGCGGTAACCACAAGGTTCTGCTGCAGCTTGCCGAAGCCGAAGAGGGTATTGGGAATCTGGATCGAGCGGAAATTCATCTGGAGCAGGCCGTTGCGCATGAAATCCCTGGAGCGCGCCTGGCTCGAACGAACTTTCGGGCGGCCCATCGGCTCTCAAATACTGAAGAGATTGAGCGCGAATATCGGGCTGCACTGGCTGACGATGAGGAAGACGCTGCATTCTATTATGCGTTGTATCTAGGTGACATCGGTCGAGTGGACGAGGCAATTCGATTGTATCTCCGTGCCATCGAGGAGGGCTCGGACTCTGCCCAGAACAACGTGGCGCTTCTCTATGCTGATTGCGGCAAGTACGATAAGGCCGAACATTACTTCCGGCAGGCCATCCAGTTCGGTCAGCTCAATGCGGCGCTAAACTACGGAATGATGCTCAAAAGAGTGGGCGAGCATGCGAAATTGGCGGACGTGGTCGCTGAAGCCCGGGGGCTTGGCGCCACGTCGCAGCAGATCGCCGAGCTGCTCAAAGATGATTCTTGATGGCGTCAGCGCACTGATGTAGCGGCGCCGCACCACGCCGCCGTTCATGTGCGGCATAGGGGGTCGCCGGGGTGGGTTGAAGGCGCGCCGGGGCGGGGCGGGATGCTTGGGGGGTGGACGGGTTTGTTGAGCATCGGGATCGGCTGGTCGGGGTTGCGTACCGGGTGTTGGGGCGGGTCGCCGACGCTGAGGACGTCGTCCAGGACGCTTATCTGCGGTGGGCTGCGGCGGACCGGGGTGACGTTGAGGATCCTGAGGCGTTTTTGGTGCGGGTGACGACGCGGCTGGCAATTGATCGGTTGCGGCGGGCGCGGGCGCGGCGCGAGGTGTATCCGGGGGAGTGGCTGCCTGAGCCGGTGTTGACCGAGGACGTCGGTGAGCGGGTTGTTCGGGACGAGTCGGTGACGTTGGCCGTGCTCGTGGTGCTGGAGTCGTTGTCGCCCTTGGAGCGGGCTGTGTTCGTGCTGCGGGACGTGTTCGGTGAGTCGTACGGCGCTATCGCGGAGATGATCGGGCGGCGGGAGCCTGCTGTCCGGCAGCTTGCGGTGCGGGCTCGGGCGCATGTGCGGGAGGCCAAGCCGCGTTATGAAGTCGATCGGGAGCGGTGGCGGGAGGTTTCGGACCGGTTCTTTCTGGCTTGTGCCACGGGTGGGGTGGATGAGCTGATCGCCACGTTGGCTCCGGATGTTCGGCTCACCGGGGATGGGGGTGGGGTCATGCCTAACGCGCGGCGGGTCGTGCAGGGGTCTGAGCGGACGGCTCGGCTGTTGCGGGGGATTCTGCACGGCGCGGGGCGCGACCATTTCTTGGACCGGCTCGGAGCAGGCCCGGACGATGTCGGTGTCGCGTTCGTCAATGCGAATGGGCTGCCGGGCGTGGTGCTGACGCTCCGGGAGCGTCCGGTCGCGTTCTTGCAGCCGTTCGTGGCGGACGGCCTGGTCCGCGAGGTGTTCGTCATCACCAACCCGGAGAAGATGGCGGGGCTGGTGCCGGGCGGGGTCGCGCCCGTCAGGGCCTGACGGCGGGAGCGTCCCAACGCGGACGCCCCCGCCCGCGCGGTCAGGTCACCGGGTTGTCGACCAGGTAGACGGTCGGGGACGGCTTTGCGCACGTCGCCGTGGTGGGCGTGCCGCCGTCGAAGGACAGGGTCGCGGTCGCGCCGCCGAGCGATACCTGCACGCTCGACGCGCCGGACGCGGGATTGAACGGGCCTGCGGTCAGCGTGCCGTCCTGCGGGAGCGGCACGACGATCTCGTGGTCCCGCGTGAGCGTGGTCGTGGGGATCGCGATGCCGCTGTCCGGGATGACGTTGAGGCTCTGCGGGGTGCCGCCCTCGACGTCCAGGGTCAGGTTCGTGACCTTGCCCGAGACGGTCTTAGCGCCCTGGTCCAGCAGCTTGTTCACGGTCTCCTTCGGCACGGTCAGCGCCCCGGACGCGTTCGTGAACGAGAACGAACCGGACTTGCTCACCGTCAGCGGGATCCCGTCCGCGCCGACCGCGATGCCCGCGCCGTAGGTCTGGCCGTTCCAGACGCACTGGTACGGCGCGTTGATGATGCCGGCCAGTTCACCGGACTTCGGTTCGCCGAAGTTCAGCGGTGCGCCCTGGATCTTGGCGGGGGCCTGGCCGGACGCGCCGCCGACCGCGATCGTCAGCAGCGCGTTGCCGCCGCGCGGCTTGCAGTCCGCGGTGATGGGCAGCGAGAAGCCCCAGCTCGACTTGAGGTCGACCTTCGCGACCGCGCTGTTGAAGCCGAGCGTCACCTTGCCGCTCTGCGGGGCCTTGTAGGGGCCGACGTCGAACGGCTTCTGGCCAGCCGCCGGGAGCCCGACCTTCAGCGGCTTGCCCGCGACGATCGGGATGTCCTTGATCGAGATCGGGTCCTTGGCGATGTTGACCGCGTCCGGGGTCGAGTGCGTCGCCCCGATCGACATGTCGCTGATCGTCGCGTCGGCCTTGTCGAGGCCGAGGATCGGGGCGAGGGCCGTCAGCCACTCGGGGAACGTGATGCTGCCCGAGCCCTGCGTCAGCCAGAACTCCTGGCCGGGGCCGAGCTGCACCGGCGCGACGCCCTGGATGTCGACGTCCAGCGGGAGCCACAGGACGGGCAGGACGCCCGCGAAGTTGATCGTGCAGGCGATGGGGAGCTTGAACCGTCCGGTGTCGACGCCGACGGCGGGCAGGTCCGTCGGCTGGATCGCCCGCGCGGACGGCATCGCGGTCAGCGTCGAGGCGAGCAGGGCCGCGCCGGCCGCGAGCGCGGCGCGGCGGGAACGGGGGCGGGGGGCGCCGGCGGGCTCGGCGCGTCGTGGTCTCGGCCGCATGGGCTTCTCATCCTTCACCTCGGGGACACTCGTGCCACAGTTTGTGTCACACAGTTGCCCCGTGCCTATGCAGCCGAATGAGCGTCCTCAGGAGAAATTCTGCGTACTTTTGAAGGCTCAGCTCGCCGGCTGGGCCTGCAGGGAGAGCCGCAGCCGCTCGGTCACCTCGGCGTGCCACGGGTCCAGGAGCGCGAGGGCCGCACGCGCCGCCTCCGCGTCGCCCTTCTCCCACGCCGTGACGACCTGGTCCCACCACCACACATGGGCGCCGGCGTCGTGGAAGACGGCGTCCAGCACTTCAGGGACGTCTCCGAGCATCGGGCCGAGTGAGTTCAGGACACCGAGCAGGATCCCGCCGCCGATCGCCGACGACCCGGCGCGCAGCACGTCCAGGACGCCCTGGTGCACGTCGGTCGGCGACGCGTCACCGCTCGCGACCAGCCGGTCCAGCCGGGACAGCGCCTGCCGCACCGGACGCGGGTCGTAGGCCGCCGGGTCGGCCTCCAGCTTGGTGACCACCGACGCGTAGACGATCGACAGCGTCTCCAGCAGGTCCCGCAGGATGCGCACCGAAGTCTCGGGCAGACGGCGCGAGAAGCGGAACAGGTAGCGCCATGTCTCGATCCCGCCGCGCGCCTCGATGTCGTTCACGACGACCCCGAGCCCGTGGTGCGGCTCCACGAACCCCATCGCGCGCAGTCGCGCCAGCACGAGCTGGACGGTCGTCGGGTTGACCGCGTGCTCCTCGGCGAGCCGGCGGATCGACGGGAGCCGGTCGCCCGCCCGCAACTGCCCCGAAGCGATCTGGAACGCGATGCGCTCTGTGATCTCGTCGACCATCGTGCTGCGGGTCATGGGGCTCCTGCCGGTTCCTTCGCGGGTGACCCACAGTGTAAGGCTGCGGTTTCAGGCCGAGACGGACCGCATCAGCAGGGGCCACGCCCGGTGCAGCTCCCGCTCCCAGTAGGGCCAGGAGTGGGTGCCGTCGCGGTAGAGATGGGTCGTGTACGGGATGCGGTGGGCGCGCAGGCGGCGCAGGAACGGCCCGACCGTCGACCGGACGGCCGGCTCGGCGAGGTTGGCCGGGCTCCATGGCGCGTCCGGTGGGTCCAGCGGCCCCGGCCTGCCGGTGAGCCCGGCCGACAGGTGCAGCCGCGTCCCGCGCAGGCGCGGCGCGAGGTAGAGCGGGTCGCTGGCGCGCCAGTGCCGGTCCTGGACGATCGGCAAGCCCCACATGCGCAGCGGGTTCACCCGTCCGGCGAGACCGGTGGCGGCGAGCAGCCCGACCATCGTGACCGGCGTCCGGATCGAGCACGGCGCGCTGAGCGCGGCGACCGCCCGGAACGCGCCCGGCGCCAGCGCCGCGCTGAGCAGCGCGCCGTATCCGCCGCCCGACACCCCGGCGACGGCGCGCGCCGAACCGGCCCGGTACCGATCGCGCATGAGCCGGTACACGTCGCGGACGTGGAACGTCTGCCACTGCGGTCCACGCCGCCAGTTGGTGTAGCCGCCCGCGCGTCCGCCGTCGGGCATGACGATCAGGACGTCGTCGTCGCGACTCAACCGTTCGAGATCGGTGCACCGCGTCCACGACGTGCAGTCGTCCAGCCCGCCGTGGTGCAGCGTGACCAGCGGCCACGTCCGGGACGCGTTCGGCGACCAGCCCCGGGGCAGCAGCACCTGGACGCGCAGCTCCTCGCCGGGCACCGAGTCCGCCCGGACGGTCAGGATCCGCAGCCGCTCCCCGGCGCGCTCGTCGTCCAGGACCTCGACGCTCACCGGAACCGGCCGGCGCGGTAGGCGTCGCGGCAGGCCGTCCGGGTCAGCTTCCCGCTGCTGGTGCGCGGCAGCGAGCCCGGCTCGACCAGCACGAAGTCGTCCACGGTCAGCCCGTGGTCGCGCTGCACGGCGCCCCGGACGGCGGCGGCGACGGCCGCGCTGTCCAGCCGCCGGACGGGCACGCGCCGGTTCCGCTCGGCCACGACGACCAGGCGCTCGCCGCCGCCGGAGGTGTCGGCGAACGCGGTGACGTAGCCCGCGCGGACGCCCGGGTGGGCCGTCGCGGCGGTGTGCTCGACGTCCTGCGGGTAGTGGTTGCGGCCGTCGATGATGATCAGGTCCTTGTCGCGGCCGGTGACGTAGTACTCGCCGGCATGGCGGAACCCGAGGTCGCCGGTGCGCAGCCAGGGCCGGGCGGGCAGGCCGTCGGCCGGGTCGGCGAGGACGCCCCGGAAGGTCTGCTCGGTGGCGTCCGTCCGGCCCCAGTACCCGGCGGCGACGTTGGCGCCGTGGACCCACAGCTCGCCGACGCGGCCGTCGGGCAGGACGCGCCCGTCCGGGGCGACCACCGCGACGTGCTGCCCGAACGGCGTGCCGCAGGACACCAGCGTCGCGGCGTCGTCGTCGGCGGGGCGGGCCACGCCTGCGGCCAGCGCGGCGCGGTCGAACGCGGCGGTCGTGGGCGGCGTGCTCGGCGAACACGCGAGGACGTAGACGGTGGCTTCCGCGAGCCCGTACGCGGGGGACTGGGCCTCGGCGCGTAGCCCGCAGCTCGCGAACGCAGCGAAGAACTCCTCCAAAGTGGCCGGACGGATCGGTTCGGCGCCGTTCAGCAGCATCCGCACCCCGCTGAGGTCGAGTTGCCGCTTCTCCTCGTCCGTGACGTGCCGCGTGAGGTACTCGTACGCGAAGTTGGGTCCGGCCGTATAGACGTCGCGCTGTGCACTCAGCAGCTCCAGCCACCGCAGGGGCCGCATGACGAACGCGACGGGGTCCATGAACACGCATGGGTTGGCGTGGACGAGCGGAAGTGCCGCTGTAAACACCAACCCCATGTCGTGGAACAGCGGCAGCCAGCTCACCCCGCTGGACGTACGCGGCGTCGCCTCTCCGGCATGGTGGAGCTGCACGGCGTTGGCGGTGAGGTTGCGGTGCGTGATGACGACACCCGCCGGCACACGCGTGGACCCGGACGTGTACTGGAGATACGCGATGTCGTCGGGACGGATCGGTTCGTCGGTCCAACGACCGTCGCCGACGCGGTCCGCGAGCAGGACGCCCTTGGGCCGCGTCCCCTGCTCGTCCAGGAACGTCTCCACCCGGTCGGCGGACGCCGACGTCGTGATGACCGTGGACGGCTCCGCGTCGCGGTACACCGACGTCAGCCGGTCGGCGTGGCCCGGCAGGTCCGGGCTGAACAGCGGCACCGCGACGACCCGCGCGTACAGGCAGCCGAAGAACGCGACCAGGTAGTCCGGCGACTGCGGGGCGAGGATCGCGGCGCGGTCGCCGGGGCTGCTGGTCTCGCGCAGCGCGGCGGCGACGGCGCGGGCGCGGCGGTCCAGCTCCGCCCAGGTCAGATGCGTCCGGACGCCGGCCGGATCGGTGGAGTGGTCCACGAACGTGTAGGCGGTCTCGTGCCCGAACTCCCACGCCCATTGCGAGAGCCGGAGGATCAGCGGGCGCTCGTCGGCGGGGAGGGGGCTCATCGGGACGCTCCGAGCGCCCGCATGATCAGCGGCCAGGCGGTGTGCAGCTCGTGCGTCCACTCGGGCCAGGCGTGCCAGCCGTCGCCGTAGATGTGGCTGGTCACCGGGATTTTCAGCGTGTGCAGTCGGTCCACGAACGATCGGTTCATCTGGCCGATGAGGATCTCGCTGAGCTGCGTGAGCCGCCACACCCCGCCGGGCGGCGTGTACGGGCCGTTCATGCCGGTGGTGCCGCTGGAGATGTAGAGGCCCGTCCCGCGCAGGTGCGCGGCCTGGACGTACGGGTCGTGGGCGCGCCAGTTCGCGTCGTCGCGTCCGGGCAGGCCGAAGATGCGGAACGCGTCCGGGCCGGAGCCGAGCAGGTTGACCGTCGTCAGGAAGAGCTGCATCCCGTCCATCGTGAGATGGGTGGAGCCGCTGAACGACGCCGCGTACTCGTACATGCCGGGATGCCGTGCGGCGTAGGCCACCGCGCCCTGCCCGCCGGACGAAACACCGAGCGTGGCACGTCGCGTCCCCGCGTGGTAGCGCGCCATCAGCTTCGGGAGTTCGACGGTGTGGAACGTCTCCCAGCGCGGGATCCCGCCCTTGCCGTCGTTCCACCAGTCCACGTAGCTGCCGTTCTCGCCCCCGGACGGCATGACGACCATGACGTCGTAGCGCGCGGCCAGCTTCTCGATATCGGTCTCGCGCGTCCACGAGGTGTAGTCGTCGCGTCCGCCCTGGAAGGCGTACACCACGGGCCACGTGCGCCGGGTATTGCGCGTCCATCCGCTCGGCAGCAGGACGCGTGCGCTGACGTCCTCGCCCACGTTCGCGGAGTGCCACGTCAGGTCGAGCGTCCGGGCGTCCACCCACCGCTCGTTGACCGTGGTGCCCGCGTGGGCGGGGGGCGCCGCCACCAGACCGAGGGCGACGATCAGTGCGCCCAGGAACTTCCTCATCCCGCCTGCTTCCGTGCCAGGATCCGATACGCGTTGCTGTTGGTGCGCCGCAGGGGCAGCGTCGCGACGTCCGCGACGATCGCGGCGCCCATGAGCGGCGCGGCGAGCAGGAGCGTCCCGAGGACGCCCGCGTACTCGCGGCGCCCCGGCGGGCGCGGCCACCACGGCCGGTCCACGTCCAGGCCGAGCCGGTTGACGACGGCGGCGGCCGACGCGACGAAGTCCGGCCCCTGGTCGGCCTCGCGCCGCTCCACCGCCAGGACCTCCATGCCGCGCAGCTCCAGGGCCTGCCGCAGGTTGCCGAGCGGGATCATGTTGAGGTGCTGCGGCGCGAGCCACGGCACCCAGGAGCCGCGCAGGACGCGCCCGAACCACGATTCGGGGTCGGGCATCTCCAGGAGCAGGTGCCCGCCGGACGGCAGCGCCTTCACCGCCGCGTCCAGCTCCGCCAGCGGCTCGGCGGTGTGCTCCAGGTAGTGGTGCATGCTGATGACGTCGTAGCGTCCGTTCAACCGGTGCGCCGCCGCAAGAAACGCGCCGCGATAACCGTTGTGGACCCAGCCGCGGGCGACGGCCTCCTGGACGCCGGCGCTCATGTCCAGGCCGTCGAACCGCGTGCGCGGCAGGACGGTCCGCGCCGCACGGCAGAAGTGCGCCTTGCCGGTGCCGACGTCCAGCCACGCGCCGGGCTCGGCGAAGCGGCGGACCATCGCTGCGCGGGCCAGGTACCAGGCGGTGTTGGAGCTGAAGATGCGCTCGGCCAGGACGTCGCCGAGGCCGTCGTAGACGTCCTTGTAGTAGAAGTCCAGGCCCTCGGGGGTGAGGCGGGGGTTCTGGAAGACGTGGCGGCAGTCGCGGCAGCGGTCCAGGCGGAACGTCCCGGGCTTGCCCTGGAGGACGTCCCGGACGGTCACGAGCCGACCGATCCGCTCGGAACCGCACCACGGGCAGTCGTTGCGGCGGGGTCCGGCGAACCGTTCGACGCCCTGGTCGATCTGCGCCCGGTACCAGACGCGCGCCTCCTCGCGGCGGGCGATGAGACGTCGTTCCCAGCGGGTGCGCGGGGCGCGCAGCGTCCGCCAGATGGACCACGGCGTGTGGACGAGACGGGTCACCGTCACCCGGGGCAGGTCACGCGGGATAACCGGCGTGCCTGCGAACACCACGCACGGCAGTGCGCAGTACAGCGCGGCCACCAGCAGCCCGTACGGCCAGGCCAGCGCCACGCACGCCAGCATCAGGAGGTAGCCCACCGCCGCGGCCATGAGCGTCTGCGGCAGGGCCAGCGTCTGCGGGATGACAAGGGCCAGCGACCGTAGGCGCGACCTCCGGAATTGGATGCGGTCGTGTGCTCGCACGTCCGCGACCACCAGGTCGGCCGCGCCGGTGTAGAGCCTGAGCCGTGCTGTGGCCTCGCCCAGTTCGTCGGGGTCGAGGTCCTCGGTCGCGGCGATTCCGGACCGTGCCAGCGCCTCGGCATCGACCAGCAGGGCGTAGCAGGCGCCGCGTCCCATGCCGAGCGTGTCGTCCCGGTAGCGGCGGACGTCCAGGTGCCGGATCAGGTCGAGGGCTTCGTCCACCGGGAGGTCGGACGGGACGAGGTCCAGCATCGCCAGCCCGTGCTCGCGCGCATGGGCCTCGGCGGCGGCGCGCACCGCGTCCGGGACCGTCACGCCGCGCGCGGTCAGCAGCGTGTACGCCGCGCCGCCGCCGGGGCCGGACGGGCGCAGGCGGTCCAGAGCCGTCAGGCGCCGCCGCAGCCGGATCGCGTTCGCGGCCATGCAGGCGGCGACCAGGCACGCCAGTGCGATCGTCACGGCCTCCGCCTCCTCTGTGTCGCTTTCCGACCCGCATTCTGTGCCACACAGTGTGCGCACAACAATGTGGCCAGATGCTGATCACGCGGCCCCGACCCTTCAGCCGGGTGAGCAAGCGGAGGTCACCAGGACAGGACGAGCGTCGTGTGACGCTTGCGCACGACCGTCCCGCGCTCGGGCTTCGGCGGCGCCGCACCCGCCCGGTACACCGTCAGCACGGGCGCGGGCGCCGCCTCGTGCCACAGGGCGATCTGGTCGGCCATCCGGTCGGTCAGATCGCCCGAATCATGGCCGATCGCCCCCAGCTCGGCCAGGTCCGGGCCGATGGGACGCGTCGCCAGGTACGCCAGCGACGGGCCGTCCACCACCGCCGGGCTCGTCCCGGGCAGCGCCGGGGACACCAGGCCGCCGTCGATCGCCGCCGGCCGCGCCGCCAGCGCGCACGTGCCCGGCTCGGCCGCCGCGAGCCGCAGCCACACCGCGTGCACCGCGTCCGACCCGGTCACGTGGACGCCCGACCACGTCTCGGCGCGCGGCCGGTCCAGCACGGCCGCCAGCGCGTCCGCGCCGATCGCCTGGTCCTCGTCGTGGACGAGCCGGACCCGGCCGTCCCCGGCCAGGTCCAGCGAGCGCTCGCCGTCCGCCGCCCGCATCGGGAGGAAGCCGCACGCGATCGCCGACCGCGCCGTCAGCCGGTCGCCGTCGCGGTCCAGCGCGACCGACCGCGTCATGCCGCGCCAGCGAAGCGGAACAACGATCCGCCCGTCGTCGGCGAGCTGGTCCCACCACGTCGGCGGGACGTCCCAGGCGCCCGTCGTGACGATGATCCGGTCATAGGGCGCGCCCGCCGCGTGGCCCGCCGCGCCGTCGGCGGCCATCACGGTCACCGCCGCGCCGAGCCGCTCCCGCGCCGCCGCCGCGAGATCGGGATCGACGTCCACCGTCGTGACCTCGCCGTCCGCGCCGGCGAGCTCCCGCAGCAGCGCCGCCGTGTACCCCGAGCCCGTACCGATCTCCAGGACGCGGTCGCCGGGACGCACCCCCAGCCGCTCCAGCATCGACGCCACGATCGTCGGCTGGCTCGCCGAACTCAGCGGCGCGCCGCCCGCCGACCGCTTCACCACGACCGGACGGTCCGCGTACGCCTCCTCCACGCCCGCGTCCGGCAGGAACCGGTGCCGGGGCACGGCGCGCAGGGCCTTCTCGACCAGGGGCGACTCGACCGTCCCCTCGTCCCGGAGACGGTCGACCAGCCGGTCCCTCGCCCGCTCGGCGGCATCGTCGGCGCTCATCGCCCGCAGCCTAATCCGCCGAAGGTCTCCTCCCCGCAAGCGTACGGTCACAGAGCGCTACGGGTACCGTCTGGGCGGGGAGGTCCGTTGACATGAAGAGCCGAGAGATCCGCCTCGTCGCCCGGCCGCGCGGCGAACCGTGCCCGGCCGACTTCGCCATGGCCGAGACCGACGTGCCCGCCCCCGGGCCCGGCGAGTGCGTCGTCCGCAACGACTGGATCTCCGTCGACCCGTACATGCGGTTCCGGATGGACGCCGACCCCGGCTTCGCTCCGCCCTACCCGCTCGGCGCGGCCCTGACCGGGGCGGCGGTCGGCGAGGTCGTCGCGTCCGCCGACCCCGACCGTCCCCTCGGGACGACACTGCTGCACTCCCTCGGGTGGCGCGAGTACGCCGTCGTCCGGACGGGACGCGTGGTCGACACCTCCGCCGCATCCGCCCAGTCCTACCTCGGCGTCCTCGGCCTGCCCGGCCTCGCCGCCTACGTCGGACTGACCGAGATCGCCCGCGTCCGGCCCGGCGACATCGTGTTCGTCTCCGCCGCCACCGGAGCCGTCGGCAGCGCCGCCGGACAGATCGCCCGCCGCCTCGGCGCCGCCCGCGTCATCGGCTCCGCCGGCGGCCCCGCCAAAAGCGCCCGCCTCACCGGCCTGTTCGGCTTCGACGCCGCCATCGACTACCGCGAGGGCGACCTCGACCGCCGCCTCGCCGCCGCCGCGCCCGACGGCGTCGACGTCTACTTCGACAACGTCGGCGGCTCCCACCTGCGCGCCGCCCTCGACGCCATGCGCGACCACGGCCGCATCGCCCTCTGCGGCGCCGTCTCCCGCCACCGCGAACGCCCCGCCCCCGGCGCCGACCTCTGGCAGGCCATCGCCCGCCGCCTCACCCTGCGCGGCTTCCTCGTCCTCGACCACTACCACCTGCTCGACGAGTACGAGACCCGCGCCGCCGCCTGGGTCCGCGAAGGCACCCTGCGCAGCGAAGAAACCGTCGTGCACGGCATCGACAACGCCGTCGGCGCCTTCCTCGGCCTCCTCAAAGGCGCCAACACCGGCAAGATGCTCGTCCGCCTCACCTGACGCGCGTCCGCGCCCGCCCCGAACATGCACTAGGCTTGCCCCCGTCCCCGCACCACGCGAGGACACGGGGCTATGGCGCAGTTGGTAGCGCGCCTCCATGGCATGGAGGAGGTCTGGGGTTCGAATCCCCATAGCTCCACGAGTCGGGCCCTTGTGGTCGGTGCGCTTCGCGCACCTTCCGCAAGGGCCCGCAGTGTTTTCCGGGGGGACGACCCCCCGAACCCCCCGATGTGGGGGCTCCGCCCCCACGCCCCCTCTCGGCCGGTGTTCGTGCGGGAATGTCATGGCGTCTGGAATGCGCGCCCCTCTTTTCCGGGGACAACTGATCCTGTTCGGGTGATGAACGGTTTAGCGGTAGGGCGCGAGCCGTAAAAGGCATCGTGTTCCGGCTGGGGTGTCGCGGTGTCGCCGTCCGGGTTCGGTCGTCACCCACTGTCGCCGTGGGGTTTCGGAACGCTGTGCGGAGCCGGTGAGTCGGCTTGGAAACCTGCTGCCGAAAGACGTTTCGGTAGGCCCGCGTATCCGCATCGTGGTCGGTCCGGCGAGTGGCGGCCCGTCCGTTGACCTGTGCGTGGATTATTGGGCTTCGAGTGAGCCCCTGGGGCGTGAAACTTGTCACAGCCGTACGATGACGTTCGTCTCGTCCGGCTGTAGTTTACGTCCACGAAACGTCGGAGGAAACGGCTCGATGTGAGCCGGTGCGGCCCGCCATCAACCCCCGCCCGGGTGATTCCCTCGATCTTTTCGAGAACGGACCAGGAGTCGGGTGCCCGCGCTGCGAGCGGACACCCGATGGGTGCTTTTCGCATCAGAAAGGCATGGCGTGAATCCTAAGAAGACGGGGATCGGGACGGGCCCGGCCCGTGGCGCGGTCATCGGTGCCGGGGCTGCGAGCGCCGGCCGGGAGTCGGCTGCGGCGGGTCCCGTGGCCGCCGCCGGCGCGGTGGACGGGCCGCTAGGCACTCGGTCGCCTAGCTGGGGGACTGGGGCCCGCTGAACGGCGTCCTCACTGCCTTCGCGTCCCAGTCCGGTAGCACCATCGCCCGCAAGCTCAGCCCGGGGAACGCCTCGGCGGTCGTCGGGCGACCAGTCGTCAAAGTGCAGGCTCCACCGTCGAAATGAGTTCCACTCGGCGCGAGCCCATGGTCGGCCAAACACAGGAGAGATAAACGGTGAGTTCGAATTCACGAGCACGGAGGGGCAGGGTCGTCGCGGTCGTCGCGGCGGCGGCCACGGCCTTCTCCGGTGCCGTCGCCTTCGGGACGGCGCCGTCCGCCTCGGCGGATGTGCCGCACGGTGAGCTGACGCTCAACTACCGCTGCGTCTACCCGATGATCGGCGCCCAGGACCTGACGGTGAAGGTCAAGGTCACCGGCATTCCCGACACGGTGTCGTTCGGCCAGACGGTCGACCCGCTCCCGATCGAGACGGTCGACACCGTGAGCGCGCAGACCACCAAGGGCCTGTTCGCGATGGACGCCAAGTCCCTGGAGGGCACGGCGACCGCCGAGGTCCAGGGGACGTGGCCCGACGGGCACACCGAGGTCCTGACCGGCGACCTGCCCATCCCCAAGACGAGCGTTCCCGATGAGGGAAGCTTCCCGATGTCGGTGAACGGCAAGACGCCGAAGGCGATCACCGCGCCGAACACCAAGGGCTGGGGCCGCGTCAACGTCGGCAACCTCAAGCTGCACGTGGCGCCGAAGAACGCCGCGGGCGAGCTGACGGCGCTCGGCGAGTTCGACGTCCAGTGCTACCAGAAGGCCGGCCAGAACAACCAGATCGCCGCGATCTACGTCAAGGAGGGGTCGGAGAACCCCGGCACGGCTCCGGTCGTGAACTGGGACGTTCCGGTCGCGCCCGAGCCGGCGGCCGACAAGCACACCTCGGTCGACGGCAAGCTGTCCGGCCTGGTGTTCTCGTGCAAGTTCCCGATCATCAAGCCGCAGGGCCTGAAGGTCGACGCGAGCCTGCCGTATCCCGAGGACATCAAGACCAACATGCTGACCCCGGAGATGAAGGTCTCTTCGGACGCCGAGGTCAACGCGTACACGGTCAACGCGATGCAGACGGTCATCGACCCGCCTGCGGCGTCCCTTGAGGGCTACGCCATCGCGACGGCCAACCTGTGGGCGCCGGAGATCCAGAACGGCCAGACCCCGCTGGCGGCGAAGCTGAAGCTGCCGATCGCGAAGATCCCGGTTCCCGAGTCGGGCACGCTCCCGATCAAGGGCCTGCTGGGCACGGCCCCGCCGCTGGTCTTCTCCAAGGCCGGCGAGGGCAAGATGGGCGTGCAGCGTCTCGACCTGTACGTCATCCTGCGCGACAAGGACGGCAACCCGCACCCCGACCTGAACGCGGGCGGCAAGCCCTTCCAGGTCCCCTGCACCCTGGACGGCCCGGCTGCGCCGACCGGCCAGAACAACATCATCCACACCTTCAAGATCACCGGTGGGGTCCCCAACCCGGAGGACACGAAGGCTCCGACCGTTCCCGGCGTTCCGGCCGTGACCGCCATCACCGGCACCACGGCGAACGCGACCTGGGGCGCCTCGAAGGACGAGGACGGCGGCTCGGGCCTGAAGGGGTACAACCTGTACCTCAACGGCACCAAGTTCGGTGACACCGTCACCGAGCCGAAGGCGGCGCTGACCGGGCTGGAAGCGGGCAAGCACTACAAGCTCGAAGTCAGCGCGATCGACAACAAGGGCAACGAGTCCGCCAAGAGCTCGGTCGAGTTCGACACCAAGGCGGAGGCGCAGAAGCCGGGTCCGGTCACGGGTCTCGAAGCGACCAGCACGACGTCCAAGTCGGTGTCGCTGAAGTGGAACGCCGCCGAGGGCGCTGAGTCGTACGTCGTGAAGTACGGCGACAAGACCCAGGAAGTCCCGACGGGCACCACGGCCACGATCAGCGGCCTGACCCCGAACACCCCGTACTCCTTCTCGGTGTACGGCGTGAACAAGCAGGGCAACGGCGACGCGGCCAAGGTCGACGCCAAGACCCAGGAGGACACGCCCCAGAAGCCGGCGGACCTCAAGGGCCTGACGGTCGCGGGCACCACCTTCGACTCGATCACGCTCAAGTGGGACCAGAGCACCGGTGCCACCAAGTACAAGATCACGTGGGACGGCGGCTCCGCGGAGACCGCCGACACCACCTACACGATCAAGGGCCTGAACGCCAACACCTCGTACAAGGTCACGGTCACCCCGAACAACACCGCGGGCGACGGCGCCTCGGCTTCGGTCGACGCCAAGACCCAGGCCAAGCCCGACACCACGAAGCCCTCGGTCCCGGGCGACGTCAAGGCCGCGGTGAACCAGAAGGACGTGACGCTGACCTGGTCCGCGTCCAAGGACGAGGACGGCGGCTCCGGCCTGGCCGGCTACTACGTCTTCCAGGACGGCAAGCAGCTCGGCGGTCTGGTGACCGGCACCAAGCAGGTCGTGAGCGGCCTGGCGAACGGCACCTACACCTTCACGGTGAAGGCCGTCGACAAGGCCGGCAACGTCTCTGACGCGAGCAGCCCGGTGCAGGCGACGGTGAACGTCACCGACGGCGGCGGTACCACCGGTACCTACGCGCTGACCGGTTCGTCGTTCGTCAAGGGCGTCAACGGGACGATCCCGCTGACCGGCAGCGTCGCCACGACGATCAGCGGCGGCAAGGTCTCCGGCGACCTGAAGCTCAACCCGGGCGCGGGCAAGTTCTCGCTCTTCGGGTTCCTTCCCGGCACGGTCAACGTCGCCTTCGCCCCGCAGGGCAAGACGACCGGCACCCTCGCCGGCGCCGCGCTGAAGACCCGGACCAAGACGGTCGTCAAGCTGACCTCGATCAAGGTCTTCGGCTTCGAGATCGGCAGCTCGACCTGCCAGACCACCGCGCCGGCCGACATCCCGCTGGAGTCGTCCAACTTCGGTGCGAACGGCGGCGACCTGAAGGGCACGTACACGCTGCCCGCCCTCAAGGGCTGCGGTTTCCTGAACCCGCTGATCAGTGCGATCGCGGCGGGCCCGGGCAACACCGTCACCCTGAAGGCCGCCAAGAAGTGACCACCGGTCACGGCTGACCAGCAGTGAGACGGAGCCCCCGTCGCCGCGTCCAGCGGCGGCGGGGGCTTTCCGCTTCAGTGCGGCACCATCGGCCGCGCGGGGTCGGTGACCGTTACCCGCGCAGCACGATGTGCTTGATCTCGTGGAACTCGGCGAGAGCGCGGGGGCCGTTGAGGCGGCCGACGCCGCTCTGCTTGAAGCCGCCCTCTTCCATCTGGTCGTGGATGACGCCCCAGGTGTTGGTCCAGACCGTCCCGGCGTCCAGCTCCCGGGCGACGCGCAGCGGACGGTCGACGTCCCGCGTCCACACCGACGCGGCGAGGCCGTACTCGGTGGCGTTGGCGCGCGCGACGGCCTCGGACTCGTCGGCGAACACCTCGAACGTGGCGACGGGCCCGAAGACCTCGCGCTGGACGATCGGCGCGGCGACGTCGGCGACCTCCACCAGCGCGGGCCGCAGCAGCGCGTCGCGGGCGTCCGGGCCGGGGTGGACGAGCCCGCCGCGCACCAGGACCGTCCCGTCGGCGCCGGCCACGAGCCCGTCGATGCGCAGCGCCTGCGCGCGGTCGATGACGGGTCCCATGTCGGTGGCGGGGTCGTCGCCCGGCCCGACGCGGACGGCCTCCAGCGCGGCCGTGAGCCGGGCGCGCAGTTCCCCGGCGATGCCGCGCTGGGCGAGGATCCGGCTGCCCGCCATGCAGAACTGCCCGGCGAAGGTCGTGACGGCGGCGGTGAGGACGGGCACGGCGGCGTCCAGGTCGGCGTCGTCGAACACCAGCATCGGGCTCTTGCCGCCCAGCTCCAGCGACACCGGCTTGAGCCGCGCGGCGGCCCCGGCCATGATGACGCGGCCGACGGCGGTGCTGCCGGTGTAGCTGACCACGTCCGTCCCCGGGTCGGACACCAGGAGCGGGGCGCCGTCGTTGCCGGACTCGGTGAAGGCGTTGAGGACGCCGGGCGGCAGGCACTCGCGGACGAGTTCGTACAGTAGGCCGTTGGTCAGCGCCGTCTGCGCGGGCATCTTCATCGCCACGGTGCAGCCCGCGGCGAGCGCGGGCGCGAAGGACCGCACCGCGAGGATCACCGGCGAGTTCCACGGGACGATGACGGCGGCGACGCCGAGCGGCTGGTGCAGCGACATCGAGTAGGCGCCGGGGCGGAACTCCCCGGCGCGTCCGGCGTCGGTGAGCGCGAGCGCGGCGTTGTAGCGGAGCTTCGGGATCGTGGCGTCGATCTCCATCGCGGCGTCGGCGCGCTTCTTGCCGTTCTCGCGCGACAGGGTGGCGACCAGGTCGTCGCGGCGTTCGGTCATCCGGTCGGCGAGCCGCAGGAGCGCGCGGGCGCGCAGTTCGCGGTCGCGGGCCCAGGGCGTCGCGGTGAACGCGGTCCGGGCGGCGTCGATCGCGGCCCGCGCGGTGACGGCCCCGGCGTCGGCGAACGTGCCGAGCACCTCCCCGGTGGCGGGGTCGAGGGACTCGCCGACCGCGTGTCCGTCGCGCCACTCGCCGGCGATCAGGTTGCGGGCGTGGGCCATCACAGGGCTCCCTCGAAACGGATGACGGGCTTGACGGTGCGGCCCGAGCGGGCGTCCTCGATCGCCTCGGCGAGCTGGTCGGGCCGGTAGAGGCGGATCAGCCGGTCGATGGGCAGCCGGCCCTGGCGGACGAGGTCGACCAGCGCCGGGACGAAGGTCACGCGGTCGCTGGCGCCCTCGGTGACGCCCCGGACGGTGCGGCCGCCGATGAGCGCGTTGACGTCGAACGACGCCCTGGTGCCCGCCGCCGGGGCCCCGATGACCGCGACCGTCCCGTCGGCGGCGACCGCGTCGATCGCCAGTTCCAGCAGCGCCGGGACGCCCGTCGACTCCACGACGTGGGTGAGGCCGCCCGGGCCGGCCAGTTCCGCGAGCCGTTCGGCCAGGTTCTCCCGGCCGGAGTCGACGCGGTCGGTCGCGCCGAGTTCGGCGGCGAGCGCGAGGCGGGACGCGACGACGTCCACCGCGATGATCCGGCGCGCTCCGCTGAGGCGGGCCGCCATCACCGCCGACAGCCCGACGGCTCCCGCGCCGAACACCGCGACCGTGTCGCCGGGCGATGGACGCAGGACGTTCAGGACCGTGCCCGCGCCGGTCTGCACGCCGCAGCCGATGGGCGCGAGCATGGCCAGCTCGTCCTCGTCGGCGGCGTCCACCCGGACCATGCTCTGCTCGGAGACCAGGGCGTGCGCGGCCAGGGAGGACTGGCCGAAGAACAGGCCGCCGAGCGGCCCGCCGTCCGCGCCGGAGACGGGCGTGGTGCCGTCGAGGCGGGCGGCGCCGAAGTTGAGCGGCCAGTACGCCGGGCACTCGGTGGGACGGCCCGTCCGGCACTTCTCGCATCGTCCGCACGAGTTGAACGACAGCACCACTTGGTCGCCGGGCCGGACGGCGGTCACTCCCGGGCCGACGGCCGTGACGACCCCGGCGCCCTCATGGCCGAGGACGGCGGGCAGCGGCACCGGCAGCCGTCCCGCGAGGACCGACAGATCGGTGTGGCAGATCCCCGCGCCGACGATCCGGACGAGCGCCTCACCGGCCGCGGGCTCGTCGAGCCGGACGTTCTCCCAGTGCAGCGTGCCGGCGCCGGCCCGTGCGACGGCGGCGGTGGTCGGGGTGGGCATGCGCACTCCCTGAGTCTCGAAATTCAGGAATATAGTCCTGTCTAACGAAACATAGGCGAGCGGTCAGGGTCGTGGCAAGTCGTCGCTCCCCGTCTCATGCGCCGGGCCGGCGGGTGCCGACTCTCTTGCGGGCGGACTTGCCGACCTGGCCTTCCAGGCGGAGGTAGGCGGCCGTGGCCTGGTAGGCCGCCTCCATGTAGTGCTCGCCCTCGTATCGCGCCCGCGCGGTGTCGAAGCCGTAGATCCGGCGCAGCATGTTCAGGCCGTGCGGAGGGCTGCGGCGTCCGATGGGCAGGAGATGCACTTCGGTGCCTTCGGGCAGGTCGCGCAGAAGCTTGTCGAAGAGGAAGCGGAAGCTTCCTTCCGTGGGGCCTTTCTCCCAGAGCGTGCGCGGGAAGCTGGGCGCCTCGCTGAAATCGCTCGCCTGGAGGACGTAGACGGTGCGGGCGCCCAGGTGGAGGGCCCGGTCGACGGGGACGGGGTTGATGAACCCCCCGTCGATGTAGTTCGCGCCGTCGACCTTCGTGTGCGCGATCATGGCGGGCGCGGCCCCGGCGGAGAGCAGGGCGGGGATGAGCGGCCCGGAGTCGAACCAGTGCTCGCGCAGGGTGCCCAACTGGACGGCGTTGCACTCGAAGTGCACGGCCAGTTCGTCGAACGTGCGGGCCTTGATGTGGCGCTGCACGATTGATCGCACGCAGTTCTGCGCCTCGGTTCTCGCCCGTGGCGAAATCAGCCTGGCCACGGCGTGCGGGATCGTCCATTCGAGCGGCGGCGCGGTGAGGATCTCGGTCCAGCAGTCGTACACCGAGCCGAGGACGCCGGCGCCGGAGCGGTCGGCGAACGCCGCGCCGATGATGGCTCCGGCGGAACTCCCGAGGACGATGTCGGGCCGGATTCCCGCCTCGGCGAGGGCGGCCAGCATGCCCAGTTCGGTGCTCGCCATCTTGCCGCCTCCGCTGAGGACGAACGCGACCGGTCCGGACGGGCTCATGTCAGGTCCTCCGCCCAGGTCTCGGCGGCCTGCGCCGTGGCGGCGGCGCGGGTCGTCATCATGGTCACGTGGTCGCCGGGCGTGCGTTCCGTGCGTCCGGCGTGCGCCCAGTCGGCGCTCGTGCCGGGCATGGCCTCTTCGGCCCGCAAGGCCAGGACGGGACATTGGAGCGTGCCCGGAGTCCATGCGCCGAACAGTTCCGCGTAGCGCATCATGGCGGACACGTTCGCCTCGTCGAGCAGGGGGAGAAGGTCCATCCGCGCCCAGAGGCGGTCAGCCGTCCGGGCGATGTCGCGCGGGTCGTTCCGGTTGACGTCGGCGGGGTCGAGAAGGACGAGCCCGGCGGGGCGCCGTCCGTCCTTCTCGCACTGCTCGGCGACGGCGTGCGCGAGCCACGCGCCGGACGAGTGCCCGAGGAGGACGAAGGGGGAGTCCGCCGCCTCGGCCAGCACCGTGCGGGCCGCCGCGCGGCTGAACGCGTCGGCCGTCGCGGGCAGCGGCTCGCCGTCGGAGAAGCCGGGCAGGGTGAGGGCGACGACGTCGCGGCGCCCCTGGAAGAACCCGGCGAACTCGCCGTACTGCTCGGGCGCCGCGGGGGCGAGGATCGACGGCAGGCAGAACAGGCGCGGCGTGGCACGCCCCTCGGAAAGGCGCACCGGCCGGACGGCGAGGTCGGCGGAGTCGCCGCCGGAACGGCGTTCGCGGGCGTCGACGGCTTCCCGCAGGAACGCGACCTTCTCCTCCAGATCCCGGTCGTCGCCGAGAACGCGCTGGACGCGCGCGGCGGTGTCGTCGGCCGACGGCCGCCCTCCCGGCCGCGCCGCGAGCCTCGCGTCGATCTCGCGGGCCAGTTCAAGCGGAGTCGGGTGGTCGAACACCAGGGTGGTCGGCAGTTTCAGCTCGGTCAGCCGGTTCATGTGGTTGCGGAGCTGGACCGCCATGAGCGAGTCGAACCCCATCTCGCGGAACCGCCGGCCGGCGTCGATCTCCTCGGCCCGGCTGTGGCCGAGGACGGACGCCGCCTGCGCGCGGACGACGCCCAGCAGCTCGCGGACGCGGTCGTCGGCCGGGAGCGCGGCGAGCCGTTCGCCGAGCGGCGCCGGGCCCGTCTCGGCGGGACGCGCGGTCGCCTTCGCCCGCTGCGGACGGACGAGTCGGCGCAGCACCGGCGGCACCCCGTCCTCGGGCCGTCCGGCGAACGCGCCCGCGTCCAGACGGGCGCCGATGAAGAACGGCCGTCCGTCGGAGAGAGCGGCGTCCAGGAGGGCCAGGCCGTCCTGGTCGGACAGGCCGAGCAGTCCGTTCTGCGCGAGGCGTGCCCGGTCGGTGTCCGCGAGCGCTCCGGTCAGCTCGCTGGTCCGCTCCCAGAGCCCCCACGCCAGGGACGTCGCGGGCAGGCCGTGCTGGCCGCGATGCAGCGCCAGGGCGTCCAGGACCGCGTTGGCGGCCGAGTAGTTCGCCTGCCCGCCCGCGCTGAGCACCGACGCCACGGACGAGTAGAGCACGAACGCCGCCAGGTCCGACCGCCGGGTGAGCCGGTGCAGGTTGAGCGCCGCGTCGGCCTTCGGACGCAGGACGCGGTCGATCCGCTCGGGCGTCAGCGCGGTCATGACGCCGTCGTCGACCACGCCCGCCGTGTGGACGACGGCGGTCAGCGGGTGCTCGGCGGGGATGCCGTCCAGCAGCCGCCGCAGCGCCGCCGGGTCCGCCGCGTCGCAGGCGGCGATCGTGACCTGTGCGCCGAGGGCCGTCAGCTCGGCGCGCAGGGCGTCGGCGCCGGGCGCGTCCGGCCCCCGGCGGCCCGCCAGCAGCAGGTGGCGCAGGCCGTGCGCGGTGACCAGGTGCCGGGCGGTCAGCGCGCCGAGCGTGCCGGTGCCGCCGGTGACCAGGACGGTCCCGTCGCGGTCGGGCGCACGCGGCACGGTCAGGACGATCTTGCCGATGTGCCCGGCCCGCCGCATCCGCCGGAACGCGTCCCGCGCGTCCCGGACGTCCCATGACGTGAACGGCAGGGCGCGCAGGACGCCCCGGTCGAACAGGCCGCGCAGCGCGCCGAACAGGGCGTGCTGCCGTTCGGGATCGAGCAGGCCGAGATCGAACTCGGCGTAGGTGATGCCCGGAAGGTCCCGGGGGTCGCGCAGGTCGGTCCGGCCCAGCTCGATGAACCGTCCGCCGGGCGCCAGCAGCCGCAGGCTCGCGTCGAGGACGTCGCCGGTGAGGCAGTTGAGCACGACGTCCACGCCCCGGCCCCCGGTGGCCGCGCGGAAGTGCTCCTCGAAGGCGGTCGAACGGGACGAGGCGATGTGCGCGTCGTCCAGGCCGAGCGCCCGCAGCGCCGGGTGCTTGGCGGGCGAGGCGGTGGCGAAGACCTCGGCGCCGAGATGCCGGGCGACCTGCACGGCCGCCAGCCCGACGCCCCCGGTGGCGGCGTGGACGAGCACCGCGTCCCCGGGCCGCACCGCGGCGAGTTCGGCGAGCCCGTGCCAGGCGGTCAGGAACGCCACCGGGACGGTCGCGGCCTCGGGGAACGTCCAGTCGTCCGGGACGGGGACGACCAGCCGCGCGTCGGTGACCGCCGTGGACGCGAACGCGGTGCTCCCGGTGAAGACGCCCATCACCCGGTCGCCGGGCGCCACGCCCGTCACCCCGGGCCCGGTCTCGGCGACGACGCCCGCGCCGTCGAAGCCCATGAGCGGCCAGACCCGGTGCCGCTCCACGAGCCCGGACGCGACCGCGACGTCGCGGAAGTTCATCGCGGCGGCGCGGACGGCCACCCGGATTTCGCCCGGCCCGAGCGGCGCTTCGTCGGCCGGGACGATCCGCAGGCTGTCGGGGTCGCCCGGCTCCAGGTCGAGGCGCCACGGCCGCTCGTCCGGCGCGTCGCCCGGCCGGGACGGGACCAGGCGCGGAACGTGCAGGGTCCCGTCGCGCAGCGCGAGCCGAGGCTCGCCGGTGCCCAGCGCGGACGCGACCGACGCCGCGTCCCCGTCGAGCAGGACCAGCCGGCCCTGGTGCTCGGACTGCGCGCACTGGACCGCGCCCCAGACCGCCGCGTGCGCGAGATCGGTCACCGCGTCGCGCGGATGGACGGCGACCGCCCCCCGCGTGAGGACGACCAGCACGCCGGGCCGCTCGTCGTCCAGCCACTCCCGCACCTCCGACAGCACATGGCCGACCGTTTCGTGCAGAGACTCGGCGCTCTCGGGCACCCCGCCGCGCGGGCAGACCAGGACGCAGACGTCGGGCGCCGGGACACTCGACGCGCGCAGGGCGGCCACGTCGGGATGGACGGCCGCGTCGGGGACGCCCGCCGTCGCGTCCGGGGAGCCGATCAAAGCCCACGTCCGCGCGTCCGGAGCGGCGCGGTCCGGCGGCGGCACGACGGGCCAGTCGAGCCGGAACAGGTTGCCGGAGCCGGTCGCCGACAGCCGCTCCACGGCCCGCAGAGCCAGCGACCGGACGGTCAGGACAAGGCGGCCGGTCGCGTCGGCGATCGTCACGCCGTAGGCGTCCGGTCCCGTCCGCGACAGCCGGGCCCGCAGCGTGGCGGCGCCGACGGCGTGCAGCCGGACGTCCTGCCACGAGAACGGCATCCGCAGCCCGTCCGCCGCGTCGCGCAGCGTGCCGTGCAGCGCCGCGTCGAGCAGCGCGGGATGCAGGGCGTACGCGTCGGTCTCGTCGCCCGTGAGCGCGATCTCCGCGAACACGTCGTCGCCGCGGGACCAGGCGGCCCGCAGGTTGCGGAACGCGGGACCGTACCGGTAGCCGCGCTCCGCGAGCCGGTCGTAGAAGCCGTCCAGCGGGACGGGTTCGGCGCCGGGCGGCGGCCACGCGGCCAGGTCGCCGGTGTCGGACGGCGGGGGATCGCCGGCCGTGCCCGTGGCGTGCCGCGTCCACGGCTGCCGCGCCGGGGCCGACTCCGGGCGGGAGAAGATCTCCAGGGAGCCGTCCTCGTCCACCGTCGCCTGGAACCGCACCGGCTCGTCGGCGGGCATGACCAGCGGAGCCTCCAGGATCAGTTCCTCGACGCCCTCGAACCCGGCCCGGTCGGCCGCCTGGAGGGCCATCTCCAGGAACGCGGTGCCCGGGAACAGGACGGCGTCGTGCACCGCGTGGTCGGCCAGGAACGGGTGGGTCCGCAGGGACACCGATCCGGTGAGCAGCAGCGCCGGGGAGCCCGCGAGGTCCGTCGCGGCGCCGAGCAGCGGGTGGCCCGCGTCCTCCAGGCCCGCCGCGGGCAGGTCGGCCGTGCGCGGGCCGTCGGCGTCGAGCCAGTAGCGCTTGTGCTGGAAGGCGTAGGTCGGCAGGTCGAGACGGCGCGGCGCGGTGCCCGCGAAGGCCCGCGACCAGTCGACGGCGACCCCGTGCGCGTCGGCCTCGGCGACCGCGAGCCGGAACCGCCGCAGGCCGCCCTCCCCGCGCCGGAGCGTTCCGAGCGCGACGGCGTCGGCCCCGGCGTCGTCGACGACCTCCTGCATCCCCATGGTCAGGATCGGGTGCGGGCTGATCTCGATCAGCGCCCGGTGGCCCGCCGCGAGCGCGGCGCGGAGCGCGGGGTCGAAGCGGACGGGGTCGCGCAGGTTCGTGAACCAGTACCCGGCGTCCAGCGCCTCGGTGTCCAGGAGGCCGCCGGTGACGGTCGAGTAGAACGGGACGTCCGACGCCTTCGGCCGGATGCCGTCCAGGTCGTCCAGCAGGCGGTCGCGAAGCCGTTCGACGTGCGCCGAGTGCGACGCGAAGTCCACGGCGATCCGGCGCGCCCAGACGCCCTCGGCCTCCAGTTCCGCCAGCAGGGACACGACGGCGTCGGTGTCGCCGGAGACCACGACCTCGCCGGGGCCGTTGATCGCCGCCACCGACAGCCGTCCGTGCCGGGCGAGCCGTTCGGCCGCCGCGTCGGGCGGCAGCGCGACGGTCGCCATCGCGCCCGTCCCGGCCAGCACGCGCAGCGCGCGGGCGCGCAGGGCCACCACGCGGGCGGCGTCCTCCAGGGACAGCGCCCCCGCGACGACGGCCGCCGCCATCTCGCCCTGGCTGTGCCCGAGCACCGCGTCCGGGACGACGCCGTGGTCCTCCCACACGGCGGCGAGCGACACCATCACCGCGAACAGCGCGGGCTGGACGACGTCCGTCCCCGCGTCCTCCGGGACGCCGGCGCGCAGCAGCCCGGTGAGCGACCGGCCGACGTAGGGCGCCAGCGCTTCGTCGCACTCGGCGATCCGCCGCGCGAACACCGGGGACCGCTCCAGCAGCTCGGCGGCCATCCCCGCCCACTGGGACCCCTGGCCGGGGAAGACGAACACGTTGCGGGCGCCGTGGACGTCCGCGCCCCGCACCAGGCCGGGGGCGTCGGTACCGCCGGCCAGCGCCGCGAGGCCGTCGACGAGCGCCGCGCGGTCGTCGCCCACGACGACGCCCCGGTGCTCCAGCCGGGCCCGCGCCGTCGCCAGCGTCCAGCCCACGTCGGCGGCGCGGGCGTCGGGGTTCTCCCGGACGTACCGCAGCAGCCGGTCCGCCTGCGCCCGCAGCGCCTCCGGGGACCGGGCCGTGAGCACCCACGGGAGCCCCGGGACGTCCTGCGGCGCCCGGCCGCCGGCCCGCTCGGACGGCGACTGCTCCAGGATGACGTGCGCGTTCGTGCCACTGATGCCGTACGCCGACACGGCCGCCCTGCGGACCCGGCCCGTCCGGGGCCAGTCCCGGTTCTCGCGCAGGACGCGGACGTGGCCCCGCGACCAGTCCACGTCCGGGTTCAGCCGCTCCGCGTGCAGGCTCTTGGGCAGGACGCCGTGGCGCAGCGCCAGCACCGTCTTGATGACCCCGGCGACGCCCGCGGCGGCCATGCTGTGGCCGATGTTCGACTTGACCGACCCGAGGAACACCGGGTGCCCGGCGGACCGTCCGTAGGCGGCCAGCAGGGAGCGGGCCTCGATCGGGTCGCCGACCCTGGTGCCCGTCCCGTGGGCCTCCACGAGGTCGATGTCGCCGGCCGTGAGGCCCGCGTCCTCCAGGGCCCGCCGGATCGCCAGCTCCTGCGCCCCGGCGTCGGGGACGGCCAGGCCCTCGCTCGCGCCGTCCTGGCTGAGCGCCGAGCCCCGGATGACGCCGAGCACGGGACGCCCGAGACGCACCGCGTCCGAGAGCCGGGCGAGGACGAGCATCCCTGCGCCCTCGGCCATGCCGAATCCGTCGGCGTCCGCCGAGAACGCGCGGCTGTGCCCGTCGTGCGACAGGGCGTGCTGGCGGCTGAAGTCGACCAGGAGCCCCGGCGTGCCGAGCACGCTCGCCCCGCCGGCGAACGCGAGCGAGCACTCGCCCGACCGCAGCGACCCGACCGCCTGGTGGACCGACGTCAGCGACGACGAGCACGCGGTGTCGATCGTCATCGCCGGGCCCATGAGCCCCAGCGCGTAGGCGATGCGGCCGGACAGGACGCTCAGGGTGCCGCCGGTCAGCATGTACCCGCCGGGACCGGCGCCGGCCTCGTGCATGCGCGGGCCGTACTCGGTGGCGAAGGCGCCGATGAACACGCCGGTGTCGCTCTCGCGCAGCGACAGGGGGTCCAGCCCCGCGCGCTCGCACGCCTCCCACGCGATCTCCAGCAGGATGCGCTGCTGCGGGTGCATGGCCGCCGCCTCGCGCGGGCTGATCCCGAACAGCTCGGCGTCGAACTCCGCCGCGTCCGCGAGGAAGCCGCCCTCCCTGGTGTAGGACGTCCCCGGCTTCCCGGAGTCCGGTTCGTACAGCTTGCGGGTGTCCCAGCCGCGGTCGTCGGGCAGGGCGCCGATCAGGTCGCGGCCTTCGACCACCGCGTCCCACAACTGCTCGGGGGTCGCGATGCCGCCGGGGAAGCGGCAGGCCATGCCGAGGATCGCGATCGGCTCGTGGGGGGCGTCCGGCTCGGCCGCGACGGGCTCCGGTTCCGGCGCGGGGGCGAGCGCCGCCGCCCAGTCCACCGCGACGCCGTGGCAGTACGCCTCCGCGACCGAGCGGGCGAACCGGTCGAGGCCGTCGTCGTCGCGGTCGACCGAACCGATCACGACCGCGTCCGCGCCCGCGTCCGCCTGGGCCGTGTCGCGCATCGGCGTCAGCAGGGACGGATGCGGAGTGCACTCGATCAGCGCGACCGGGCCGCCGGCGAGCGCGGACCGCGTCGCCTCCTCGAACCGGATCGGCTCACGGACGCAGCGGTGCCAGTGGTCGGCGTCCAGGAGCGCTCCATCGGTCTCGGTGCCCGTGGTCGCCGAGTGGAAGGGGACGCGGCCGGCGCGCGGCGCGATCCCGGCGAGCCGGTCGAGCATCGCCGTCCGGGCGCCGTCCAGGCGGACGGTGTGGGTCGGCGCGCCCGTCCGGACGGCCGTCGCGAACACGCCCTCGTCGTCGAGCGCGGCGAGGAGTTCGTCGCGCGCCCCGCGGTCACCGGAGACCAGCGTCCAGTCGGGCGCGTTGACGCCCGCGATCCAGAGCCGTCCGCCCCAGCGTTTCAGCTTCGCGGCGAGCGCCGGCACGGGCAGCCGGACGGCGGCCATGTCCCCGAGCGCCGCCACCCCGGCCTGCGCCTCGGCCGCCGCCGCGCAGGCCAGGGCGGCGTCGTCCAGCGACAGCGCGCCCGCCGCGTACGCCCCGGCCGCCTCGCCGATGCACTGCGCGAGCACGGCGGCGGGCTCGACGCCGAACGACCGCCACAGCTCCGCGAGGGACACCATCACCGCGAACAGAGCCGGCTGGCAGACTTCGACGCGGTCCCAGGCCGGGTCGCCGTCCGGCAGCGTGTGCGGGGACCGGTCGGCGTCCAGCGCCCGAGCGCACTCGTCGAGACGGCGGGCGAACGGGGGAGAGGCGTCGCGCAGCGCGCGGGCCATTCCCGGCCACTGGCAGCCCGCGCCCGGGAACACCAGGACGGGCCGCCGCGCGGACGGCGGCGCGCCGGTCACGAGCGACGGCGCCGAGCGTCCGGCGGCCAGGGCGTCCAGGCCGTCGAGGAGCTGTGTCCGGTCCGCCGCGAGGACGACCGCTCGGTGGCGGCCCGCCGTGTCCCGCGCGGCGAGGTCGGCCGCCAGGCCGCCGATGTTCGGGTTCCCGGCCGCGCGGACCTCGCCGGCCAGCGTCGCCGCCGCCGAGCGCAGCGAGGTCGCGTCGGGAGCCGACAGCACCAGCGGGGCCCGCTCAAGACGGCCGATGGCGACGTGGAATTCGTGCATGACATGCCTTTCAGGGTGATTTGTGGTCAGGTGCGCGCCGGGTCGGCCAGCGCGAGGACGGCGCCGACGTTCTTCTGGACGAGGCGGCCGAACGAGGACGTGTCGGTGACCGCCGCCGGGTCGACGTTCAGGCCGAGCCCGGCGGTCTCGTCGTGGGACATCAGGACGGCGGTGCAGGCGCCGTGGACGCGCGGTCCGAAGACCAGCGTCGACAGGAGCCGCGCTCCGGCGATGTAGGCCGGACGCGGCACGCCGGGCACGCTGCTGGTCTTGAGGTCCTGGACGCCGCTCGTCCAGCGGGTCGCCCGCAGCAGCACCGGGACGGGCAGCACGGGGAACAGCGACGTCAGCGCCGCCGACCATCCGGCGAGCGGGGTCCGGCGCGCGCGCCGCAGCATCGCGCCCACTTCGGCGAGGCGGTCGTGCGGGCCCATCTCCTTGAGGGATCCGCCGAGCACGAGGCCGCCGACGATGTTGTTGCCGTCCTCCGGGCCGCCGTCGCGCACGTCCACCGGCACCGCGATCGACAGCGTGCCGCCGGCCCGTCCGTGGAGGCGGTGGTAGTCGGCGAATGCGCCGAGCATGATGGTGATGAAGGCCGCGGTGACCGTCGCGCCTGCGGTCTTCCCGGCCGCCTTCAGGTCGGCCAGCGGCATCTCGACGGCCTCGAACCGGCGTTCGCGCCCGCGTCGGGCGAGCAGCGGGGACCGCCGGGGGTCGACCGCCGTCCGCCCGAGCGAACGGACCAGCCCGTCGACCCGCGCGGGCAGGTCCCCCGGGGACGTCGACGCGTGCGCCAGGCCCGCCGCCAGCCGGGTCCCGCCGCGCCTGATCCGTCCGGGCGCGGAGCCGAGATCGCTCGCCAGCCCGCGCGCCGCGACCTCCCAGGGGCTCGCGTGGCGGGGGGCGTCGGGCGGCGGGCCGGGCGGACGCAGCGACGCCCGCCGCGAGCGGGGCAGCAGCGCGACCATCGCCCGCCGCAGGCCCGCGCCGTCGGCGAGGCAGTGGTGGAGCTTGATCACGATCGCCGCCCGGCCGGACTCGCCCTCCTCGGCGAGCACCGCGCGCCACGGCGGACGGGCGGGGTCGAAGACCGAGGCGCCGACGTCCTCGGCGAGGTCCAGCAGCTCGCGCCGTCCGCCCGGGGCGGGCAACCGGACGCGGTGGACGTGCGCGGCGAGGTCGAACGCCTCGTCCACCTCCCAGACCGGCCGGCCGATCCGCAGCGGCGGCTCGGCCACCCGGAGCCGCAGCCGCGGCAGGACCCCGGTCAGCCACGCGCAGCACTCCAGGAACCGGTCCCACTCCGGGACCCGGTCCAGCGTCCACACCATGACGACGTCGGTGCGCAGCGCGGCGTCGGAATCCATCCGCCACATCGCCGTTTCCATGCCATTCATAAGCGAGGCGGGACCCCATCCGTCGACACGCGGTGCGGTGGTCAAAGCGGCTCCGATCCAACGTTTCCCGGGAACGGACGGGCACTTGATCAATGACCGTCCCGAGCATCGCGCTCCGTCGTACCCCCGGTTTTCACCCCGATACTGGGTACTTTTGCCCAAGCCGCCGGGTCTTCTGCCGTGGGCACTGCCCGGGAGTGCGTTTCAGGATGCGAAATAACGGGCCGGGTCTTGACATCTCGCCGCGCGCTGGTGGACCTTACAAGAGAGGCCGCCGCATCCGGCGGCCTCCGATCGCTTCGGGCTCGGTAGTAAATGGAAGAGCACGTTCCGCCCGCCGTCGACCGGCCCGGGCAGGCCGACGTCATCGCGGAGGTCACCGCGGCCCTCGAGGTGATCGGAAGAACTCTGGCCGCACTGGAACGCCTGCTCGCTTCCCTCGAAAACGCACGTTCCACACAAGCGGGGGAAACGGCTGCACCGGCGGAATCGAGCGGTACGGCCGGGCGGCTCACCCGGCAGGAACGGCGGGTCCTCGACCTGATCTGCGCGGGAAAATCCAACCGGGAGATATCGCGTGCCCTCGGCATCGCCGAGAAGACCGCGAAGAACCACGTCTACTCGATATTCCGAAAGCTCGGCGTGCACAGTCGCCTGGAGGCGGCATTCGTCTGGACGGGCGACCGGGAGTGAGCGCCCGCAGACCGTTCCATTTCGACCACGACAGGAGGGCCGCATGTATCTGACCCAGGGACTCCACCGGGCGCTCCAGCAGAATCCGGACGCGCCGCTGACCGTCTTCGGCGACCGGATCCGCACCGTCGGGGAGAGCGCGGACCGCGTCATGCGGCTGGCGGGAGCGTTCCGGCGGCTCGGCATCGGCGCGGGCGACCGCATCGCGATCCTGTCGCTCAACTCGGACCGCTTCCACGAATACCTTCTGGCCACCTGGTGGATCGGTGCCGTGGTCGTCCCGCTCAACATCCGGTGGGCCGTCCCGGAGAACCGGTACGCGCTCCGGCAGTCGGGGGCGCGCGTGCTCCTGGTGGACGAGACCTTCGCGCCCCTGGCCGCGGACCTGCGCGACGACCTCGACACGGTCGTCCACTGCGCGGACGGGCCCGCGCCGCCGGACATGCTCGCCTACGAGGACCTGACCGGCGGCGACCCCGTGCCGGACGCGCGGTGCGGCGGGGACCGGCTCGCGGGCATCTTCTACACCGGCGGCACCACGGGCTTCCCCAAGGGCGTCATGCTGAGCCACGCCAACCTGCTCGTCTCGGCGATGGGCAGCCAGGCGGCGGTGGACTTCGCGATCCCGGGCGGACGGCTCCTGCACGCGTCCCCCATGTTCCACCTCGCCGACCTCGCGGCGTGGACGGCGCAGACCGTCGTCGGCGGCACCCACGTCATCGTCCCCGCCTTCGAGCCCGCGGCCGTGCTGTCGGCCGTCGAGACGCGGCGGGTGACGTCGACGCTGCTCGCGCCGGTCATGATCCGGGCGCTCGTCGACCACCCGGGGCTCGCGGCGAGCGAGCTGTCCAGCCTCCGGTCGATCGTCTACGGCGCCTCGCCCATCCCGGAGGAGACGCTGGAGCGCGCGATGGCGGCGCTGCCCGGGACCTCCTTCGTCCAGGCGTACGGGATGACCGAGCTGGCCCCCGTCGCCACCCTGCTCTCGGCCGCCGACCACGCCGCGCGCGAGCACCTGCGGACGTGCGGACGGGCCGCCCCGCACGCCGAGGTCCGGATCGTCGGCCCCGACGGCGCGGAGGTGCCGCGCGGGCAGGTCGGCGAGGTGGCCGTCCGGGGCGCGAACGTCATGCTCGGCTACTGGCGGGATCCCGAGCAGACGGCCGCCGCCGTCCGGGACGGCTGGATGCACACCGGCGACGGCGCCTTCATGGACGACGACGGCTACGTCCACATCGTGGACCGCCTCAAGGACATGATCATCAGCGGCGGCGAGAACGTCTACTCCACCGAGGTCGAGAACGCCGTCGCCGCGCATCCCGCCGTCGCCGCGTGCGCCGTCATCGGTGTGCCGGACGCGGAGTGGGGCGAACGGGTCCACGCCGTGATCGTCCTGCGGCCGGGGCACACGCTCACCCACGAGGAGATTCGCGAGCACTGCAAGCGCACGATCGCCGGATACAAGGCGCCGCGCAGCACCGAGTTCACCGACGAGCTGCCGTGCCTGCCCACCGGCAAGATCCTCAAGCGCGAGCTGCGGGAGCGCCACTGGAACGGCCAGCCGCGCTCCGTCCGCTGAACGTCCCGCGCACGGCGTCCGGCGCCGTCCCGCCGCGATGGCGGTCCGGGACGCGCAGGACCTCGGGCCGCACGGGCGCTACGTGTAGATTCGCGCCCGGTGGACGAGCTACGTCCTGTGTTCGGCCGGAAAGGGCTTCTCGTGGCGGCAGCGGAGGCAGCGGACTCCTGGTACGTCGACCCGCTTCTCGTCGCTGCGGTCGTCGCCGTGTTCGTCGTGATCGGCGTCGTTCTGGCGCGGGGCCTCCGCCGCCGGGTGCCGCCGCCCGCCGTGCCCCCGGCCCCGGCCCCGGTCCCGGCCCCGGCCGCCGCCGCTCGTCCGGCGGACCGCTACACGCCGCTGGAGGAACTCGGCCGGGGCGGGATGGGCGTGGTCTGGCGGGCCAAGGACGTCGTGCTGGGACGGGAGGTGGCGGTCAAGCAGCTCCTCCCGCCGTCCGGTCTCGCGCCCGGCGCCCGGGACGCCGTGCGGGCGCGCATGCTGCGGGAGGCCAGGGCCGCCGCGCAACTCCACCACCGCAACGCCGTGACCGTTCACGACGTCATCATGGACCACGACTCGGTGCTCATCGTGATGGAACTCGTCAAGGCGGCGGCCCTCGACAGGACGGTCGCGTCGGACGGGCCGCTTCCGTCCGCGCGCGTCGCCGCTATCGGTCTCGCCCTGCTCGACGTCCTGGAGGCGGCGCACGCGCTCGGCATCATTCACCGCGACATCAAGCCCGCGAACGTCCTGGTCGGCGCGGACGGTTCGGTGAAGCTCGCCGATTTCGGCATCGCGCGGTTCGAGGGCGACCCGACGCTCACCGAGGCCGGCGCCATCATGGGCACGCCCGCCTACATGGCGCCCGAGCAGATCCGGGGGACGGAATGCACGCCCGCCACGGATCTGTGGGGCCTCGGCGCCACGTTGTTCTATGCCGTCGAAGGCCGTTCCGCATTCGGCCGTCCGAGCCCGACGGCGGCGATGGCGGCCGTCCTGACCGAGGCGCCGCCCGTCCCGCAACGCGCCGGCCGGCCTTTGGGCGCGCTGCTGACGGGTCTGCTCGCGAAAGACCCGGCCGCGCGTCCGACCGTGGCCCGACTCCGCGCCGAACTCGCACAGTTCACCGGAACGGCCTGAGCCCCACCGCGAAGTGCTACCGGACGCGGCGAGCGCTGTCCGGCGACGCATTGTTGCCGCTCCCCGGCGTGGCTACCGTTCGGGTTGTTCATCGTGAGGTGCGTCACCTGGGGAGCGGTCATGAAGAGAATGGGCAGAACGGGCGTGCTCATGGTGACCGTCGCGGCGACGGTCGCGGTCTGCGGTGCCGCGGTCGCGGCGCCCGCCCCGCCGAGCGCCCTCCAGTCCGGCTTGGACGCCGTGGTCACGGCGAACGGCGGCGGCGCGATCGGACTGGTCCGCGCGGACGGGACCGAGCAGACCGCCGCCTCCGGTCACGGCGACCTCTACGCGGGCGCGAAGGCCGACCCTGCGGCGCAGTTCCGCATCGGCAGCAACACCAAGGCGTTCGTGTCGACGGTTCTGCTGCAGCTCGAAGCCGAGGGAAGACTTTCGCTGGACGACACGGTCGCCCGATGGCTGCCAGGCGCGCTGCGCGACGGTGACAAGGTGACCGTCCGGCAGTTGCTGAACCACACCAGCGGCATCTACGACTACATGTCCGACCTGGGACTGCTCGTCACCTACGGCGTCAACCTCTTCGCCGACCTCAAGTACACGCCGCAGCAACTCGTCGACATCGCCAACCGGAACAAGCCGTACTTCGCGCCCGGCGGCGGCTGGCACTACTCCAACACCAACTACATCCTCGCCGGAATGGTGATCCGGGCCGTCACCGGCCACGACCCGGCCGCCGAGATCAACCGGCGCATCATCGTCCCGCTGGGCCTGACCAGCACCTATCTCCCGACCGGTGCATCGAAGCTGTCGGGCGATTTCATGCACGGCTACGAGTTCTTGTTGGACGTCTCGGCGTCCAACACCTACGTGACCGGCACCGCCGGCGGCATCGTCTCCACCCTCAAGGACGAGGCGAACTTCGCGCGGGCGCTGCTGACCGGGAAACTGCTGCCGCCGAAGCAGATGGAAGAACTCCGGACCGCGGCGCCGACCGGCACCGACGGCACCGGCTACGGCATCGGATTGGTCCGAGCGCAAACTCCGTGCGGGGTGGCGTGGATGCACAAGGGCGCCGTCCTCGGCTACATCAACACCTGGATGTCCACGCCGGACGGACGCCGCCAAGTGGTCATCGCCATGAACGTCTACCCCGGAATGAACAGCGGCACGATCGACCAGGCCGCATCGAACACGTTCTGCGCCGGACAGACGGCCACCACCGCACGGACCCCTGAGCCCGTCGTCCCACTGCCCTGGTAGCGGCCAGAATCTGACCGCTTCGGCTGCCATCGTGGCGTCGAGAGTGGCCGCCGAGAGCAAGGACGCAGCAGTGAAGACACGCCTCACCACCCGGGCGCTCAACCGCGCGACGCTGGCCCGCCAACTCCTGCTCGACCGCGCCGACCTCCCGCCCCTGGACGCCGTCGGACACCTGTGCGGCCTGCAAGCCCAAGAACCGCAGGAGCCGTTCATCGGCCTATGGACGCGCCTGCGCACCTTCGACCCGGCGACGCTCTCGAACCTGCTGGTCCAACGGCAGGTCGTACGAACCCATTTGATGCGCCGCACCGTCCACCTGGTCACGGCCACCGACGCCCTGGCCTGGCGCTCCCGCCACGACGCCATGCTGCGCCAGCGGGTGCTGACGACCTACCGCCGAGAACTAGAAGGAGTAGACCTCGAAGAACTGGCAAGAGCAGGCCACGCGATCATGGCCGACGGCGAGCCCCGCACGATGGCCGAACTGGCACGAGCCGTATCCGACCGCTGGCCGTCCCCACCCCCAAGGGCACTAGGCGAAATGCTAGTCGCGGCCCTACTCCCGATGGCGCAACTCCCGCCACGCGGCCTATGGCGACAACGAGCAGGCGTCCGCAACGCCCTGCTCACATCCTGGCTGGGCCGCGCCCCAGACCCCCTCTCCACCGACGCCGAAGACCCGGTGGGCCAAACCCTGGTCCGCCGCTACCTAGCCGCATTCGGCCCGGCAACGACCGCCGACCTACGCGCCTGGTGCGGACTAACCGGCCTCCCGGCCGCCGTGACCGCCCTACGCCCAGAACTCATCACGTTCCACGACGAAAACGGCCGAGAACTACTGGATCTCCCCGAAGCCCCCCGCCCCGACCCCGACACCCCAGCCCCCGTCCGCTTCCTCCCAGCCTTTGACAACGCCCTGCTCGGCTACCACGACCGAACCAGGATCGTGGACGACGCCCACCGCAACCTCTCAGTAGCAGGCACCAGAGTCGTCCTCGTAGACGGCCGAGTAGCCGCAACCTGGACCACGAAAAACAACACCCTGACCATTACCCCCCTCCACCCCCTCACCCCCCACGACCGCACAGCCATAACCGAAGAAGGCGAAACCCTGGCCTCCTTTCTCTCCGAAGGCGCCAGCACCGCCCTCCACATCACCGACCCCTGACCGGCCGGCGTCTTCGTGTCACCTCCATGGTGAGTGCTTGTCGACTTTCTGGAATTCGATACTCGTTGACATTCTTCGGATCTTGCGTATCGAGTCGCCGACACGCACACCTTCTACGTGCTGGCGGGTCCCGCCCCGGTCCTTGTCCACACCTGTGGGGTCGCGCTCGGGATGAGGGGGAGGGCCGCCTACAGGAATTCGCCGAGTCAAACGGACATACACACTTCTTGGATATGGCTATGGACGATGCCCTGGGTTCGGTGCGGAATGTAGCGTTCTGGAAGCCAAATGTGCGCGTGCACATTATTCTCGATGGATTCGATCATGCCGAGAACCCTGCCGCCGCGTTCAAAGCAGCCTATGACCGAGGGGCTGGGGACAACTGGTTCACCACGGAACGGGAGATGAAGATCGTCGGCGATGCGGTCCGTCGCGGCTATCGGACATGGGATAGTATAACCTTTTATCGCGACGGGCAAGCAGTAGAAGATTTTCCAAAACCGGACTTTTCGGGAGGATGAATGGCCGGATCTGTCGAATGGGATCGCCAATTTCAATTGTGGCACTATAATGTAAGATATTCGCGACTGCTGATTCGTGGAATCGATCAAAGTTTGACGCCGAAGCGGGTTGAAATACTATTTAGCAACGTTGAATATCTGCGTGTGCGATCTCTATATGATTCGATTTCCATTCGCGAAATCGCCACGACGGATCGACGGCTGGTGGGCATTCCGGAAGATTTCCCAATGCGTGGAAAGATATTTTCAATTAACGATGGCACCGATTACGTCATCGCCACGCATTGTCAATGGGCTGAAGATGACGGCGGTGCCCATTCGCCATCCAGTTTTGGCTCGTTGCAAGGTGTTGAATAACGCCGCCCTGTCTTTTTCTACGATCTCCTTGTTATGCTTGACTGTGATTATTTTTATGTGCCGTGCGGATTATTAATGGAAGCGCCAGCGGGTTGCGCCGTAGGGTTCGGTGGTGGCGACGCCGAAGGCGGTGTGGACGGTGATGCGGTAGGCGTGCCACGGGGGCGGGCCCGCGCTGGGGGCGCTGTAGGGGGCCGTGAGGGCGTCGCCGTCCACCTCGGCGGGCCAGCCGCCTTCGCTGTAGGCGCGGGCGACCGCGGTGAGGGTTTCGGGGTCGGTGACGCGGGTTGCTTCGCCTTCGAGGATGAGGTCGATGCCCTGGAGGCGTATCGAGAGCGTGCAGGACGGGTTGGCGGCCAGGTTGCGGGATTTGCGGGTGTCCGGGCCGCTGGTGAAGTAGAGGTCGTCGTCCAGCCAGAGGGCGCCGATGCCGGCGGAGTGGGGACGGCCGTCCGGTCGCGTCGTCCCGAGGAACACCGGGGTGCTCATCTCGACCAGGTCGACCTTCAGGCGCTCATGGGCTCTGCTCCACGGCAGCGCCGGGTCGTCGTAGATGTCGAGGTTGGTGGTCGAGGTGGGCTCTCGCTGCGGCATGCGCCGTCCTCCCGGTCGGATCGTGCGGTCTGTTCATGAGACCAGCGGACGGCCGGAAACTCATCGACCGCCCGTGCCGTGCGTGTGTCGGTGGCGCTGGTTAGGGTCGTCCGCGGGACAGGCCGAGGGATCGGGAGCGGGAACATGGCGATGGCGCACTGGCTGCAGGCCGTGACGGACGAGGAGGCGGCGACACTCCGGCGCGACGCGTCCTCGATCGACCGTCTCGATACGGCGCTGTCGTGCTGGACGCATCTGTACGCGGCCGTCGAGTACTTCGCGGCCCCGCTCAAGCCCGGCGAGAGCGTGACGAGTGCGGCGCTGGAGACCGGCTGGTTCCACCTGCTCAGTCCGGACGAGGTCGCCGAGAACGCCGAGCGTCTAGCGAAGCTGGATATGGAGCGGCTGCGCGCGGAGGTGGCGCGGGCGGACTTCGACGCGCTGATCGACGAGCACGAGCTGTACGAACTGGAACTGCTCCAACCCGCCGAGGCCCCCGATTTCATCGCCGACGAGGTCGAGCGGCTCGCCGAGTTCTACGCCGTCGCCGCGGGCAAGAACCTGGGCGTCGCCTTCTACATCACGTGAGCCGCTAGGGGAGCGAGAGGCGGAAGATCTTCTTCCACGTGCTGCCGACCTGCCGCGCCAGCGACCCCGAGTTGTACGGAAGGTCGTACTTGTCGCACAGCGCCCGCACCTGCGGGGCGATCTTGGCGAGCCGGTGGCTGGGCATGTCCGGGAACAGATGGTGCTCGATCTGGTGGCTGAGGTTGCCGCTCAGCAGGTCCAGCACCCGCCCGCCCGCGATGTTCGCCGAGCCGGTGAGCTGCCGGACGTACCACTGCCCGCGCGTCTCGCCGTCCAGCCGTTCGGGCGGGAACACCTGGACGTCCTCGGGGAAGTGGCCGCAGTAGATGATCGTCGTCGCCCACAGGTTCCGGACGGTGTTGGCCACGAAATTGGCGGCCAGCGTCGACCCGAACCGCCGCCCGGACAGCAGCGGGAACGCCACATAGTCCTTGCTCCACTGCCGGACGATCTTCTCCCGGATCCTCCGGAGCTTGGCGCGCGTGACCTCCGGGTCGTCCTCCTTGGCCAGGACCTTGTCGAGTTCCAGGTCCGCGACCGCGACGCCGTACTCGAAGAACGCCATCAGCAGCAGCGCGTACAGAGGCTGCGCGACGCACGCCGGGTTCCACGGCTGCTCGGGCGTGATGCGCAGGAGACCGAACCCGAGGTCGTCGTCCACGCCGATCACGTTGGTGTTCGTGTGGTGGACGACGTTGTGCAGGTGCTTCCACAGATCAGCGGGAGCGACCGCGTCCCACTCCCAGGTCGTGGAATGGATCTTCGGGTCGCGCATCCAGTCCCACTGGCCGTGCATGACGTTGTGCCCGATCTCCATGTTCTCCAGGATCTTGGCCAGGGAGAGCGTGACCGTCCCGGCCGCCCACACCGAACGCCGCAGCGCGGTGCGCCGGTCCCGGGGAAGCAGCGCCGCGATCTGGAGGACAGCGCGCCCACCCGCCTCCAGACCCCGCTGCCAGGCGATGACCCGGTGGATATAAGCGGCGTCACGAGCGCCCAGCTCGGCGGTGACGCGCTGGCGCAGAGCGTCCAGTTCGACGGCGATGGCTTCGTGGTCGGCATCGGTGAGGTGCACAGTCGGCATGTCGATCCACACGGTCGGGGGCGTATCGGGGACGGACCGCCCCGGGTCGACCGGCAGCGTTCACGTCATGACACGACGTTGCCCCATGGACGGATGGGCAAGGAATGCAGTCGAGTGCGAATACAACACTCCATCTCCGTACTCGGCGACGAACTCCGTACCCGGAGACGCGCTCTGAGTGAGCAACGCACACCCACGGCTCAGGACGGGTCGGGGTAGCGGAGGACAGCGCCGACGCCGAGTTCGGCGTTCGGGCCGTCGGAGGGCAGGACGACCAGTTCGCCGTCCGTGGCCGCCACGCCGCGCACCAGGGCCGCGTCCGCGCGGTCCTCGACGGGGTCGGGGACGCCGCGGCGGAGCAGTTCGTCCCGGGTCGCCGCGATCTGGTCCGGTTCGGGGCCGACCCACAGGTGTGCGGGCGCGTCGGGGTCGTCCAGAAGAAGGCTCGCGACGCGTCCGTCGCGGACGGCCGCCACCGTCGCGGGCAGCCCCGCCACCGCGCGCTCCCCGCGCGCCAACTCCCGCTCGAACCGCTCGGCGACCGAGAACACCCGCTCGGCGGCCTTCAGTTCCAAGACGCGCGCGACATCGGAGTCCAGGCCGGGCCCGCAGCCCCGATCGGACTCGACCGTCCGGGACAGGACGCCCTCGGACACCTCCTCCAGCACCGCCGTCCGGGCGCGGACGTCGCCCGCCACCACGACCGCCTCCGCCCGGTGCCGCCGCGCCGCGCGGTCCAGCGCGCGGCCGACGCGCCGGGCGTTGCCGCGCCACACCGTCTCCGCCGACCGCTGGGCGCGGGCCTCGTCGCGGTCCCGTCCGGACGCGCCGCGCGGCTCGGGCTCGCCCGGCACGTCGATCCGCCGCCGCACCCCCGCCGCGCTCACGCAGTCGATCTCCCCGCCGCGCCGGTCCACGACCGCGACCAGGTACGGGACGCGCTCGCCCCGCGCCGCGAGGTACGGCACGACGTGCGGGAGCGGCGCCGCCCGCGCGACCGGCGCCGACGGCGCGACGTCCAGCGCCTCGACCCGCGCCGAGCCGTCCGCCGCCGCGAACACCGCGAGCCCCCCGGTCCGCCGGTCGCGCAGGACGCCCGCCACCGCCCGGTCGGCCGCCGCGAGCGCCCGGTCGGCCGCGCCCTGCCCGGACAGTTCCGCCCGCAGCGCGCGCCAGCGCAGCTCGGCGGCCTTCGCGGCGTCCTCGTCGGGACGCAGCAGCTCGGCGTAGACGGACACGAACGGGCCGGGACGGCGGTACAGGGGCTTCAGGAAAGACAGATCCATGCGGCCCGGGCTACCCGTCCCGCGCGTGTCAAACGTCACTCCGGCGGAACGATGAGACAGAACTCGTTGCCCTGCGGATCGGCCAGCACGGTCGTCAGCCAGCCCCCGTCGTCGAACGGCCCGCGCACGACGGACGCGCCGAGCCCGAGCGCCCGCGGCAACCAGACGTCCATGTCGGACACGCGGAGATCGAGATGCATCCGGTTCTTCACGGTCTTCGGCTCCGGGACGCGCTGCAACAGCATTCGCGTCACACCGTCGGCGTCCAGCACCGCTTCGTACCGTCCACCGTCGCCCCGGACGGTCCAGCCGAGCAGATCCGCCCAGAACGGCGCGAGCGCGGTGGGGTCCGCGCAGTCCAGCACCCACACGAGGTCCACCATGCGCACCTCCGTGCTCATTTCGTCCCCCTCCAAACGCGGGGGACAATGGCCGGGTGCGCATCGGAATCCTCGGGACCCTCGACGTCCGGGACGAGACGGGCCGCGCCGTCCCCGTCCGCGGCGCACGCCTGCGCGCCCTGCTGATCCGGCTCGCCCTGGACCCCGGCCGGCCCGTCTCGGCCGACCGCCTCCTGGACGACCTGTGGGACGGCGACCCGCCCGGCGGCAACGCGCTCCAGGCCGTCGTGTCCCGGCTGCGCGCCGCCGCCGGACGCGACCTGGTCGAGCACGGCCCCACCGGGTACCGGCTCGCGCTCGACCCGTCGGCCGTGGACGCCGTCGCGTTCGAGCACGCCGTGGCCACCGCCCGCGCCGACCCCGACCCGCGCCGCCGCGCCGCGTCCCTCGGCGCCGCGCTGGACCTGTGGCGCGGCCCCGCCCTCGCCGACGTCGCCGGCGCCGCGTTCGCCGCCCCCGCGATCACCCGGCTGGAGGAGGCGCGGCTCACCGCCGTCGAGGACCGCGCCGACGCCGACCTCGCGCTCGGCGCGGGCGCCGGGCTCGCCGCCGAACTCGAACCGCTCGTCGCCGCGCACCCGCTGCGCGAGCGGCTGCGCGGCCTGCTGATGCGGGCGCTCGCCGCCGCCGGACGGCCCGCCGACGCCCTGAGCGTCTTCGCCGACGGCCGGGACGTCCTCGCCGACCGGCTCGGCACGGACCCCTCGCCCGAACTGACGGCCGTCCACCTCGCGCTGCTGCGGCGCGAGCCCGCCCCGGCGCCCGCGCGCCGCACCAACCTGCCCGCCCGGTTCACGACGTTCGTCGGACGCGAGTCGGAGACCGAACGGGTCCGCAAGCTCGTCCGCGAGTCCCGGCTCGTCACGCTCACCGGCCCCGGCGGCGCGGGCAAGACGCGGCTGTCGGCCGAGGCCGCCGCCGGGCTCCTGGACGACACGCCGGACGGCGTCTGGTTCGTCCCGCTCGCCTCGGTCAGCGACGGCCGCGACATCCCCGCCGCCGTCCTCACCGCGCTCGGCGTCCACGAGAGCCTGCTGCTCAGCGAGAACCGCGCGCCGATCCCGCCGCTGGACCGGCTCGCCGAGGTCCTGACCGGGCGCGACGCCGTGCTCGTCCTCGACAACTGCGAGCACCTCGTGGACGCCGTCGCGACCGTCGTGGACCGCGTGCTCGGCGCCGCCCCGGCCGTCCGCGTCCTCGCCACCAGCCGCGAACCGCTCGGCATCACCGGCGAGGCGTTGTGCCCGGTGCCGTCGCTGCCGCTGCCGCCCGAGGACGCCGGGCCCGCCGACGCGCTCGCCCACGCGTCGGTCCGCCTGTTCGCCGACCGCGCCGCCGCCGTCCGGCCCGGCTTCGAGGTCGACGCCGCGACCGCGCCCGACGTCGTGCGGATCTGCCGCGCCCTGGACGGCATCCCGCTCGCCATCGAACTCGCCGCCGCGCGGCTGCGGTCCCTCACCCCCGCGCAGGTCGCCGAGCGCCTGGACGACCGATTCCGGCTGCTCACCGCCGGGAGCCGCACCGCGCTGCCCCGGCACCGCACGCTCCGCGCCGTCGTCGACTGGTCCTGGGACCTCCTGGACGACGCCGAACGCACCGTCCTGCGCCGCCTGTCGGTGTTCGCCGGCGGCGCCACGCCGGACGCCGCCGGAGCCGTCTGCGGGGACGGCGACGCCACCGACCTCATCGACGTGGTCGCCGCCCTGGTCGAGAAGTCCCTGGTCATGGCCGACGGCGACACCGAGGTCCGGTACCGGCTGCTGGAGACCGTCCGCGTCTACGCCGCCGAACGGCTCGCCGACGCGGGGGAGGAACGCGCCGTCCGCGACCGGCACGCCGCCTGGGTCGCCGCGTTCGCCGCCCGCGCCGAGCCCGAGCTGCGCCGCGCCGAGCAGCTCCGCTGGGCCGACCGGCTCGCCGCCGAGCGCGACAACTGCGCCGCCGCGCTGCGGCACTGCGTGGACGTCCGGGACGTGCCGTGCGCCGTCCGGCTCGTCGGGTCGCTCGTCTGGTTCTGGTTCATGCGCGACCTGGAGCGGGAGGCGGGCGGCTGGGCCCTGGAGGTCGACGCGATCGCGGGCGACACCGCGCCGCCCGGCCTCGCCGAGGAATTCGCGATCATGAAGTTCAGCGCCCGGCTCGTCAGCGAGATGCTCGACAGCGAGGGCCCCACCCCGGGCAGCCTCCGCATCGCCCTGAACGACGCGCTGCGCGTCGTCCCGCCCGAGCCCGCCCACCCCGGCCTGGTCGTCGTCAGGGCGCTGTCCTGCCTGTTCAGCGGCGACTACGCGCTCTGCGGCGAACGGCTCGCCGCCATCGCCGACCACCCCGACCCGTGGGTGCAGGGCGCCGTCCGGCTCGGCACCGCGTTCCTCGCCGCCAACGACGGGGACATCGCGACCGCCGAGGTGCACGCCGAGGCCGGGCACGCCATCTTCGCCGGGCTCGGCGACCGCGTCGGCATGATCATCGGGCGGACCGCGCTGATGCGCCTCGCCCTCGCCCGCGGCGACCTCGACACCGCCCTGCGGCACGGCGAACGCGCCCACGCGCACGCCGTCACCGGCGTCAGCCCCGAACAGGGCGCGTCGGTGCTGGTGGAGACCGGGAAGGTCCGCGCGTACGCCGGGGACATCGCCGGCGCCGAGCGCGACCTGCGCCTCGGCATCGTCCAGTCCGAACGGGTCGGCGAGTTCTCCGAGGCCGCGAACGGCTACGTCGGCCTCAGCGACATCGCCCGCCGCGCGGGGGACCTCGCCGCCGCCCGGGTGCCCCTAGAACACGCCTTCGGGCTGGTCGAACAGCGCATGTTCCGGCCCGACTTCGGCTCGACCGCGGTGAGCGTCCTCAGCCGCCTCGCCACCCTCGCCGCCCTGGAGGGCGATACCGAGGCCGCCGACCACTGGCACGCCCGCGCGTTCGCCCGCCTGGACGGCGACATCATGATCGGGAACCAGGGCGTCGCCGCCGTGCTGTGCGGGCTCGCGCTCCACCGCGCCGTCCGCGGCGACGCCGTCCGGGCCGCCGAACTGCTCGGCGCCGCGCAGGCCCTCAACGGCTACCGGGACGCCTACAACGACGATCTCCTCGCCGCGGAGGACGCGGCCCGCTCCGCGCTCGGCGACGCCTCCTACGAGGCCGCCCACGCGCGGGGCCGCGCCCTCTCCCGCGAGGAGATCCGCGCGCTCCGTGCCTGACGCGTCACGCCCGGCGCGCGTACATCCGCATGGCCAGCGGGAACGTCACCAGCAGGATCCCGGCCGCCCACGCCAGCGTGTACCAGACGTGGTTCCCGACGGGACCGCCGAGCATCAGCGCCCGCAAGGACTCGGTGAGATGCGAGACCGGGTTCGCCTTCGCCCACGTCTGCAGCCAGCCCGGCATCGTGGACGTGTCGGCGACCATGATGCTGCTCCCGAACGTCAGCGGCATCACCCACAGGAACGCCAGCCCCTGGACCGTCTCCGGGGACGGCGCCACCAGCCCGATCAGCACGGAGATCCAGCTCACCGCCAGGTAGAACACGTACGCCAGGCCGAACCCGGCCAGCACCGACAGCGGATCGGTGTGGAACCGGAACCCGAGCAGCGAACCGAACGCCGTCAGGCAGATCATCGACGTCGCAAACCGGACGGTGTCGCCGAGAATCGTCCCGACCAGCGGCGCGGACCGCGCGATCGGCAGGCTCCGGAAACGGTCGAACACTCCCTTGTGAATGTCCTCGTTCAACGCCGTGCCGAGGCCCATCGTGGCGAACATCGCCATCTGCGCGACCAGGCCGGGCAGCAGAACTTGCAGGTAGGCGCGCGTGCTGCCCTGGACCGCGCCGCCGAACACGTAAAGGAACAGCACCAGGAAGATGATGGGCATCAGCGTGCTGTCGATCAGCTTCTCCGGCGAGTGCCGGAGCTGTGCGATGTTGCGCCAGGCCAGCGTCAGCCCGTGGCGCAGCGTGCGGCGGGGGCTGATGCGGCGGGGCGGGGCGAGGACGGCGGTGGTCATGCCGGGCTCCCTTCCATGATCTTCTCGTCGGCGGTCTCGGCCGTGTGGCCGGTCAGGTTGAGGAACACCTCGTCGAGGCTCGGCATCCGCAGCGCCAGTTCGGTGACGGTGATGACGGCCTCGTCCAGCGCGCGGACCAGCGCGGACAGCACGGTCGCGTCCGGGACGGGGACGGACACCAGGCCCGAGTCGGACACGTCCGGCCGCTCGCCGGTGAGCCGCGTCACGATCGCGGTGAGCTGCTCGGTCCGGTGCGCCTCCGCAGCGCGGACGACCAGCGTCTGCCGTCCCGCGCCGGCCTTCAGCTCGTCGGCCGTGCCCTCGGCGATGACGCGGCCCTGGTCGAACACGACGATCCGGTCGGCGAGGGCATCCGCCTCCTCCAGGTACTGCGTCGTGAGCAGGACGGACGCGCCCTCGGACACGATCGTCCGGACGGTCTCCCACACCTCGTTGCGGGCACGTGGGTCCAGGCCCGTGGTGGGCTCGTCCAGGAACACGACCTCGGGACGGTTCACCAGGCTCGCCGCCAGGTCCAGCCGGCGCCGCATGCCGCCCGAGTAGGTCTTCACGGCGCGTCCGGCGGCGTCGCTCAGCCGGAACCGCGCGAGCAGATCCCGCGCCCGCGCCTTGGCCTCGGCGCGCGGGAAGTCCAGGAGCCGTCCGATCATGACGAGGTTCTCGGTGCCGGTCAGCTCCTCGTCCAGGGACGCGTACTGGCCGGTCAGGCCGATCTTCGCGCGGACGCGGACGGCGTCGTGCACCACGTCGAAACCGCAGATCTCGGCGCGCCCGGAGTCCGGCTTGATGAGCGTCGCCAGCGTGCGGACGGCCGTGGTCTTTCCCGCGCCGTTCGGTCCGAGCACGCCGAGGACGGTTCCGCGTCCGACCGACAGATCCACTCCGGCGAGCGCATGGGTCGTCCCATACCTTTTGTGCAGGCCCTCGGCCCTGATGACTTCGTTCATGTCCATCACGGTGGCCGACGCCGCTGACAGGCCGCTTCCACGCGCTGACATCGGGCTGACGACCGATCTCCGCCCGGTATCAGCGAGCCGCGTCAACGCAGGTCGGAGTGCGTGAGCCCGGTGTCAGCGGCCGACCTGCGGACGTCCCGATTTGACGGCCGCCAGGGGCGAATCTAATGTTCTCCATGCCCCGAGGGACGCGGGACGCCGCAAGGCGGACGGTCTCCGGGGAATCACTTGGCGTAAGACGGTACGGACTACGGTTCGGGCCGGGGTACGCTTGAGTGAACAGCCCGGCACGGGATGCGGGACGCCTTCGAGGCGGACGGCCCGGTGGGACTCCTCTGATCGACCGTGGTGGCGGTTTCGGCCGTCTGGTTTGGTGTGGGGTGGGCTGGTCTCTTGTTCAAATCTGGTCCGGTGGGTCGGGTTTGACAGGGGGGAAGTTTCCGGTAAGTTAGAAGGGTTGCCCCGGAGCGAGCATCACGGAAGTGGTGGGAGCGCGGTGGGTGTCCGTTTCTTGAGAACTCAACAGCGTGTTAAAAGCCAGTGCCTTTATAACGGCCCGACATGGTTCGGGTCGTCCCCGAGGCCACTGTTTCGATGGTGGTCTGGGATTTCTTTGAGGCAAGCCGATCTCGTTTGGGGTCGGCATGCTGGGATTTCGATCCCTTCATGAGGTTTGGCATGTCCGGGGTTCGCCCCCTGGGTGTGTCGTTGGACCTTGATGGAGAGTTTGATCCTGGCTCAGGACGAACGCTGGCGGCGTGCTTAACACATGCAAGTCGAGCGGAAAGGCCCTTCGGGGTACTCGAGCGG